>DCBP01000057.1:0-32885 GCA_002314055.1 Prevotella sp. UBA1104
TTAAAAGGTGAAATTTTTGATGCGTTTGCCCTGCGTTTTACCATGACTGAGGTGTTGTAACTAACGTTAAAAACACTTTTAACTACCGTTACAAACACTTTTAACGGTAGTTGAAAACACTTTTAACTGTAGTTACAACACCTTCATTAGGCTTTTTCACTTCCTCAAGACATGATAAAAAAGACTATCGACCTCATACAGGAAAGGAACAGTTTCATTCGGAATACGGAATGATAATATTCCGAATGAGCCGTATATCTTACTACAAGCAAAAAAATCCTTCATCGCAAAGCACTGAATATAAAGGCATTACACGTTCAGTGAAGGATTTTTTGGTTTTTATATTCTAAATGCGGTTCTTAGTCTATTTAGGTGGTGTTTCTTAGACGAAAATCAGCAGTAAGCCGAAGGCTTGCAAACAACAAGATGGAGTTCTATCGGTTTTCGTCTGAAACAGAAACTTAAATTATACATATATTACCGCGAGGCTCGCGGTAATTCATAGAGATTGGAACATGAAAACATTACAAAAAAATAGTATCTGTTTTTTTGCGGTATCAAGGATTTACTTTACCTTTGTAGAAATTATAATAAACGCACTTCAAAAATACGGTTTACACGAACTGAAGAGCGTTATATCAATAACAATAACAAATTAATTTAATCATGTATAAAATACAAGCTAACGCTTCTGGAACAAGAAGCATCAACGTAAGTGAAGAACACTTGCAGACTATAAAGAAATACTCTCTTCTGAAAAATCTTATCGACAGCACTGGTTTTATCGACGAGGCTGTTCTCGACAAGCTGAAACTGAACATGAGGTCTATGCTGGAATCAAACAAAGGTGCCGACAAAGGACTTATCGACCTGTGCCTGGATGTTATCTACAATCAGAACATGAAGGCTTTCGGACTTCACCAGCTTATTCTGCTCTATATCGAATGGGTTGAGAAAAACGACGAGAACGCTGAGAACGAGGATTAATGAGCGAACACAGACTTACAGACTGGCTACCGACGACTAAGAAAGAGGTGGAACTAAGAGGGTGGAATGAACTGGACGTCATTCTATTCTCTGGCGACGCATACATTGACCACCCGTCTTTCGGAGCTGCTGTCATCGGACGTGTTCTTGAAGCACAAGGACTGAAGGTTGCCATCGTTCCACAGCCGGATTGGCACGGTGATTACCGTGACTTTAAAAAATTGGGAAAGCCAAGACTCTTCTTCGGCATCTCACCGGGCTGTATGGATTCTATGGTAAACAAATATACAGCAAACAAGAGATTGAGGTCTGAAGATGCTTATAGTCCCGACGGCAGACACGACTGCCGACCGGAGTATCCAACTATTGTTTATACCAAAATTCTAAAGGAGCTATATCCCGACACTCCTGTCGTATTGGGCGGTATTGAGGCTTCTATGCGAAGATTGACCCACTACGACTACTGGAAAGACAAACTCATGCCGTGTATTCTAAAGGACTCTGGAGCTGACCTTATTATATATGGTATGGGCGAGAAGGCTATCGTTGAACTCTGCAACAAAATGCTTGAAGGTTTCGGCATTAAGGATATTAAGGATATCCCGCAGACGGTTTATATGACTGATGCCGCTGGCATTGACGGTGGATTTAAAGATAACGACATAAAAATCCACTCACATGAAGAATGTCTGCAAAACAAGAAGGCGCAAGCTGAAAACTTCAAGGTAATCGAGGAGGAATCTAATAAAATCCATGCTCAAAGGATTATACAGGCCATAGGCAAGGAATTCGTTGTTGTCAATCCGCCATATCCGCCAATGACGACGGAGGAACTTGACGCAGTATACGACTTACCGTTTACGCGTCTGCCCCACCCTAAATACAAGAACAAAAGAATTCCAGCCTTTGATATGATCAAATTCTCTGTAAACATACACCGCGGATGTTTCGGAGGATGCGCTTTCTGTACGATTAGTGCCCACCAGGGGAAATTTATTGTATGCAGAAGTAAGAAGAGTATTCTCAAGGAAGTAAGACTCATATCGCAGATGGATGATTTCAAGGGATATCTCAGCGACCTCGGAGGACCGTCAGCGAACATGTACGGCATGGGCGGCAAGAACAAGTCGCTATGCGAGAGATGCAAGCGCCCTTCATGTATCAACCCGCAGGTTTGTCCGAACCTGAACACCGACCATTCTGCATTGCTCGACATATACCGTTCTGTTGATGCTCTGCCGGGAATAAAGAAGAGCTTTATCGGCAGCGGAGTGAGGTATGACTTACTCTTGCACAAGAGCAAGGACGAGAAGACTAACCAAGCGGCCAAGGAATATACCCGCGAACTGATATGCAAACATGTGAGCGGCAGACTAAAGGTTGCTCCTGAGCATACTTCCGACAATGTCTTGAGACTGATGAGGAAACCGTCGTTTGAACTGTTTGGAGAATTTAAAAGAATCTTCGACAGGATAAACAAGGAGGAGAACCTCAACCAGCAGATTATACCGTATTTTATAAGTAGTCACCCGGGGTGTCACGAGGAGGATATGGCGGAGCTTGCTGTAAAGACCAAGAAACTGGATTTTCACCTTGAGCAGGTGCAGGACTTCACCCCTACGCCAATGACAATCAGTACGGAAACATGGTATACTGGATTTCATCCTTATACTTTGGAACCTGTATTCTCGGCTAAAACGCCTAAGGAAAAACTCGCACAACGAATGTTCTTCTTTTGGTACAAGCCTGAGGAAAGAAGGAATATTGAACGGGAACTGAAACGCATTGGAAGGGCTGACCTTATCACGCAACTGTATGCCGGTGCCTACAGACCTGACTATAAGGCTATGGCTAAAAACAGGGACACGAGAAACTCTGACAACAGGCGACAGGAACATAAGCGAAACAAGAATGAGAATAGAAGAGCAAAGGATTACAGGGAAAATCAGCCAAGAGCTATGCGAGGACGGAATCGTCGCGAACGATGACTTTATTGCTGTTGTTGACGGCAGTACAAGCAAGACATCTTTTAAAATCGACGAAAGGTGTTCTAATGGCAAGCTGTGTATGGAGACCGTATGCGACTATATCCGGTGTATGCCTAAGGAATATACTTTACAACTCTTCTGCAAGGGTATTACCGAAAGGATACGAGGCATTTACAACCGTGCTAATGCCAATATGAACGACTTGACGAGATTTCCCGTAATGAGAATGACGGCAAGCGCTATCGTCTACAGTCGGTTTTACAGACAGATATGGATGGTGGGCGACTGCCAGTGCATGGTGAATGGTGTGTTGTTTTTGAACCCAAAGCCACATGAGAGGGAGATTGCCGAAGAACGTGCCGAGATTATCAAAACGGCACTAAAAAAGGGTGAATCTATAGAATCTATAATGGCTGACGATATTGGCAGAAAAGCTATAATGCCTAAACTGAAGGAGGCATGCAACTTACAGAATATCGCATTCCCGGTTATTGATGGCTTTAATATTCCAACTGATTTGGTGAAAGTTATTGATATAAAAGAAAAGGATACTGAAATTATTCTTGCAAGCGACGGCTATCCGAAACTGGAACGCACTCTGAACGAGAGCGAAAACGAACTGCAACGTTTGCTTTCGGATGATCCGCTTTGTATCAACGAGAATGTTGCCACTAAGGGGCTGGCTCCAGACAGAGGGTCCTTCGACGACCGAACTTATATTCGATTTACGGATTAACTTTATAACATTATAAATATATATATCATGAGATTTGTTGGAATTATACCGGCAAGATACGCTTCACAGCGCTTTCCCGGAAAACCGTTGGCTATACTTGGCGGAAAACCTGTAATTCAAAGGGTTTACGAACAGGTTTGCAAAGTTCTTGACGATGTTTATGTGGCTACCGACGACGAACGGATTCTTAATACCGTTGAAGGCTTCGGGGGAAAGGTGATCATGACTTCGCCTAACCATAAGAGCGGTACTGACAGAATAGAAGAGGCGGTAGAGAAAATCCAGGATTCCTTTGATGTTGTCATTAACATCCAGGGAGACGAGCCTTTTATTCAGGAATCGCAGATTAAAGAACTTTGTTCTTGCTTCAACGACGAAAGTACTCAGATTGCAACACTCGGGAAGCCTTTTGGCTCTACACGCGGAATGGAACCTATCGAGAATCCTAATTCTCCGAAAATCGTTGTCGACAACAATAACTACGCTATGTATTTCAGCAGAAGCGTAATTCCGTTTATCAGGAACATTGAACGGGATGAATGGGCTGCGAATTTTCCTTTCCTTAAACATATAGGACTGTATGCTTATAGAAGAGAGGTTTTAAAGGAAATAACACAACTGCCTCAGTCCAGTCTTGAAGTAGCCGAGAGTCTTGAACAACTGAGATGGCTGCAAAATGGATATAAAATTAAAGTGGGACGAACGGATATCGAAACTGTTGGTATAGATACTCCTGCTGACTTGCAAAGGGCTGAAGAATGGCTTGCTAAACAATAAAACAAGTCATCATACAAAACTAAAACGGAGGATGCATAAAGACTAAAAGCTTTTTGCATCCTCCGTATATTTTCAATTACAAGGCATGGAACCTGTCTAAATCCCTCATGCCGTTAATAAAATCGCGAGCTTCCATTCTTTTCTTTCCACTCAACTGTATTACGTTTAGCTTGAGTTTCTCGTCTTGGGCATTGACAAAGAGTTTGCCTGCTGAAACGGAGAACTCACCAACGTTACCTGTCCTTTCTATCCCTGTCTTTTCTGTATTGAATATTTTCAATACATAAGCCTTCCCGTTACCGTCTTTTACATCGGTCCATGCTCCGGGATAAGGAGAAAGTCCTCTAACGAAATCATATACTTTCTTTGCCGGCTGATTCCAATCTATCCTACATGTATCCTTGAATATTTTTGGTGCATTATGCAATTCAGCCCCTACGGCAATCATTTCTTTCTGTGGAAGAGAGTCCACATGTCCGTTGCCTTCTATTATCTTGTCGATAGTCTTCAGGGCAATGTCTGCTCCAAGAGTCATCAGTCCATCATATACATTCTCGACATTATAGTCATCCATTATTTCGAAAGGTTCCTGCATTATGACTCTACCCGTGTCGATATCATGGTCAAGGAAGAAGGTCGTAACTCCAGTCTTTGTCTCACCATTGATTACAGCCCAGTTTATAGGTGCTGCACCTCGATACTGAGGAAGAAGGGCGGCATGCACATTGAAGGTTCCGAAACGAGGCATTGCCCATACTATTTCCGGTAACATTCTAAATGCTACAACTACTTGAAGATCTGCTTCATAAGAGCCAAGTTCTTCTACAAATGCGGGATCCTTCATTTTTACCGGCTGTAAGACAGGCAGACCGTGGGCAAGTGCGTATTGCTTTACTGCCGATGCCTGCAGCGTATCCTGATGTCTGCCTACTGGCTTGTCTGGCTGAGTGACAACAGCTACTACATTATATCCGCCCTCTACCAGAGCTTGCAGCGTTCCGACAGCAAACTCTGGCGTTCCCATGAATATTATTCTTAAATCTTCTTTCTTCATCAATATTTCTTAATCTTTATTTAACTACTCTACCGTAACTGACTTTGCAAGATTTCGAGGCTGGTCAACATTCAAGCCCTTGAATACCGCTACATGATATGCCATAAGCTGCAACGGTATGACTGAGAGCAATGGAGCGACAGCGGGAAGTGTTGGCGGTACTTCGATTGTTGCCTCGGCAATTTCTTTTACAGCTGCATCTCCTTCGGTTACTACGGCGATAATTCTGCCGTTTCTTGCCTTCACCTCCTGAATGTTGCTTAATATCTTTTTATATAACTGATGGTGGGTTGCCACGAAAACGACAGGCATATTCTCGTCTACCAAAGCTATCGGACCATGTTTCATCTCGGCTGCCGGATAGCCCTCGGCATGTATATAACTGATTTCCTTTAACTTTAATGCACCCTCAAGGGCTACCGGATAATTGAACCCTCTACCCATATATAAAGCATTACGGGCATAAGTTAAAGCACGGGAAATCTCCTTTATTTTCCCGTCTTGCTTTAATACTTCCTTCATCTTCTCTGGAATTACACCCATCTCTGCAACATATTTCTCATATTCCACTTGTGGGATTGTTCCCAGCTCGTGAGCTAAAGCAAGGGCAAAGAGGGTCAAGACGGTAACTTGTCCTGTGAATGCCTTTGTTGATGCCACTCCGATTTCCGGTCCGACATGTGTATATATTCCTGTATCTGAAGCTCTTGCTATACTTGAACCTACGACATTGACGATTCCAAAACATAAGGCACCTTTTTCTTTTGCAAGTTCAAACGCTGCAAGAGTGTCTGCCGTCTCACCGCTTTGAGAGATTGCTATCACTACATCATCATGCATAATGACGGGTTTGCGATAGCGGAACTCCGAAGCGTATTCCACTTCTACCGGTATCTGGCACCACTGTTCTATAAATTGCTTTCCGATTAGTCCGGCATGCCATGATGTTCCGCAAGCTACGATTATAAAACGCTTTGCACGAAGCAGTCTGTCTCTATGCTGAGATATGGCACTTAACACTATCTCTTTTCTCTCAAGATTCAAACGACCACGCATACAATCGGATATGCATCTTGGCTGATCGTAAATCTCTTTCAACATAAAATGGTCGTAGCCACCTTTCTCAAGACTGTGCAGGTCTATGTCTACTTCCTTTATTTTCGGATCTATATCCTCATTGTCAAGATTGTGTATCTCTACTTTCTCACCCAATTTCAAAAGTGCCACTTCACCATCATTTAAATATATCATCTGATTGGTATATTCTACTATTGGCAGGGCATCAGAGGCGAGGAAGAATTCCTTACAGTCCTTGCCTATTCCTATGACAAGAGGACTGGATTTTCTTGCAACAACAATTTTGTCCGGACAGTCTTTGTCTAATACGGCTATGGCATAGGCTCCGGTTACTCTGCGAAGTGCCGAAACGACAGCACCCTCTAAATCTTTATGATATTCATCCTGTATGAATTGTATCAGCTGCACTAAGACTTCTGTATCTGTTGAACTCTTAAATTCAAAGCCTTTAGCTTGAAGGAATGTCTTTAAACTGGCATAATTCTCTATTATACCATTATGTACGAGTGCCAATCTGCCATTCTGGGAAACATGCGGGTGAGCATTTACAGCTGACGGTTCACCATGTGTTGCCCAACGTGTGTGGGCTATTCCAACATGTCCGGAACAATCTTTTGAAGCAACGAACTCCTCTAAGTTGCTAACTTTTCCTTTCTGCTTATACACATTCATCTTGTCATCGTCGGTTATAAGTGCCACTCCGGCTGAATCATAACCACGGTATTCTAAACGATGCAAGCCTTTTATCAATATTGGATAAGCGTCTCTATATCCTATATATCCTACTATTCCACACATAAATTTTCTGTTTTAAATGCTACTGTATATTCTGAAAACAAATACAAATTTAAACAATATATTTATAATAGCTATATCTTTTGCTGATTTTCTTTATTTTATAAGATAAGAAAGCAATACGTTCTGAGCTTTTTTACTCGCATCATTTGCGATTGAATACAAAACGTACGACTATAAAGTTCACCGGTATTGATATTGCATATACAGGAAATGGAGCTATCGCCTTCGGCACACCTAAATATAGAAATACATTCAATAATGTAACCTGAAGGAGATAGTTGAATAGATGGGCTCCTAAAAAGCCGACTCCATTCTTGGCTGACGTTTTCTTACGGAAAGTGAAACGTGCCGACATGTAATAATTGAAAATAAAACTCAGGAAATATCCTATTGTAAATGCTATACTGGTATTTATAAAATTCAGTAAAGCATAATATATACCATAATGAATAACGGTTGCAAGTACACCTGTTACAACAAAACGAAATATTTCGTTTCTCGTCTTTTCTTCTATCATAACTTTTATTCTAAAAAAAGCGTCTTGTACATAAATCGATATGCAACAAAACGCTTTTTATAATTTCAATTTACAACGACCACCAGTGTTTCTTTCGAGGCGGTTCCTGTATTCCGGCAAGTATGCTTTCCTTCAAAAGCTGTCGGTAACTCTTGCCTGTCTTTACCATTTGGTAAATCAGTCCCCACTCGGGCAAGCCGCCAACATTCCTGTCGTCGATAAACATGTCTGCCTTTATCTTGCGACTGAAATGCTGATTGTTGCTCGTACCGCGCTCTTCTGGAAAATCACGGTTGACAGCATAGAACTCTACTCCTCTTTCACGACACCACTCTACTGCTTCGTCAAGCAAATGGCCCTCCCGAACTGACCAAAGTATCAGTTTGTGACGATCTGCTATCAATGCACGCAAGGTATCTGTAGCAAAAGGTATCTCGCGACCTATCTTCGGATACTCATGCTCTACTATTGTGCCATCGAAATCTACTGCTATTACCATTTTCCTAAAACTATAGCTTTATAGAGTTATCATTCTCATTGCCATACTTGTTGCCGTATGAACCATAACTTGTCGAGCTACCATACTTTGTATAGTTACCATAACGGGAATAGGTTCCGTATGTCTTGTATTTTCCATATTTACCTACTCCATAATAATATCCATACTTCTTCTTAGACATGTCGATTCCATTTATTACAATAGACATGTTAGGCAACTTCTTCTCGTCGTTGAACTGGTTTATCAAGCCGAAACTTGACTTCGGTGTGTAGTCCGCACGACACATGTATACTGTTGCATCACAGACTTTACCGATTTCAAGCGTATCGGTTACAAGACCTACCGGAGCAGTATCGATGAGTATATAATCATAATGTTTCTTCAACTCCTCTACAACAATTGACAATGACGGACGACTTACTATTTCACCAGGATTTGGAGGAATAGGACCTGCCATCAACAAATCAAGATTGTCGTTGATTTCCGACGGTATTATTTCATGCTGCACATCTTCCCACGACGGATTGTCCATAATCAGTAAACGTGTAATTCCATTATGATGGTTGTCTATCTGGAACAACTCTGCAAGACGAGGCTTACGGATATCAAGTCCGACAAGCACAACCTTTTTGCCAAGAAGGGCGAAACTGATAGCAAGGTTTGCCGCATTGAAGGTCTTTCCCTCACCAGATGTCGTCGAAGTGAACATTATTACCTTCTGTCCTTTCTTCAACATAAACTGAAGATTGGTACGCATAGAACGGAAGATCTCCTCCATCTGATTGTTTTGGTTCTCATGAACAACAATATCTGCACGTGTCTTCACTGCATCGTTTGCAACAGCAACATCTGCAATAATCGGAATTGATGTGAGACTCTCAACATCATCGTGTCCCTCAATGCGATAACGCAAGAACTGAATGATAAAGATTACCAATGAAGGCAATGCAATACCGAGAATCAAACCGATAAGCAATATCATGTTACTCTTTGGACTAACCTTGCCTACAAACTGCGGAAGCTCGATGAGCTTTCCCTTATCGGCAGTGGCAGCAAGGGATATTGAATTTTCCTCACGCTTCTGCAAAAGCATAAGATAAAGACCTGACTTTACTTCCTGCTGACGACCTATCTGAGTAAGGATACGCTCCTGCTCCGGAGTTCTTGAAACTTCGTTGTTATACTGTCCATACTGTGACGCAACGGCATTACGCTGAATCTCAAGATTCCGTTTTGCCTGCATGAGTGCCATACGGATACTTGTGCTCAAATCGTTCAACTGAGCAGTCATTTCCTCTACAACAGGACTGCTCTCTGATGCCGTACGGAGAAGTCGGTTGCGCTCAAGGGCTACCTTATTGTAATCACTGATCAATGATATTGAAGCTTCATCACGAAGACCGACATTCGACGGCAATACCTGATATTTGTTTCCAGGACGATCAGCGAACTGTATCAAACTGTTTATCAAATCTATCTGAGTACCGGCATCATTCAACTTCTGCTCATAAGAAGAAAGGTTTGAAACACTTTCCTTTGCATCTACCTTCAATTCTACAAGACGGTTGTTTCTCTTGTAATTTTCCAGCTGACCCTCTGTTGAACTCAATTCTGCATTGATTTTCTCCAAACGTTCATTCACGAAAGCCTCTGTACGCACAGCTACTTCGTTCTTGTCTTCATTTGCCTGACGGTTGTAGCAGATTGCCAACTGCTTCAAATAATCTATTCCCCTCTGGATATTCTCATCGTTGAGGGTCATATTTAATGTTGAAGAAGACTTGCTCGTCTGCTCCAAAGACAAAGCACCACAGTATTTTGGTGCCATAGCCATAGGAGATACAATTCTGACGATTATCTCATCACCATCATTCATAACATACTCTGCATTGCGAGTAAAGAACAAGGTTCCTGCCTTTGTCCTTATAGAACATGGCAACATAGACATCACTGCATCTATTGTATATGGACCTGAGGCTGTAGTCTCATCCTCTGATACATAATATGTTCCACTTACATGGTATTTACCGTCTGTTTTCTCGATATTCAAAGACATCGGAACATTAAGTTTTTCCAGATGAGCAATATCCATATCTACATTTATAGGCTGAGTCTTATACAATATAACATTCTTTACTCTACCTTTTTTCCAATATGAACTATAGAGCTTCAAGTCGCTGATTGCCTGAGCTGCAAGTGTTCGCGTCTTGAGAATCTCCATCTCATTGTCTATACCATATGTATTACTGATAATTCCGAAATCAGCCATACCGCCAAGCGCATCGCTGCTACGTCGTCCGCCACTGTTTCCGTCATCTTTAATCAACAGCTTTGCTGCTGTAGAATACACAGGCGTTGTATATCGCAAATAAAGATATGCAGCACCGATGCAGATTATTACAGAAACGAGAAACCACTTCCAATTTAAAATAAATAAGGTGTAAAGTTTCTGAAAATTGAAAGAAGACTGATCTCCGTCCTCTTCTGTAGCATAAAGATTTTTCTGTTGTACGTCTGTCATTGTATGTCTATTTATTATCTATCAACTCCATTAAATACTTTCCATAATTGTTTTTCAGCATAGGTTTGGCAACCTCAGCAAGCTTTTCAGCATTAATCCAGCCACGCTTATAAGCTATTTCCTCAAGACAAGCGATTTTCAGTCCTTGACGCTTCTCTATTACTTCTATAAACGTACTTGCCTCAGCCAAACTGTCGTGAGTTCCTGTGTCAAGCCATGCAAAACCGCGTTGAAGGGTCTGAACTTTTAAATCTCCACGCCTAAGATACTCTTGATTCACACTTGTAATCTCAAGCTCTCCTCTTGCACTGGGTTTAATGTTTTTCGCAATTTCAACCACGTCATTCGGATAGAAATATAATCCGACAACAGCATAATTACTTTTCGGGCAAGCCGGTTTCTCTTCTATGCTAAGACAATTGCCTTTATCATCAAACTCGGCAACGCCATAACGTTCCGGATCATTAACATAATAACCAAAGACCGTGGCTTTATGCTCTTTTTCTGCAATCCTAACGCTTTCATTCAACAAGCCGGTGAAACCTGATCCATAGAATATATTATCCCCCAAGACAAGACAAACGTCATCATCACCTATAAATTTCTCTCCAATTATAAAAGCCTGAGCCAAACCATCAGGAGAAGGTTGTTCCGCATACTCAAAACGGACACCAAAATCAGATCCGTCTCCCAAAAGTCTTTTAAATCCTGGAAGATCGTACGGAGTGGAAATAATTAATATATCCCTTATACCTGCAAGCATTAATACAGACACCGGATAATAAATCATTGGTTTATCAAAAATTGGTATCAATTGTTTACTGACACCTTTTGTAATGGGGTAAAGGCGAGTTCCAGAACCGCCTGCTAATACTATTCCCTTCATCTTTCGTTAAATAAAAGTTTAGCTAAACATATATATACTATATGACAATATTTCTATATCACGACTGCAAAGGTAATAATAAAAATTACATTATTCACTTTTTATTTTGTTTTTTAATATAAAACAAGTACTTTTGCATTATAAAAAATAATAACATATATAAATAACATAGAAAATGAGTTTTTTAGACAAACTTTTCGGACATAAAGAAAATGATGAGATAAAAACAGGCGGAATGGAAGATTTCATGACCTTGGTTCGTGTATATTTTCAAGCCGTCATAGCTGAAAAAGTAGGAATAACCAACCTCGCCGCACTTCCTGACTTGAGACAGTTCAAAACTTCTCTACATATACCTACAGTCAACAACAAACTGGGTATCGGGGAAAAGGCAAGATGCAAAAAAATGCTTCGCGACTTATATGGTACAGAAGACCTCTTCTTCAAAGAAATTGACCAAAGTATCAGAAAGCACTGCGCCAAAATACAGGATGTACAAGTCTACTTGTTGCAATTTCAGAACTACACGCAGAACCTCATGATGCTCACAGGAAATCTCATGAAATTCAAACTGCGCTTGCCGTCTATCTTCAAGAAAGCGTTATATACAATGACAGAGAAAACCATTTCTGACATTTTCAATAAAAACGACTTTAATGACGCAAGCGTTATGAAAGCCGTAGTTGCAGTCAGAGAATACGACAAGCGCTTGGGCTTCAGCCAAAAATGGACAACAGATTTCGTTTATCAAGTCGTTATGCTTGCAAAGAAAGAAAAAGCGCCTAAAAACGAAGATTAAACAAATCATTTGAAAATAATTTTGGCAAATCAACAAAATACATTAAATTTGTAGGCAAAATAAATTCTGATGACTGAAAACGACAAGATATTAACGCTGTTTACGACAAGGGTAAGGCAGATGATTCTCCAATATAAAGAACTGAAAAAGGAGAATGAAGAGCTTTATGCAATGGTGGATTCTCGAGACAATGAGATTTCAACATTAAAGAAACAGCTGGAACAGGCTCAGAACGACTACAAAAGTTTAAAAACGGCTCGAATGGTAGAAGTCAGCAATGGAGACATTGAAGAATCCAAGAAAAGAATTTCTGCCATGATAAGAGACGTAAACAAGTGTATCACACTGCTAAGTGGAAAATAATCAGAGTGATGGCAGGAGAAAAAGACAAGTTACATATTAGATTGCATATTTATGATACAGACATGCCTGTTGTTATCGACAGACACGAGGAATTTACGTATCGTGAAGCAGCAAAGGATATCAACGAGGCTGTAAACGCTTATTCTGAAGTCTTTAAAGGCAAGAAAAGCGATAAGGAAATTTTATATATGGCCCTCATCGATATCGCTTATAATTATGAGGTGGAAAAAAGTAGAAACGACACCAAACCTGTTAATGATATTCTCTCTACAATCACTGACGAAATAGAAGAGGCCTTAGATATTAAGAAAAGGTAACTTCTGTACACTTGCAATAAGACATAAAGAGAATATTAACTTTTAAATTTAAACAAATGATAGAATTAGCAATCGCCGTAGTCGCCCTTATTATAGGCGGATTGGGCGGATATTACATTTTCCGATATGTTATTAACGGGAAATACAAAGCTTTAATGGATACCGCACAGAAAGATGCGGAGGTATTGAAAGAAAAGAAGATGCTTGAGGTTAAGGAAAAATTCCTTAATAAAAAAGCTGAATTGGAAAAGGAAATCCAAAGCAGAAACCAAAAAATCCAACAAAGCGAAAACAAACTGAAACAGAGAGAAATCAGCCTTAATCAGCGCCAAGAGGAAATGGGACGACGCAAACAGGAGGTTGAACAGCAACAGCAACGTATCGACAACGAAAAGAAACTTCTGCAAATCAAATCAGAGGAACTTGACAAGATGCAATTGCAAGAGCGTGAGAAATTGGAGGAGCTTTCTGGACTTAGTGCAGATGAAGCTAAATCTCGTCTCGTTGAAAGCATGAAGGATGAAGCTCGAACTGCTGCTGCAAGCTATGTGAACGAGATTATGGACGAGGCAAAACTCAACGCCAACTCTCAGGCAAAGAAAATTGTCATACAGACAATACAACGTGTTGCAACTGAAACTGCAATTGAAAATTCTGTCAGCGTTTTCCATATCGACAATGATGAGGTTAAAGGACGTATCATCGGACGAGAAGGAAGAAACATCAGAGCTCTTGAAGCAGCAACAGGTGTCGAAATTGTTGTTGACGATACTCCTGAAGCTATCGTTATCTCCGCATTCGACCCTATTAGACGTGAAGTATGTCGACTTGCTCTTCACCAACTTGTAGCAGACGGACGTATCCACCCGGCACGTATTGAAGAGGTTGTTGCTAAGGTTAAGAAACAGCTCGACAATGAGATTATTGAAACTGGAAAACGTACAGCCATCGACCTCGGTATTCATGGATTACATCCTGAATTGGTAAGAATCATTGGAAAAATGAAATATCGCTCTTCATATGGTCAGAACCTATTGCAGCATGCTCGTGAAACAGCCAACCTCTGTGCTGTAATGGCTGCAGAACTCGGACTGAACCCTAAAAAAGCTAAACGAGCAGGACTTTTACATGATATCGGAAAGGTTCCGGATGAGGAGAGTGAACTTCCACATGCCCTTTATGGCGCTAAGATTGCCGAGAAATATAAGGAGAAACCGGATATCTGCAACGCTATTGGTGCACACCACGATGAAATGGAGATGAACACGCTACTCGCCCCTATCGTTCAAGTTTGTGATGCCATCTCTGGTGCTCGTCCTGGAGCTCGCCGTGAGATTGTTGAAGCATACATAAAGAGACTTAATGACCTTGAAGCTATTGCAATGAGCTATCCTGGAGTTACAAAGACGTATGCAATACAGGCTGGACGCGAACTTCGTGTAATCGTTGGAGCTGACAAAATGGACGATAAGGAATCAGAGGCTCTTTCTAACGAAATCGCAACAAAGATTCAAAACGAGATGACTTATCCAGGGCAGGTCAAGATTACGGTTATACGTGAGACTCGTTCTATCGCATATGCTAAATAAACAGAACAAGGAGTATTTTTCATTTTTTACTTTGAACAGTAGATTTGAAATACTATAAGTAAAACGAGCTAAACATTTTATGTTTGGCTCGTTTTTTTTCAGACTTTTATTATTAATTTTGCCCTTATTATTTAACCTATATATTATATAAATGGATTTGAAAATATATACAGAAATTATTGCAAAGAAACTCAATCTAAAAGAAAAGAGTGTAGAAAATACTTTGCAACTGCTCGAGGAAGGATGCACCATTCCATTCATCAGTCGTTATAGAAAGGAACGAACTAATAATCTTGATGAGGTTCAGATTACGGCTATAAGTGATGCTAATGATAAACTGAAAGAAATCAGTAAACGTAAGGACACTGTAGTCAAAACGATAAGCGAACAGGGCAAGATGACTGACGACTTACAGAAAAGAATTGAGAATTGTTGGGACAGTAATGAACTTGAGGATATCTATATGCCATTCAAGCCTAAAAGGCGGACAAAAGCTCAAATGGCTCGTGAGATGGGACTCGAGCCGCTCTCTGTAATCATGATGATGCAAAGAGATAACAATATTGAAACTACAGCCAAAAGATTTGTTAAGGATGGCGTTAAGGATGTCGCATCCGCCATCAAAGGGGCTCAGGACATTATTGCCGAAACTGTTAGCGAAGACGAACGCAGCAGACAAACGGTAAGAAACGCCTTTAAGCGTGAGGCTATTATAACATCTAAGGTTGTAAAGTCTAAAGAGAACTCTGAAGAAGCTGCAAAATTCTCTGACTATTTTGATTTCTCCGAACCACTGAAGCGATGCTCGTCTCACAGACTTTTAGCGATGAGACGCGGTGAGAATGAAGGTATATTGCGTATCTCAATTTCTCCTAATGATGATGAATGTACCGAGAAGATTAAAAGGAACTTCGTACGTGGCTTTAACAAATGCTCGTCTTTCGTGAGTGAAGCGGTAGAGGATTCTTATAAAAGACTTCTCAAACCTGCTATTGAAACGGAGTTTTCTAAATTAAGTAAGGAGAAAGCTGATGAAGAGGCTATTAATGTTTTTGCAGAAAACCTGAGACAGCTTCTTCTTTCTGCTCCTCTTGGACAAAAACGTGTCATGGGGGTTGACCCAGGATTTCGTACTGGCTGCAAGGTTGTATGCCTTGACGAACAAGGCAACTTATTGCATCACGAAGCGATATTCCCCCACCCTCCTGTCAATAAACGTTCATTAGCAGCACAACAGATTGAGAGAATGGCAGATAGTTTTAGTATCGAGGCTATTGCCATAGGCAACGGTACTGCAAGTCGGGAGACTAAGGATTTCATAAAGGGACTGAAGTTTAAAAAGGAGGTTAAGGTCTTTGTTGTCAGCGAGGACGGAGCATCTATATACTCAGCTTCTAAAATTGCTCGTGAAGAATTTCCTAACGAAGACGTTACTGTTAGAGGTGCCGTTTCTATTGGCAGAAGACTTATGGACCCTCTTGCTGAACTTGTTAAGATTGACCCTAAGAGCATTGGCATTGGACAATATCAACATGATGTTGACCAGGGAAAACTGAAAAAAAGTCTGGACCAGACTGTAGAGAGTTGTGTCAATTCTGTTGGTGTAAACTTGAATACCGCCAGTCTGCATCTTCTTACATATGTAAGCGGACTTGGTCCTACGCTTGCAAAAAATATCGTTGAATACAGACGAGAGAATGGAGCTTTTACAAGTCGAACCCAACTTAAGAAAGTACCAAGACTCGGTCCGTCAGCATTTGAACAGTGCGCTGGCTTCTTACGTATTCCTGGAGCAAAGAATCCACTTGATAATAGTGCCGTACATCCGGAAAGCTATAACATTGTTGAACAAATGGCAAAAGACTGTCATTGCACCGTTGCAGAACTTATAGAGAACAACGAAAAGCGCAAGGATATAGATATCAAAAAATATATTACAGAAACTATTGGTGTGCCAACACTAACTGATATACTTAAAGAGCTTGAGAAACCGGGACGTGATCCACGAGAGCAAATCGAAGAGTTTGAATTCGACAAAAACGTTACTTGTATTGATGACCTCTGCGAGGGAATGGTCCTACCCGGCATCGTAACAAACATAACAAATTTTGGAGCATTTGTAGATATCGGTGTTCATCAAGACGGACTTGTACACATCTCACAGCTTTCGGATCGCTACATTTCAGATCCTACACAGATTGTAAAACTACATCAACATGTTAAGGTTAGAGTTCTGGAGATTGACAGAAAACGCAACAGAATATCATTGTCAATGAAAGACTTGAAATAGATAAAAGTTGCACTTATAGCAATAAAAAAGCAGTATTGAAATCAATACTGCTTTTTTTATAATGTAGTTAAATTAAATTACTTTACTTTACCTTAGCTACGATAGCTTTGAAAGCCTCTGGATTGTTAACGGCGAGGTCAGCGAGAACCTTACGGTTAATCTCGATACCAGCCTTGTGAAGAGCACCCATCAAAGTTGAATAGGTCATATTCTCCAAACGTGCAGCAGCATTGATACGCTGAATCCACAATGCACGGAAAGTACGCTTCTTGTTACGACGATCACGATAAGCATATGTAAGACCCTTCTCCCAAGTATTCTTGGCAACTGTCCATACATTCTTACGCGCTCCATAGTAACCACGTGTAAGCTTTAAAATTCTTTTTCTCTTTGCTCTAGAAGCAACATGATTTACTGATCTTGGCATAGTTTCTTCTTACTTTAAATGTTAGACAATAGGGATTAACGGAGACACAGCAAATCGCGAACCTGCTTCATGTTGCTTCCGTCAACAATTGCAGTGTGAACCAAATTACGCTTCTGCTTCTTTGTTTTCTTAGTCAGGATATGACTGTGGTAAGCGTGATGTCTCTTAATCTTACCTGTACCAGTGAAACGAAATCTCTTCTTTGCACCGGAGTTTGTCTTTACTTTTGGCATTTTTTAAAATTTTAAATTAGTTATTTATTATAGCGGTGGCAACGTATATACCACGACGTTACGCACCTTGTTTTATCAGTCTTTCTTCAGCTTCTTCAAAGCATCGGCACCATTCTTGGCATTTGCGAACAAGCCACCATTTGAAGGAGTCTCTTCATTTGAAGCCACCGGAGTAGTATTCTTTTCGCTTTCAGCCTTGGCTTCAGCCTCACGGCGTTCCCTATCCATCTTTTGTTGACTTTTCTTTGCAACTCCAGCTTTCTTCGGTGATAGGTACAAGAACATCTTCTTTCCCTCTAAAGCAGGCATCTGTTCAACCTTTCCATATTCCTCAAGGTCATTAGCGAAACGTAGCAATAAAACCTCGCCCTGTTCCTTAAACAAGATTGAGCGACCACGGAAGAACACAAAAGCACGAACCTTATTACCTTCCTCCAAGAATTCCTTTGCATGCTTCAACTTGAAGTTGTAGTCATGATCATCTGTCTGAGGTCCGAATCGGATTTCTTTAACCTCTTGCCTAACCTGTTTTGCTTTCAGTTCCTTTGCTCGTTTTTTCTGCTGATAAAGGAACTTACTATAGTCGATGATACGACACACTGGCGGCTGGGCATTAGGAGAAATCTCCACCAAATCAACGCCTTTGTCTCTAGCTATATCAAGAGCCTGACGTGTAGGCATTACGGTTGAACCATCATCTCCAACTACTCGCACTTCCCTGACGCGAATTTGCTCATTCACGCGGTACTGATTTTTCATTCTGTCATTCTTCATTCGGCTATTTTACGTTAAGCGGCTGCAAAGTTACGACTTTTTCACGTAACTTGCAAAATTATTTCTTTATTTTTTATGCTTATCACTCAAACATTGTAAAATATAGACGATGGACTTATCTTGAAACAACAAAAATCCCCGCCACAACATCATGCGACGGGGAGAAATATTAAGTTATATATTTATGACTTAATTATTTTGCGTTGTCGTTGAAAGTAGCAACGCGGTTGAACTCAACCTGCTCGAAGAGCTTGTCTGTTGCACCCATACCCTTAGTTGTAAGGCGGTCAGCAGAGATCTTGTACTTCTTAACGAGGATGTTCTTAACAGCCTCAGCACGTTTCTCAGAAAGCTTCTGGTTCAGTTCTGCATTACCCTCTGGAGAAGCGTAACCCTTGATCTCAACCTTAGCGTCCTTGTGATTTCTCATATACTGAGCGATGAGCTCGATGTTTGCAAGCTGAGAGTTATCTACAGAAGACTTGCCCTGACGGAAGATAACTGTAGGCTGCAGGTTTGTAGCAGTCTCTGGCTTAACATACTTAGGAGTCTTGTTGCACTCGTCAAGAGCATTCTGAAGGTCAGCGATACGCTTGTTCTTAGCAGCAAGCTCAGAATCCTTACCGTTCAGATCGTTACGGAGGTCATTGATCTTAGCGTTCAAACCGTCGATCTCAGCCTGGTCACGAAGCTGTGCGATAGTAAAGTTGTGAGTACCGTTTGAGTTCTTGAACTTGTAAACAACACCAGCGTTGAGCTGGAAGTCAGCATAGTTAGCATCGTAGCGAACACCCTTCTGAGCACCCTCAAGATTCCAGATTACTGATGGCTCAACATAGATCTGCCATGCCTTAGCCTTGCCAAGGTTGAAAGCGAAATCAAGACCAGCCTTAGATGTCAAGAAATCCTTCTTGTCTGCAGAATTCCACTTGTTAGCATAATAGCGAGCACCGTCTTTGCCACCGAATACGTGACCCCAACCAAGACCGTAAACACCGCTAACCTCGAACAAACGTGGAGCACCTTTGTAACCGCCGAACCAGTTGCTGAAGTTGATTGTTGCAATCAAAGAAGTGTTAATTGAATTTACCAAAGTGTTTGTGTAGTTGCCGAACAAGTTGTTGTTTGTACGACCTGCATGGTGAAGATCGCTGAAGTAAACGTTGCTCTCAGCAGCAAGACCGAATACAGGAGTGAAGTAGCGGCCTACGCGAAGACCAGCATTAGGAGTGATATCCTTTGCCCAAGAACCGCCACAGCCAAGCTGTGAAGGATGAATACCTGTTGCGATACCACCGTTTACACCGATGTACCAGTTGTCAAATGTTTTACTCTCAGTTACTGTCTGAGCTGATGCAGAAGCTGCTAACGCAGCAGCAGCGCACAAAGTAAAAATTTTCTTCATGTTTTTAATGTTTAAAATTATTTTAATTGACTTGTTTCTATATGTCTATCCATTTTGGAGTGCAAAGTAAAATAAAATTTGCGTAAACTCCAAATTTTTATTAACAAAACTATAACAAAAAAGGTATTATAAAACAATTTTATATACAAAAAGGCTCTTATACATATTTATTTATAGTATATTGCAACAGAAAACAAGAGCTATTTTGCTGAAAACAATAGTTTTTGTTACTTTTGCACCAATGAAACGAATTATTCTCATCACAGGTGGTCAGAGATCTGGCAAAAGTGAATTTGCAGAACGCTTGACTCTAAGTATTTCAAATAATCCCGTATATATAGCTACTGCACATATATGGGATGATGATTTTCGACACAGGGTGGACTTGCACAAAAAGCGAAGGGGGCACCAATGGACTAATATTGAGGAAGAAAAGTTTCTCGGCAATATTAATATATATAATAAGGTGGCACTTATCGATTGCCTAACTTTATGGTGTACGAATTTCTATTTTGATAAAGCCCAAGAGAATGATTCTCCAAACATAGAAGAAGTTCTTGTAGAACTGAAAGCGGAATTTGACAAATTCACATCGCAAGATGCCGTATTTATTTTCGTTACAAACGAAATCGGATGGGGAGGGACAAGTGAAAATGAAGTGCAACGCCGCTTTACCGACCTATTGGGATGGCTCAATCAGTATGTCGCTTCTAAAGCTGACGACGTGTACATGACCGTCAGCGGCATACCGGTTAAAATAAAATAATTCATTCTTTTAAATCTGGGGAAAATGATAAAATACAATATAGAGAAACCGGACAACGGCATTAAAGATAATATTCAAGAAAAAATAGACAATCTGAACAAGCCCAAGGGATCTCTCGGTCGTTTGGAAGACTTAGCTATGCAGATATGCCTTATCCAGCAAACACTACAGCCATCGCTTTCACATCCGTCTCATCTCTTACTTGGTGCAGACCATGGTATAGAACACGAAGGTGTAAGTCTTTCGCCAAGAGATGTTACGTGGCAACAAATGATAAACTTCACCCATGGTGGAGGTGGAGTCAATATGTTTTGCCGCCAACATGGTTTCGATCTTAAAATCGTTGATATGGGAGTCGACCATGACTTATCATCATACAAAGAAATCAGAAACATGAAAATTGCTCCCGGAACACAAGATTTTCTTTTCTCCGCGGCAATGAGCGAGAAGCAGATGGAAACAGCGTTGAAAAATGGAACGACCCTTGTGGATGAATGTTTCGAAAACGGATGCAACGTGATTTGCATTGGCGAGATGGGAATCGGAAACACCTCTCCGTCAAGCATCTGGCTTCATCTCTTAGGAAAAGTTGCATTGGAAGAATGTGTCGGTGCAGGCTCTGGAGTGGAAGGAAATCAACTAAATCACAAGTTCAAGGTACTCAGTATGGCGGTCAAGAAATTCAAGGAAATTTTTGATACCGAAGACACACTGAACATTATTCGTTATTTCGGTGGATTCGAGATGGTCGGTGCTATCGGTGCCATGCTGAGGGCAGCAGAAAAGAAGATGATTATTCTTGTCGACGGCTTTATCATGTCGGCATGCATGCTTGCTGCCAGCAAATTATATCCAGCAGTCTTGGATTATGCCATCTTCGGACACTGTGGTGATGAGCATGCTCACGCCAAGATGCTGTCGCTGATGAATGCCAAACCAATCTTGAATTTAGGTCTCAGACTCGGAGAGGGAACAGGAGCTCTTTGCTCCTACCCTATCATTGAGAGCAGCATAAGGATGATTAACGAAATGAATAATTTTGAAAATGCAAATATCACTAAATACTTCTAAATGGTGGCAGAACGCGTGGGCAGCTATGATTTTCTTTACTCGCCTACCATTCTGGAGACTATACCAGCCCCCGAAGGAGGCATATAAAGCGGTAGTAGAATACTGGCCTATGGTTGGATGGCTTACAGGTGGCATTATGGCTTGCACGATATATTTCGGTTCTTATGTATTACCGCATAATATCGCAATTATTGCAGCTATTCTTATACGAATTCTGATTACCGGAGCTCTCCACGAGGACGGTCTAACGGATTTCGTTGACGGATTCGGTGGAGGTGGTTCCGACCGTCAGAGGATTCTCGACATAATGAAGGATTCGAGAATTGGAACTTATGGGGTCTTAGGTATTATTTTCTACATTCTTATCCTCTTCTTCACGCTGTCTTCTATCCCAGTCCCCCTTGCTGCTGTTACGGTATTCGCTGCCGACCCCTATGCAAAAATGATTGCAGGTCAGATTATCGAGATGATGCCATACGCCAGAACTGAAGCGGAATCAAAAGCGAAGAATATATACAGAAAATTCAATATCTCAGCTGGAATAAGTCTTGCTATACAAGGAATGTTGCCTTTGGGCATGTTTTTCTTCTATACCAAGGGGATAATCGACTGGCATCTGGTAGTTTTCATTCCATGCATTGTCATGTACTTTATGTATATGCTGATTTGGAAACGTATAAAGGGCTATACAGGCGACTGCTGCGGAGCTTTGTTTCTTGTCGTAGAATTGTCTGTTTATCTCACTGTGGCAATATTATGGTTTCATTTGATACGCTCTACCGACAGCGATACGAACCAGATTATATATAATTTATTCTATAAATACTGATTGAGATATGAAAATCACTCTGATACGACACACGAGTGTCGACGTACCTAAAGGCGTATGCTATGGACAAACGGACGTGCCTGTTGCTGCAACGTTTCCGGAAGAGGCTGAAAGAACGAAACAGGCATTGAAAGGTAAACACTTCGACAAGGTGTATTCCTCTCCTCTTACAAGAGCAAGACTGTTGGCAGAATACTGCGGATTTAACGACTATACTACAGACGACAGACTTCTCGAAATGAACATGGGAGACTGGGAGATGAAACGCTACGACGACATTAAGGACGACAATTTGCAAAAATGGTATGACGACTACATGCATGTTGCGACTACTAACGGCGAAAGCTACCCTATGGTGTATAAACGTCTCGCCTCTTTTCTTGACGAGTTGAAGACAAAGGATTATCAGAATGTTGCCATCTTCGCACATTGCGGTATTTTGTTATGTGCCGGCATTTACGGTGGCTTGTTTCCAGAAGAAGGATGCTTCAAACATGCTGTCGACTACGGTGGTATTGAGGAAATTGAAATTTAGTACGTAGTGTAGAGTTAGGAATTAGAAATTTGTAGTATTAATAATAAATTATCAGGATAACAACAAAAGAAAATGTTTAGGCAATTAGCTATTATCATCGGATGCCTTGCCGTGGGCGAATTTATAGTGTGGCTCACAGGTATAACAATACCGTCGAGCATCCTCGGAATGTTGCTTCTAACCTTTTTGTTAAAGGTGAAAGTGATTAAACTGGAATGGGTGGAAACGATATCCAACTTTCTCGTAAAGAACATGGGGTTCTTCTTTGTTCCGCCTGGTGTCGCCCTAATGCTTTATTTCGACATTATCAAGGCAGAAATCGGACCGATTGTTTTTGCAACAGCACTCAGTACGATACTTGTACTTGTCATTACGGGTTGGACCCACATTCTAACGAGGAAGGTAATAAAGATTATTAAAGAAAAAATTTAAAAGGATAACTATAAAGAAAATAAAATGGACATTCACCAATACCTCAGCAACGACTATTTCTTGCTGACTCTTACTTTTGGCGTCTACTTTCTTGCGAAACTTGTAAGAAAAGTATTACAGCTCCCTATATTTAACCCCATTCTCGTCAGCATAGCATTTATGATATGCTTTCTTACTGTAGCCGACGTTGATTACGAGACGTATAAGATTAGTGGTTCAAAGATTGACTTTTGGCTAAAGCCAGCCGTAGTGTCTCTTGGCATTCCTCTCTACAAGCAGCTACACTCCATTAAACATGAAATGATTCCAATCTTCATGTCGCAGCTCGTAGGCTGTCTTGTCGGTATCGTATCTGTCGTTATGCTGGCACAATATTTCGGAGCATCACGTGAAGTAGTACTCTCTCTTGCAGCAAAATCCGTAACGACTCCAATCGCAATGGAGGTAACACAAAGCGTCGGCGGTATTCCGTCGCTCACAGCAACAATTGTAGTCTTCGTAGGAATCTTCGGTGCAGTAACAGGTTTCAGAATATTGAAATACGGCCACATCGGTATGCCGTCATCACAGGGTATCTCGCTTGGCACAGCATCTCATGCCGTGGGTACTTCAGCAGCCATGGAACATGGAATGGAACACGGGGCATACGCATCGCTCGGACTTACCCTCAACGGTATTTTCACAGCTATTCTTACTCCATATATTTTAAAGATTATGGGAATTCTTTAAAACATTCATTTTAAACATATAGTATTAGATATTACAATAGGGACAACCGGCGGCGATATTGCCATCAATTGTCCCTATTGCTTTTTATAGAATATCTACAGATGTTTCATTAACTAACCTTCTCCAACTTCTTCATTACCGAGAATATGAAGAGGAATGACAACAGACAGAGAGCTACAAGAACTCCCCATACACCTGCAAGCGGAATATGCTTCCACAACAGTCCTGGAATCATGACAAGGAAGTTTCCTATTGCAGTAGCACCAAACCAACATCCCATCATCACACCCTTGTATTTTGGAGGGGCAACCTTTGATACGAAACTGATACCCATCGGAGAGAGCAGCAATTCTGCAAACGTCAAAACAAGGTATGTAGTTACGAGCCAATTCGGAGAAACGCGGTCGCCACCGTCATACGACAATCCGAGCGATGAACAAACCATCACGATATATCCTATTCCCGCAACGAGCATTCCGAGTCCTATCTTGCGTGGAGCCGACGGCTCTTTACCTTTCTTAGCAAGCCATGCAAAGACTGCCATTGACACAGGAGTAAGACCTACCACAAAACAAGGATTGAACTGCTGGAAGAGAGGAGCCTGAAGCTCTACAGAAGTTCCGGCTGTTTCATAATATTTATATCCAAGGAATGCAGCAGCCAACACAATTACAGCTGTCGCTATACCCTTTCCTTTTGCGGTCTTTGCATCAGAAATGGCAAAAAGAGCATAAACAACGAAAATAACAGCTACGAGATTAGTAACGTCAAACAGCATACCTGTCAGACCAGTAGCCTGAGTTGCAGTATAATCGCGGGCAAACAATGTCAGAGTTGCTCCGTTCTGATGGAATGCCATCCAGAAGAAAATAACCACTACAAATACAAGGAACAAAGCCACAAGACGGTCTTTTGTCTCTTTTGGTGAAATTTCTTCTGCTGCAGCAACATTAGAATCTCCCTTTACCTCATTTCTATTCTCGCAGACACTTGCAAATGTACTTTTGAATCCATAATATATGAGTATGGAAACTATAAGCGATACACAAGCCACACCAAATGCGAAATGATAAGAATCAGCTTCGCTGACGCCAAGAGCATGCTGGGCATAATCCATAATCTTCACAGCAGCAGTCGGAGCAAACAACGCACCGATATTTATTGCCATATAGAAGATGGAGAACGCAGAATCACGCTTGCTCTCCATAGCCGGTGAATCATATAGATTACCTACCATCACCTGGAGATTGCCCTTAAACAAACTTGTGCCGACACTGATAAGAACTAAAGCGGCACCCATCAGGGCTATTGCCGGTGTTCCCTCTCCTGCCGGAACGGCAAGACACAGGTAACCGATAAACATTACAAATATTCCCAATGTCACGCACTTGTTGAATCCGATTCTGTCGGCAATGGCTCCTCCTGCGATAGGCAGGAAATAGACAAGCATCAAGAAACTGGAATAAACAGTTGTGGCAAGTCCTTCGCTCCAGTGGAAATTTGCCTGGAGAAAGAGTAGGAACACAGCGAGCATGGTGTAATAACCAAATCTCTCACCGGTGTTGGCAAGTGCCAACGCATAGAGGCCTTTCGGCTGTCCTTCAAACATAAGCTTTTGGTTTTAGTATATTAATAATTAAATTTTCATATTTAGTGCATCAAGTCAAAGAGGTATGTCATTTTTATGACAATGTTGCTCACGTTAGACTTCCCGAAATAGTCTTTCTTCGAGTCGCCGTAGATATTTCCCAATCCATAATAATATCGGCCTTCTATCTGGAAATGCCCCATTTTCTTGTGAGAGTATTCCAGTCCTAAACCAGCCGCGATACCATAGTCAAACTTATTTTCCACCGGCATTGTCTCCTGTGCAACAGTCTGGTTAGAGCGGTCGTCAAGATTCGGATTTGCGAGGTCATAGTTAGCCTCAGTCGATTCACTCAGATATAAGCCAAACTGCGGTCCGGCTTGAAAGAAGAACTGAAATCCCTGTCGTTCCCTACCCCATGCAAGATGGGCGAACACCGGTATCTGAATATAGTTCAGCGTTCGGCTGTACTCCTCGGCAATTCCCGTTTGTTTATTTATTACAGGTTCATCCTGCAGATTCAAGATATCTTCTTTCCATCCAATCTTTGAATAGTTCACCTCAGCCTGCACAGAACATATCGTATTGAAATATTTCTCGCAAACATATCTAAATGAAACACCTCCCGTAAAGCCGCCATACATCTTCTGGTTTACCTTTGGTGTGAAACCGATATTGCTCATCACATAACCGCCGTTCACGCCTATGCTCAAGTCATTACGGTGCTTACCTATCTGTGCTGATGCCATAACGGCAAACGTAAAGGCAACTAAAAGAGCCGAGAGTCTTAAATCCCTTATTTTTAGAGTCTTGAACATACCTTCTTTAATAATTTATTATAGATATAGAATGGTTTGTATTGTAATGCACAAAACTTACACTTACATTCTGCAATCCACCATTCTGTCCACCAACTCTCTTAAAGTGCATCGGTGTCTGCAAGGCATTTTTGTCCGTCTCCGACCCAACGAATTTATTTCCCTGCTTCTTTATTCCTCCTATGAAATAAAGAGCATGGTCATAACCAGTTATGGCAAAACGTGGCATGTAATCCATCAGACTTTGGTCAAACTTCTTCATATAGTCGTCGGTAAAGTTTTTTGTTGCCGTAGAGAGCGGATTATAATAGAAATGCGTAGGCACATATGTGTCATACTTGCAGAACTTGTCCATATTATACTTGGCATACATAAGCCATTCCGTATAGCCAAAGAGAGAAATCTTCAGTGTCGGAACAGAAGACTTCAGTTGGTCAAGCTTTGCTATTACTGCATTCAGTTCCGGCGAGCGAGCTGTGTTCAACACTACGATGTTCGGCTTTGTTGTGCTGAACGCTTTGGCAAAGCTCTCGGCACTGTTTGTAACATTTGTTATTGTATACGTCAGACCTTTCTTTGCAAGTGCCTCACGCAGCGTAAATGTAAACACGCCCTTGTCGCTGGAGCGGTCGTTGCAGTCTACCACCACTACATGCTGTGTGGTGAAGCGTCCTACAAACTGGCGTGCCACCTCACTATAAAACTGTTCCGGACTCTGGTATACCTGGAATATGTTCGGGTTCGTCGCCACGTCGTTGCCAGTGATAGAAAAAGGTATGACGAGCTTTATGCCATGCTTTTTCGCAAAGTCAGAGAGAGCCGGTACCTGTTTTGAATACAGCGGACCGAAGATTACGTTACAACTGGCAGCATCATTCTTTGCCAGCGTTGTGTTGATATCGGCATCAATAGGAACATTCCATGCATTGACAACGATATTTGCGCCCTCCTTCTTCAGCTTCTCGCAGCCCATAAGAATTCCCCGGTAATACTCAAGCATACGCCTGCCGTCGCCGTCAACGTTGTGCAGCGGCAACATGATGCCAACACGTATTGCGTTTGTCTGCTTTGCCGCAGTCTGTGCAGCAGTGCTGTTACCCTTTGCCACCGTCTGTCCGCTCTTGGCAGCCCCTGGTTTGTATCCTGCCGGATACGGGATAAAGATATAATCGCCCTTTTTCAGTTCATACCCCACGGCATTCATGTCGGGGTTAGCCTTGACGAGCTCCTCTATCGTAATGTCATATTTCTTGGCTATGCCAAACACCGTTTCACCTTTTTTTACCTTATGCATCTCGCGATAGTTCTGCGACTGCGCATCGGCTATCGTAGCACAGCACATCATGGCGAGAATCAACGAATACTTCAAAACACGTATCATTTTTTATTCATTTGTTGAATTTGGCTACAAAGTTACATTTTTATATTTGAAAAACAATTGTTGTTTTCAAAAAAGTACAAATCTACAGTTTCACTCTTACCGTCTGTAAATCTTTCTCAAGACTCGACGAGCCTACCAGCAACGTATATTTGCCTTTCATCACTCTCATCGTGTTTGAGTTCTTGTCCCAACACTCGAAGCTCTCCCTCGGCATGTCTACTTCAACAGTTTGCGTCTCCCCCGCCTTCAGTTCTATGCGTTTAAAACCTCGCAGCGTCTTTACCGGTCCATCGGTGTCGTTGTCACGGCGCAGATACACCTGAACTATTTCTGTTCCGTCGCTGCCGCCACAGTTGGCAACACTCACCCTTACCTTTCCGCTCCTTGCATCATACTCGGGTTTCCCGTATCTGAACGACGTGTAGCTGAGTCCGTATCCAAACGGGAATAGCGGTTGTCCTCTGAAATATCGATATGTGCGGTTTGCCATGCTATAGTCGTCGAAAGGCGGCAGCTGACTGTCGTCGCGATAGAACGTAACAGGGAGTTTTCCCGAAGGGTTATAATCGCCGAACAATACGTCTGCCACGGCATTTCCTCCTTGCTCTCCAGGATACCATGCCTGGAGTATCGCATCACATGTTTCCGTCTCCGGTGCCATCGCCACGGCACTGCCGCTGCAGTTGACGAATACGATTTTCTTTCCAGCCTCATGCAGTGCTTTTAACACCTGACGCTGAGCTTCAGGCAGTTCGATACTCGTGCGGTCGCCGTTGTCAAACCCCGGTTCCGAAACCTTCGCCTCTTCCCGCTCAAGGTTTGGCGAGATTCCGCCCACAAAGATTACCGTTTCGACATCCTTAGCCTTGGCAACAACATCCCGTGGCGTCAGGTTGTTCACCCTTGCCATGTCGAAGCTCAGTGTTGCCCCTCCCGTCAACTGCATGTAGTCGAGCTGTACATCATACCTCTGTCCTGCCTTTACCTCAAGCTGCTTCCGGTTATAGAGCAGTATCGACTTTTTCCACCTATTATATATAGTATCGCCGTTAACAATAAGTCGTGTGCCGTTGCTGTGGGAGAAATTGAATTGTACCATACCGTCTTCTTTCGCCACGAACGAGCCCCTGTACTGTGCCGTGAAATTATCGAGGTTCACCCCGGCGGCAAAGGCAGTATTTCCCCCGTTGTCGAAGTTCAGTCCGGCGGAATAGTGCGTCTCCACACACGGCTCACCGTTCATCTGCGTGTTGTTCCAGTATTTTGCTGCCATCCCCGGTTTCCCGTCGGGAGCAACGAAACGGTCGAAGAGGCTCTCTGTCTCTCTAACCGCCGTAATATCCGTCGCCTTGGCATAGGGCACATTTCTGCCGAGTTTGCGGTTTATTCCCTCGAGCACGGTAACGGAATGAGTAGGCTGTCCGAAATATATCCCCCACAACACAAGAGAGTCGGCAGCATTAGGTCCCATCACCATTATCCGGCTGTCGGTCTTGCTCAGCGGCAGAATATTGTTTCTGTTCTGCAACAACACCATCTGTTCTCTTGCCATTCTAAGTGCGAGCTGTTTATGCTCCTTCGAGGCAACGACAGACTCCGGTATCTTTGTCCATTCCACGAGCGAATCGTCGTCGAAATCGCCAAGTTCGAAACGCGCCTTGAGCAGTCGGCGCACACTTACATCCACCTGTTCTTCCTTAATTTCCCCTGCTCTCACGGCCTCCGGCAAACGTTTGTAGTTGCTACCGCATTCCACGTCGGTCCCGCTCGCCACAGCTTTTGCCGAAGCCGAAGCAGCATCAGTCGAAACACCGTGTCTGCCTTTCATCCAGAAGTCTGACACCGCCCCGCAATCGCTCACCACGAGTCCATTAAACTTCCAGTCGTTGCGCAGTATCTGCTGCAACAGTCTTGTACTGCCACAACACGGCTGTCCTTCAAAGCGCTGGTAGGCACACATCACCTCCCTTACCTTTGCCTTCTCCACGAGGTCTCTGAACGCCGGCAAGTAAGTCTCCCACAGGTCGCGTGGCGACAGGTCTTCGATATTGAAATGATGGCGTGTCTTCTCCGGTCCGCTATGAACGGCAAAGTGTTTTGCACAGGCAAGGAGCTTCATATACCTGTGTCCCTCTGGTCCTTGCAGTCCCCTCACCACGGCCTGTCCCATACGGGAGTTCATATAGGGGTCTTCGCCGTATGTTTCCTGTCCCCTGCCCCACCGCGGGTCGCGGAAGATGTTGATGTTCGGTGTCCAGAACGAGAGTCCCTGGTATGTCGCCACCGTTCCTTTCTTTCTCTGTGCGGTATTCTTAGCGCGTCCCTCATCACTTATGGCTGTATAGATTTTTTCCAACAGCACGTCGTCGAACGATGCCGCCATTCCTATACACGATGGGAAGAGCGTGCAGTAGCCGTTGCGCCCGATGCCGTGTAGAGCCTCGCTCCACCATGCGAACTGCGGTATTCCGAGTCGCGGTATAGCCGGCGAGTTGTTTTGCATCAGAGCAGCCTTCTCCTCGAGTGTCAGTCGCGAGCACAGGTCTGCGGCTCTTTCTTCTGGCGACAGCGCCGGGTTTCGATACGGCAACTGCTGTGCAGAAACGGTTGCCATGCCAAATCCGATGATTACGGACAAAAATATTTTCTTCGTGTTCATACATTCTTTTTATTAGATGATGGATTTTTCATTGTTGCAAGAAAAATTATTTTGCGCTACAAATTTAATAAAAAAAACAATTATCCATATTGATATTCTATATTTATCATGCATAAGGGTCAACAATATCTGTCAAAGATATATGTATATCAGATTTTATTTGTATTTTTGCCGTGAATGCCTAAAGACTTATATATTTATGCAACAGAAAGCAGAGCAAATCCGACGGCATTACAATATTACTGGTTTATAAACAATACACATAAAATAAAACTGATACAAATATGCAGACATTCAAAAACAACCTTACTGCAAACACATTCCTTACGGAATGATGGATTGCCATTACCTAATATAGATTTTATACATGCATGTGCAAAAACTCAATACAAAGAAGTTATGGGATAACCTATGAGAAATTTTAGCAAGATTCAGTAGAACCATATTACTTCCGATAATAAAACACTATTTAAACATGGGCATAAGCAAAGATTTAACAGAAGAGGACATCAAGTTCCGCTATATCAACGAAGCCATCACAAGCAAGGGATGGTCAAAGGATAGTATATTCATGGAGCAGAAGGTTAAATTTACTGACGGTAAAATTAGCCTTCATGGTAATCTTGTGCATAGAGAGAAACCGAAGTTTGCCGACTATGTACTTTATGCAAATAAGGCAACACCCATTGCTATTGTAGAAGCAAAGGATGCCAATCATTCTGTTTCTCATGGATTGCAACAAGCCATGACCTATGCCCAAATGCTTGATGTGAAGTTTGCATACAGTTCAAACGGTGAAGGTTTTGCCGAACATGACTTCTTGACGGGCAAGGAATGCACTTTTGCTATGGACGAATTTCCAACAAAAGAAGAACTTATCGAAAGATATAAAAGCGAGGCTAACGATGGAAGCGGACTTAATGAGCAAGAGTTGTCTGTCATTGAGCAACCTTTCTGCACAGGTCAGAACATTTTTCCGCCACGATATTATCAGCGCAATGCAGTAAACCGCACAGTTGGTGCCATTGCTAAAGGACAAAACCGTGTGCTCCTTGTCATGGCAACTGGCACAGGCAAGACATATACTGCATTTCAGATTGTATGGCGTTTACTTAAAAGTGGTTTGAAAAAGAAAGTGTTGTATCTTGCAGACCGCAACATATTGGTTGACCAATCCATACAGCAGGACTTCAAACCATTAGAAAAGGTAACGCACAAGATAGATTACTCAAAAGACAAGAACCACTTGGAAGAATTGGGGTCTTATCAAGTGTTCTTTGCACTCTATCAACAGTTGATTGGACAGAATGATGCCAAGAACTATAAGGAGTTGTTTCCTAATCCAGACTATTTTGACCTTGTTATCGTTGATGAGTGTCATAGAGGTAGCGCAAAGGATGATAGCAACTGGCGAAACATCTTGGAATACTTTTCTTCGGCTACTCATATAGGTATGACTGCAACACCAAAAGAAACAAAGTACCAGTCAAGTATTGGTTATTTTGGTGAGCCTGTTTATACATATAGTCTTAAAAACGGAATTGAGGACGGTTTCCTTGCTCCTTTCAAGGTAATCAACATTACAACCAACATCGGCGACGAGTGGCGACCGACAAAGGGGCAAAAGGATATTTATGGCAACGAGATTGAAGACCGCATTTATAACAACAGCGACTATGATTATAACATTGTTATAGAAGACCGCATAAGGGAAGTTGCGCAAGAGATAACCAACTATCTGAAAAGTACAGATCGCATGGCTAAGACCATAGTGTTCTGTGCTGATGAAACTCATGCGGAACGTATGCGTATGGCTTTGGCTAATGCCAATGCTGATATGTGTAAGAAAAATCCAGACTATGTGGTTCGTATAACTGGCAGTGACGAATACGGAAAAGGCAAGTTGGATTATTTCATTTCTGTTGCTGAGAAATACCCTGTCATAGCGACAACAAGTAAGTTGCTTTCAACTGGTGTTGATTGCAAAATGACAAAACTGATTGTTCTTGACCAACAAATCGGCTCTATGACAGAGTTCAA
>DCBP01000057.1:32932-36701 GCA_002314055.1 Prevotella sp. UBA1104
TCGGCTCTATGACAGAGTTCAAGCAGATTATCGGTCGTGGCACTCGTCTTCGTGAGAAAGAAGGAAAGACATACTTCACTGTAATGGACTTCCGCAACGTGACACGATTGTTTGCAGACCCAGATTGGGATGGACCGATAGAGATAGACCCTAATTATCCGCCCAAGCCACACATTTGTCCTGTATGTGGGAAAAATCCTTGCGTGTGTCCTAAACCGACACCAGAGCCATGCCCTGTATGTGGTCAGATACCATGTATTTGTCAACAACCTCCCAAACCACCTAAGCCAATAGTCAACTCAGATGGTTGTACAGTAAAGGTTATCAACAAGGTTGTTTCTGTCTATGACACAAATGGTAAGTTGCTTCGCACGGAAAGCATTACCGACTATACAAAGAAAAGTATCATAGATACATACGCTACGATTGATACATTCACTTCCAAATGGAAAGAAACCAAGAAAAAGTCAGACATTGCTGAAATGCTTAAAGAAAGTGGCATTGACCTTGCGGTGTTGAAGCATGACCAAGACATGGACGATGTTGATGATTTCGATTTCATCTGCCATATAGCCTACGGTAAGAAAACACTTACACGACATGAACGTGCCGAACAAGTGAAGAAACGAGACATATTCAGCAAGTATGGTGAACAGGCACGACTTGTGCTTGAAGCCTTGTTGGATAAGTACACCAAGGAAGGCGTGTCTGAATTGGAAAGCCTTACTGTGCTTGAAAATGACCCGTTCCGCAAATTGGGTTCAAAGGCAAACATCGTGAAGTTCTTTGGTGGCAAGCAAGGCTATCTTGATGCCGTAAAGGAACTGGAACAATACATATATAATATAGCATAAAATAGAAACAAAATATGAGTTTATCAAATTTCGTAAAACGAGTACGCAATATAATGCGCAATGATGCCGGTATCAACGGTGATGCGCAACGCATTGAACAAATGGCGTGGATGCTGTTCTTGAAAGTCTATGACGAGAAAGAGAATGATTGGGAGTTGGACGATGATGATTACAAGTCAATTATTCCAGAAGAATGCCGTTGGCGCAACTGGGCGCATGACGATGGAAGCGGTAATGCCTTGACAGGTGATGAGCTGCTTTCGTTTGTCAACAACACATTGTTTGTGGAACTCAAAAACATAGAGGTAACACCAACTACCCCTATCCGTCAGGCGATTGTAAAGACCACATTTGAGGATGCCAATCAATATATGAAAGATGGCGTTCAACTTCGTCAAGTACTGAATGTGATTGACGGTTTGAACCTTGGTGACTATGAGGAAAGTCATGCTTTCGGTGAGATATACGAGACTATCCTCAAAGAAATGCAATCGGCAGGTTCCTCCGGCGAGTTCTACACGCCAAGAGCCTTGACCGAGTTTATGGCAGAGATAGTAAATCCGCAGATTGGCGAGAAAATGGCAGACTTTGCCTGTGGTACAGGAGGGTTCATCACAAGTTGGTTGGGTGAATTGGACAAGAAGGTAAAGACTGCAGAAGACCGCAAGAAGTATAACCAGTCCGTGTTTGGCATCGAGAAGAAACAATTCCCCTATATGCTGTGCGTTACAAACCTGTTGCTGCATGGTATTGACACGCCATTGGTATACCACGACAACTCGCTTACAAAAGATGTACTCAACTATACAGACGAAGACAAGTTTGATGTTGTGTTGATGAACCCACCATACGGTGGAAACGAGAAGTCGGATGTCAAGTCACACTTCCCTTCTGATATGCGCAGTAGTGAGACTGCAGACTTGTTCATGGTGCTCATCATGTACCGACTGAAGAAGAATGGTCGTGCAGCGGTCATTGTTCCAGACGGTTTCCTGTTTGGAGCGGACAACACAAAGATAGCCATCAAGACCAAGCTACTTAGAGATTTCAATTTGCACACCATTATCCGTTTGCCTGGCAGTATCTTTGCACCTTACACTTCGATTGCCACGAACATTTTGTTCTTCGACAATACCAGTGCGGATGGTGCTCCAGAAGGTTACTCTACAAAGGAAACGTGGTTCTATCGCCTCGATATGCCAGAGGGTTACAAGCATTTCTCCAAGACCAAGTCCATGAAGTCGGAACATTGCGACCCAATCCGTGAATGGTGGAACGACCGTAAGGAGATTATTATTGCTGATGGTGATGAGAAATCTCGTTGCTATCCAGTGCAAGAGCTGATAGATTCTGATTGCAACTTCGACTTGTGCAAGTTCCCGAAAGAGGATGAGGAAATCTTGCCTCCAGCCGAGCTGCTTGCCGACTATTTCAAGAAGCGCAAGGCTCTTGATCATGAAATTGATAAGACATTGGCAGAGATACAGCGTATCTTGGGAATAAATGTGAATGTGGACGAATTGTAATTTGTGGGACGCCGTCCCACATATTCGGGGTAATATTAAAAGGTGAGACATTGTCGCACTTATTTGAATAAGAGATTTGTGAGACAGTCTCACAAATTCATCACTAAAAATTGAACAATATGGGAAATGAAATATCAAAAAAATCAAGTATAGATAAACTTTTTCTTGACGTCAAACAAATAATAGACGAGGGACGCAGACAAGGTGCAGATGCAATCAGTTCTGTTATTTGCATGACAAACTGGAGGATAGGCAGACGCATCATTTTGGAAGAACAACATGGCGAGACTCGTGCGGAATACGGCAAAGCAATTATAAACAGTCTGTCTAAAAAACTTGTCGTAGAATATGGAAATAATAAAAGTTTTTCACCGAGAGACCTGCGTAATTACCGACAATTTTATCTGACTTTCAGAGACTTCGAGATTTGGTACGCACGCGTACCAAATCTAAATTGGACGCATTACCGTTCTTTGTTGCGTGTACAAAACGAAGATGCAAGAAAATGGTATATAGCAGAAGCCTCAAAGGAACATTGGTCAACACGCACTCTCGATAGAAACATTAATTCGCAGTATTATTTCCGTTTGCTGCAATCTCCAAAGAAGGATGCGGTAGTTGCAGAAATGAAGGCAAAGACTGTTGATTACGATAGCGACAAATTGGAGTTCTTGAAGAACCCTATTGTGGCTGAATTCTTGGGATTGTCAGCAAATAATGACTTTACTGAAACGAAATTGGAAACAGCTATCATAGATCATCTTCAAAAGTTTATCATGGAACTCGGTAAAGGCTATGCTTTCGTTGCTCGTCAGCAGCTGATTCGCACGGATTTGAAAGATTACTACATAGACCTTGTCTTCTATAACTACATATTGAAGTGTTTCCTGTTAGTTGACCTAAAAACTACAGAAATCACTCATCAAGATATCGGACAAATGGATATGTATATCCGCATGTATGATGATTTGAAGTGTACAGAGGGGGATAATCCAACAATTGGTTTATTGCTATGTGCTGAAACTAGCAAAGACCTCGCACGCTATAGTATTCTTCATGACAACGACCAACTGTTTGCTGCAAAATATTTGACTTACCTTCCAAAGGAAGAAGATCTTATTGCAGAAATTGAACAGCAAAAGGAATTTTTTGAGTTGCAAGAAAAAGAAAAAAACAAACAATGAACGGAAAGCAATTAAAGAATAGCATATTACAATGGGCGATACAGGGCAAACTTGTACCGCAAGACCCTAATGACGAACCAGCAAGCGTATTGCTTGAAAAGATTCGCCAAGAGAAAGAACGCTTGATTAAAGAGAAGAAAATCAAACGTGACAAGAACGCATCCATTATCTACCGAGGTGAGGATAATTCCTATTATGAGAAGTT
>DCBP01000077.1 GCA_002314055.1 Prevotella sp. UBA1104
AACGAACTGGACACCCTAAGAAATTGCTCACGCAATGCTTGTCGGTCATCACTTCGAGAGTGTTCGGCTTCACATCAGGATAACTAAAACCGGAAATTTTTCCGCTACCGTCGTATATCTCGTCGTCGATAAAGCGTGCATCACGGTGTTCCTCGTCCCAAACATATTCGAGCACGGCATGCCTACCCGTGGCATCAGCCACAAAGAAGTGATAATTTCCGTTGTCATCGGGCACATGCAGATCAAACTGCTTCACCATTGTTATAGCCTCGTCCACAGAATGTGCGTTGTCGAGCAGATAGCGCATAAGCACCGTAGTGGTGAGTTTGTTCCGTGCGTTGCTCTGTTGTGTAGGTTTTCCATCAAGATGAAGCACACTGATGGCAAACCCTGCCTCGTTCATGCCGTCCATCAGCAAATACGGAAATCCCATTATATATGAGAGGTCTTGCACTTTTTTCTCGTTGAAATCTTTGACATTATCACTAAAACAATGATACAGGTTCTGGCGATAGCCTATCCAGTAGCCGTCTACAAGCGATATAGACTTGAGCTTGCCAGCAGGAGCCGTGCGTACAAGGGCGGCGGCAATGGGCTCGTTGCCGTGTGAATAGTCAAAGTTGCGTCCCATGATGCGCGAGCCGTCGGGCGTTGTGGCAGCAAAGGCACTGCATCCGGCATCATAGTTGAGCTTTGCTTCAGACTGTGGTGTTGGTGAATCACACAGATATTTCAAAACAAAACCCACGAGTCCGCCATTTGTCGTTATATTGGCCTTCGTCAAGAGGTCGAGCTTATAGTCGGCGGTATAGTCGAGATAGAAGAACCGTCCGTCGTCCAAATCCTGTATGGAGTGAAGCATTCTCAGCTTTGCCGGGTCGCTAACGAGCGATGCCGGTACACTGGTGTATCTCATGCCCTCGGTGCCGTTGGCATCATCGCTGCATGCCGTGAGCGGAGCAATCCCTATGAGGGAGAGGAAAAACAATCTAAAAACTTTTTTCATATCCACAATTCAAATTATCGGTTAATATTTATATTCATAACTATGGTACACATCTGGCGAATTAAGTAGTTTCCACGATATATTCAGTTTGTTGATGCTCTTGTCGTACAGGACGGAGCGGTTGTTGTTCAGCAAATTGATGAGCGTGTTGATGCGGTTATCTATCATCGTGCGATCGTTGATTGACACCACTGGCAGGTCGAAAGCAAGTGTCCAGTATTTCGGGAACTGCTTTTCGAGTGTGGTCTGCACGTCGTTGCTATATGGAGTGTAAGACATTATCCACTCTTGAACGTAGCGCGGAGGGGGAGTCAACTGGAAGGTTTGCTTACTATTGCCTGTCTTGGTATTATAGTAGGGATTTGTCTTGAAAAATCCTACTGTATATGCCAGTGTCTGCAGACGCACATAAATGTCGGTCGTAAAGCTATAAGTGCCGCTGGCACTTGGCATTTTCCATATCCAACTATGACTCACGGTGCAGTCGGTGCGCAGTATCGGTTTTGCCGTGGTGTGTTTCACGGGCGACCCCCAATGTGACGTTGGTCGTGTGCCTGCCGTGTATTCCCATTTCGGGGCATTGCCATTCTGCGAATGAGTCATCTTCAAGTCTGGTATGTCATACGACCAACTTTTTGAAAACGACACTCCGCCACCGATGCCCAGGCTCGGGTCTTTTGAAAATGTCAATGCGCTGTTTAGCGACCAATCGAAACCATGCGTGTATGTTGAAGAACCGCTGGTACTGTTCACAGGTGAAACCTGTTCTATTTTCACGGTTTTATTGCTAAACGAATGTTCTGTGGAAAATTGATATAGAAATGGTCCGTAAGTGCCATCGCGATACCATTTCTTCTCGTTAGTGGGGCCGCATTCTAATCTGCTATTTTCAAGCGTTACGGTTTCCTTCACGAGATAATAATCGGTCATATTCGTCTTGTCATTGGCATTCCATATATAATATATAAGCGTTACAGGTTCGCTCTTGCCACACATTGCCACATTGAAGGTGCGCCGATATTGCTGCGCATCGATTATGTCCATCAAGTTTGCCTTGTCTATGCCATTTTCCGTAACAAGCATTTTGCGTCCTTGTGCCATAAGTTTCTCCCTGTCGGTAATATATTCTGGCTGCAGGTTCAACCATGCAACAAGAGCCTCGGCATGCTGACCGTAAACATAATCGGTGGGCATTTCCGGAGCAGAATCCTTGTTCATGAATGATGACAGAATCTCACCGGTTTCCTCGTCAAACTCCTCTACAAGGGTCTCGCCAGCAGTAACGTCGTCAAGATCGGAAACGACATAAAGATCGGAGCCGCGCAACGCTATGGCATCGCATACCACTCCGTCGGTATCAGCCTCGTCAGCAAACGGCGGCAGCGGATTACCGTTGCTGTCGCTTTCCACATCTACGAACCGGGAGCAGAACGAGGAAGCAAACGGCGGATATATAATGGCAAGGCTTCCTTCTGCCGCCATTTCCCGAAAGACGTTCTTTATGTGTTTCATCCATGACGCTATGCCCTCCTTCGTGGGCTCTACATACACGATGTTTCCCCCACGGAGATACAGATTTATTATCTTCCTCATATCGGCATCAGCAAGCGAACGCGCACGGGCATCGGTAAACGCCACAGTAGTCACGGCATCGTCAAGCGATGAAGTTTTGTTGGATATCCTTCTCAGCAGAGCTTCGGCACTTTGCGGATAGCTATCGCTAAATACATACGTGGGCAAGGCGGTGAAGAGCTTGGGCGTATCGACAGTAACGAGCTCAGTCTCTTCTGTTTCAATCACGGGTGACTTTATTTCATCGTCGTCGCTGCATGCTACAAGCGACAGTGCAACGGATACGCATAGCAATACCTGAGGTATACTTGCAAGCGTAATTAATCTCTTGAATAATTTAAAGGTTCTCATATCATTTAGTTTTTTCGTGTTTCATTACGGCAATGATTATATACCAGTACCATTTGTTTCGGAAGCAAAATTAGCGGATATAGAAAAACGGCACAAACGGCGGGACCCTCAAATTTAGTCAAAATGCCATCTATCGCTGTTTTTTTTTCCTTAAAAATAGGCAAGAAGCTCTTTTTTTTATACATTTGCAATAACAAAAACAAAGACTTACTATGAATAGAGCATACAATAAATACAGACATTTTGGGAAATCCTTTTGCAGATTTCTGAAGCAACACATTCCAGAGGAAAAGGTATTTCTCGACCGCCGCCGACAAGGCTTGGCAGTATGGTTCGTATTGCTGATAACATTAGGGATACTGGCCGACTTGCTTGAACTTTCCGGATCATTCAGCATTTTCTATAAATACTCAAACAGCATCATGCTCGTGCTGATATGGACTTCCGCTACATGCTACTTACTGAAGAAAACTAATATTCTGCAAACGGTGTCTCTACTCTCGCTGACTACACTGCTGTTCATATCCACCGACACCATATATTGCGCATTGGTGCCATCCGTGCCACACACCGATATGGTGGTTCTTGTAAACATGCTCATCCTTACGGCAAACATCATGTTTTCGATAGCAACTTACCAGACGGTAACGACTATGCTAAACGTGACTCTTTCTATCACTACATTCTTTGTTTGCATGGTTCTTACTAACAACAAAGACTCTCTGCAATATGTGGCAATGATGACTCTGATATTCATCTATATCGGTATTCTCGGACTACACATAACTCGCAACTCAAATCATCTGCAGGATGAAAACACTACGATAAAGAACGAGGAAGAGGAGCTGATGCATCTGCTACGGCTCAACAAAGAGCAGATGAGACTCTACATCCAACTGGCTAAACGCAAATACAACGAAGATGAGACGAAACTGATTCTCGCCCAATTCAACGAAAAAACACAAAAGTATATTATCGACAACGTAACAAAATATCTTGATGCCGAAGCTTCAACAGAAAAGCGAATAGAGAAGGCTTTTCCAGAACTTACACCCTCGGAACGCGACATCGCAAGGATGATTCTGCACGGACACAAGCTTGGAGCCATCTGCACCATGCTAAACAAAACGGAATCTAACGTAAACACCCAGCGTGCCAATATCCGCCGCAAACTCGGCTTGCAGCCTCAAGACAATCTATATGATTTTCTGAAAACAAAAATGCAGGAATAAAGGAAGGAAAGAAAGAAGAATAAAAATTGGTTCATCCGGAATATGGAGTGATAGTATATATCATCACTCCAAGCACCGGTTGAACACTTTTTTATTACAAATAGAAGATGAAAAGTTCCACCTGTCATATCAATAGCGGCATACTTCAACAGATTGTCAGACAAGCGTAAAGGGAATAAAACCGTTAAATAAGCAAAATGAAATCTCTTTTGTTTGCGATTATGTAGTTAAAACATTATTTTTGCAAAACATAATAATTGCAAGTATGGAATTTATAGACAGAATAGACGAACGAAAGCGACTAAAAGAAATTCCCACCGATATTAAACATTGCCGTTCTATATCGATGGGAATTATTATTTAAAAGAACTACAGTTCGAGGTCGCCGTCGAACACCTCGTGCCACGGCAGTCCCTGTTTGTTCAGTTGCTCCATAAATGGATCCGGGTCGAACTCCTCTACGTTCCATACTCCCGGACGTCGCCACAGTCCCTTGAAGAACATCATGGCTCCAATCATTGCCGGTACACCGGTGGTGTAGCTTACACCCTGCATGCCGGTTTCCAAATATGCGGCATGGTGGCTACAGTTGTTGTAAACGTAGTATGTGCGCTCCTTGCCATCCTTGAGTCCGCGGATACGGCAACCGATACTCGTCTCGCCGTCGTAGTTTTCGCCAAGGTCCTGAGGATTAGGCAAAACCGCCTTTAGGAACTGCAGCGGAACGATTTTCACCTTAACTTTCTTCTCCGGGTTATCAGCAAGCGGAGCCTCGTATTCAATCTCGTCGATGCGCGACATACCGAGGTTCTGAATACAGTCGAGGTAAGTGAGATACTGCTGACCGAAGGTCATCCAGAAGCGTGCGCGCTTGATGGTAGGATAGTTCTTTACGAGTGATTCTATCTCCTCGTGGTGAAGCAGATAACTCTCTTTCGGTCCGACGTTAGGATAGTTGAGTGTTTTGTGAATCTCCAGCGGTTCTGTCTCCACCCATTTGCCATCCTGCCAGTAGAGTCCCTTCTGTGTAATCTCACGGATATTTATTTCCGGATTAAAGTTTGTGGCAAAAGCCTTGTGGTGGTTACCGGCATTGCAGTCCACGATATCTAGATACTGAATCTCGTCGAAGTAGTGCTTAGCAGCATAAGCCGTGAAGATGCTCGTTACTCCCGGGTCGAAACCACAGCCAAGAATAGCCGTCAGTCCGGCATCCTCGAAGCGTTTCTTGTAAGCCCACTGCCATGAATACTCAAAGTGAGCCTCATCCTTCGGTTCATAGTTTGCAGTGTCAAGATAGTTCACTCCGCAAGCCAGACAAGCCTCCATGATAGTGAGGTCCTGATATGGCAGTGCGAGGTTAACACACAGCTCCGGCTTGTAGTCGTTGAAGAGAGTCTTCAGCTGTTCCACGTCGTCAGCATCCACCTGAGCGGTCTTTATATCGGGATTACCGATATACTCCTTGATTTTATCACATTTTGCCTTTGTGCGGCTTGCAATCATGATGTCGGTGAAGACATCCGAGTTTTTTGCGATTTTTACGGCTGCCACGGTAGCTACACCGCCGGCACCGATGATTAATACTTTTCCCATATCTGATTATTTTATTTCTTCTCCTTTAATTCCCTGTGCATTCATCAGCGAAATTACACTGTTCATGCTACAAAGGTATATATTTTAATGACAAATGAAGAATGTTGAATAAAGAATTTTATTACAACAATATGAAAGATTATTATCAGGATTGGAATACTTTACGATAGAAGTTTCATTGTGCCATCTCTTCCTTAAGGTATCCATACTGATACAAAGGACTCTGTATATAGAATCCATTATCCGTATTGACAAGTTTCTTGTAAAGCTTCGAATTGTAAACAACATTAAACGCATCTACCAAAGAAAACTTATAATCCTCCTGCAATAAAGAAACCAATTTTTCTATATCACAATTTATGATAAACTGTCTCTGACTTTTTGTTAATTTCATATTCTCTTCAATTTGGATATTGCTTTGTCTGTACCGAAAAAATATTGATTATTTAGTCTTTTGTATTCAAGTCCTTTGACTAGTTGTTCAATAGTTATAAAATGCTGCATATACAGATTTAGTTGATAAACCACCCCATCATCTGCTACTGGTCCAACCACTATATCATAACCGTGTACTACTTCCTTTTTCGATGTTCTGTTCTGAAGTATGAATTCAGCCCATTCCACACATACTCTCTTAAATATCTTGACTTTAAAATCTCCGTTATTCAGGGATTTTTCATCAAAATAATATTCCTGTACAATGGGGGTACCAGACTGTTCGAATTCACATCTCCTTATTGCCATGTCAAGAGCTTGCTTCCTAATGTCAGTAAGATAAAAGCCTTTACCAAAATCCTTGTTTGGCTTGCATTTACTGAAATCTATTTCTGTGAAATCACAGTTCGTTCCATGGTAAAGTTTCATTATATTGTCCCTCCATATTTTCTGCAATACTTCTGCAGATTTGATATTGTGGATTCCAATGACAAAAGATGCTCTGCCTCATAGCATTTGTCTATAAAGTCAAGTGCGCCATAGCGTTTCAGATAATTGAAAGCCATATCTGCCGGCAACCGAAACTTTTTTCCGAATTCCACAATACATAGATTCATATACCTTATTTTATCCATATACCCGATTCTTTTTTACAATTATAGAAATTTATTGAATAAATTCCACATCAGATTGACACGGTTTGCTGCAAAGAGTCTCTATGTACAGTTCTATAAAGTTCCGCACAGCTTTATGGCTGCGCTGGAGAAGGACTTATTTCTTCTCCTTTTATTCCCAGTGCATTCATCAGCGAATAGCCAAGTATCTCCTGTCGGAAGTTTCCTCCCTCCATAGGTTGCATGGCAAAGAGCGTGATGCGCATGCCGTCGTCATCAATACGGCGCAGGGCGTGGCGCACTTTATCATATGCCTCTTCATCATCAGGGATTACCATCACCCTTTTCACCTCTTTCTGCGAACAGGCTATCTGTGCAGCCTCGGCGATGAAATCGCTTTTGCTCACAAGGTTCTCCACTGGATATGTATTGATGGTAAATTCTCCGAGATGGTCTTTAAAGGCTTTTGCATTGAGGTCGTTTTTATAATCTGAGGGATTGAAATTCTCAAGCCCCGCATTTTTCTTGTCGTGTATAAGCACTACCTGTACCTGGTTGTCCCCTTCGCGCACTCCTCCGTCGAGCGCAACACAGTCTATCCAGCGTGCAAAATCTGCTTTTGGCACACGCCTCATTAGCATGCGTTCGAAGTTCACCGTAAGGTCGAATGCTACCTTGTCTATAAAGTCGGCATCAGCAATGATTACGTTCTCGCTCCACTGTGCCGGATTTATTATATCGTTCATGCTGCAAAGATAATATTTTTTGAATGAAGAAATGACTATTGCTGAATAAATTTATTCATTAATGAAGAATTATTTAACCTGAATTATTTAAAACTATAATGAATAAGTAGCTATTCACAATTAGTTTATACAAACAACAAAACATTTATATTTAAAACAACCGTTACAACATATACAACCCAAACAACTTTCATGCTTGTCACGCACGC
>DCBP01000124.1:0-5395 GCA_002314055.1 Prevotella sp. UBA1104
CTTCGTGGCTTGATTTACACAGATTCTATGATAAATTCTATATAAATCAGCTCTCATCTGTGTAATCTTGCGGCGAAGCCAGCAACATTAAATCTGTGGACATAGCCTGTATTTAGACATAAAAATCCGTGTCATCTGTGATATCTGTGGGAGATTGTAATCATCACTCCAAATATCGGATGAGTCAAAAACTTGCAAAAATGCAAGAAAAATAAAAGCATATATCAATGAATAATGATAACATTTGACAAACTTAAAATTGTCACAAACATCAAGGACATTACAGACATAGATACAACTGTATTTGTCACACAAACCAAGGATGGGGAAATTCTTTACTATAAATATAGGCAAGAATCACCATTTTGTCTAATAATACAAGCAGACTTCAATAAACAGGAACTTGTGATAGAGTTTACAGGGAAGATTCTGAAAGAAGATTATCCACAACTATCAAATGCCAATCCTATTCTTACGGTATTCGATGAAGCAATAAGGCGGAATGAAGTTACGGCATATCATTCAGATTTGAAAGAATACATGATGGCATTGTTAATCAAAGATTGTCACAATGACTTGGAAGAGGTAGAAGCAAAGGTGAGAGCTATGATAACAAAGACTGTATCTGTCAAAAAGAAAATGCAGCCATTCCGAGACCTATACACGAAAATGCAGGATGAAGTCGCTCCACTCATAGATGTCCGTAGTCTGATAGCTTGATTTTGTATCAAATTATGTGGTGTATCATTTTAATCTTTGACAAGGTATTGATACACCTACAAAAATGTATCACTCTAATCTAAAAGGTTATTGCGACACGGTACTACACAGATTGCAGGGTAATAAAGTAGATTTTTTCTAAATACAAGGCAAAACCGCAAATTCATCAAGAGAAATTCTTTAGTCTCGGAGATTTTGTATATCTTTGCCCTGTCATATTGCCATCATTGGCTTTATTGACGGACATATTTAGAGAAGCGTATTTCGCCATACTCCTCCGTGTGAAACTTGGACACTTTCGCAAAATGGTTTATTGGAGTGTAGTGAGAATATGTCTCTACTTGACGTGTATTCGTATGCAAAGACGAGATACGTACAGGTGGGGCTTATTCTCCTTTTTTCCATAAACCAACGGAGTCCAAGCCGTCACACAGAGGGAGAAGGAGAGATTAAGCTCCACTTTTCTTTTTATGCCTCTAACATCAGATTACTAACGGCACTGTTTGGGCTGAAGGTGCAAAACGATTTACCGAAATGAAAAAGCAGTTTCGTTTTTTGATGGCATTGCTTGCGTTGATGATGCCATTAGTATTCTTCACAGGTTGCAGCAGTGATGATGATGGTGACAGCCCATCAGCAGGGAAAACAATCCAAATCAATGGGAAAAGTTATGAACTTAACCCCTATATCGTTCAAGAGGGCAGCTTTGATTCTGAAGATGGAAAAGGTGAATTTTCTGTAGGAGTATTCAACCAAGTTGGCAACTCAAAGGACGATTGGTATTATCAATTCTCTTACACAGATTCAGCAGAGCCAAAGGTAGGTGATGATTTCTCTAAGAAATCGTTGGAACTGATGGCGTAGGATGAAACCGACACTTGCTACACTACCCTTACTTACAAGAGTGGTTCAGCTAAGGTTGTCTCTATAGACAAGAGTAAAGACGATATGACCATCAAATTCGACAATCTAAAAATGGCAGGTGGCGAGTATTCCTATACATTCAACGGAACAGCTACCGTTGATTTCAATTTTGCAAGATAAATCTAAATACAATTAATATGGCACTTATTAAATGCACTGAATGTGGCGAAATGATTTCAGATAAAGCCACAACATGCCCACATTGTGGAGCACCAATAGAAAAAATGATAAAATGCGAAGATTGCGGTGCAGAATATTCCGCAGATGATGAAGCATGTCCCCAATGTGGATGTCCTAATCCCTTCAATAAAGGACAAGAGCAGTATTCTGAACAACCAAATACTAAGAAGAGTACCATAGATGTATCTGAAGAACGCAAAAAACGTGTTCAACATTTTCTTGTCGAAAATCGGCAAAAACTACCACAGAATAAGTTCAATGAGATTAGAGAGATTCTTTTGAACCTCACAGATGAACAATGGGAGACCATTGAATACATCACATTCAAAGATCCAACCATGATGCTTGTTCTTTCCATATTGGTAGGTGAGTTTGGAGTTGACCGTTTTGTACTTGAAGATACGACCAATGGGGCTTTGAAACTGTTACTTACATTTTGCTGTGGCGTAGGTTTAATATGGTGGGTTATAGACATATTCCAAGTCAATAGGTTGACGTTAGATTATAACTATAAACTATTAAGAGAAACATTGTCATTTGTCTAAAGAAACTTTTTACATATCGGTATCAATAGTGTGTTTGACAGGTTTTACTTGGCTTACATTGTCATATGCTACATGGGGGACAGAATTCCTTTTCTGTCCCTTTAAAGCTATCTTAGGTTTGCCATGCCCACTTTGTGGATTAACTCATGCCTGCCACTATTTACTTGGAGGTGAATTTACGTGTGCAATATTATCTAACCCTTTAGTTATATTTGCACCCATAGGATTATTCGTCCCAATAGTTATATACGATTTATTTAGTCATAATCAGTATACTTGGCTTATGTTTCAATTTGTTCATCCAAAGATGCGTTCAACATTTTATCTTATACTCTTAACTGCATGGTTATATAAAATTTTCATTTATAAAATTGGTTTTTGATATGAAGAGAAATCTCATTCTAATTATAGCAAGCGTCTTATTGATGATTGTAATGACTATAGAATGGTGCACGTATTTCGGATATGACGTGTATCACTCAGAGAACGGAATATTTCTAAGACATAAAGTATATATAGCCACTTATGAGAACATGTCGGAAAGCGAACTAAGACAAAGGGCAGAAACAGGTGATGCTGATGCAATGGCCGTGCTTAGTGGCAAAATATTTGACGCACACAAAGGGACTGAATGTAAAGAAGCACTTGAACTTGCCCAAAAATCTGCCGACATGAATTGTCCACGTGGAAAAAAAATGTTAGGTCTTTGGTATCAGTATGGCTACTGTGTCTCCCAAAACCAACAAAAGGCATTCGAGTTGTATAAAGAGGCTGCAAACGAAAAAGAACCTGTAGCTTTATACAATATCGGGTATTGCTATCTGAACGGTTTGGGGGTAAAAAAAGATTCAATAGAAGGACTCATGTATCTTGAAAAATCTGCCTTGCAGGGTGTTCCCATTGCTCAATATGTGCTTGGAGCTTTATATTATAATGGCGGTAAGACTATACAAAAAAATGTTAGTAAAAGCATAGAATGGCTTACATTAGCATCTAATCAAGGAATGCCTACTGCCCAATATGAATTGTCTAAGGTTTATTATCATGGAGAAAGCGGTGAAGTCGCTCCTGACTATAATAAGGCAAAGGATTTGTGTAGAAAGGCAGCAGAGCAAGGGCTACCCGAAGCAAAGTGGGCATTAGAAAACAAATTCAACTCTAAAAAAGATTAGGTTATGGCACTGATAAAATGTAATAATTGTGGACGTTCTGTTTCAGACAGAGCTACTGTATGCCCTCATTGTGGCTGTGACCCGCATGTGGCAAAGGATGCTAATAATGAAACTGACAATCATTCAGAGAATGAACAAAATCCCAATCTCACCACTTGCCCTTCTTGTGGCTCATTAGTTTCAAAGAAAGCTAAAGTTTGTCCTAAATGCGGACAGTCAATATTAACTGTTTCTACTCAAAATCAGAATGCAACTGAAAACAGCTTAAACATTGACGAATATGATTGTTCTGAGGAGCATTCTGCAAATCGTGGTTTGCTGAGTATTGTCGGCATACTGACCGTTATAGCACTCGTTTTTGCAGCTTTCTTGTTTAGTGGTAATCGCTACTATAACGGCAAGACATTGAAATTCACAATCGACACTTGCGCTGTTGATACAGATTCTTATGTTGATGATTCCTTAATGACAGACAGCACATCTGGATATCCTATTGACTACAATTCCGAATTAGCAGATTCTGCCATATCCTTCAACGATTACAATAGCAACGAACAGATAGAAGAGGAAGAAATAGGCTTTAAGTCAAATACAGATGTATTGGATTTCGTTGTCGGCAACAGCTATTCGCACGATGGCATTACTCTCAGAATTACAGACGAAGCCGTGTATGCAAACGATAACAAGATTTCAACATCCAAGCCTGTGTTCCGTAAATTATCACTCAACAAAGGTATCATTACGGCACGTCCATCTATATCCATAACAGTGGTAAGAGACGATAACAGACTTGTTGACAACAACAACGGAGACTCATACTATTATTAAAGAAAAACAATTATTTCGTTATGAGAAGAGTATTCTATATTATAATATTGGCATTGCTCCCAACAATCAGTTATGCCCAATCTATTGCCGACCTAACAAGAAAGGCGGAGATAGAGAAGAACCCATTGCACATATATTCAAACATCGGGGACTACAACAATGGCTTGTATATAGTGCGCAAGGATAATGACGAAGACGGCACTTATGCCTATGGTGTAGTAAATGAGAGTGGCACTGTATATATACCTGTAGAATACGACCGAATAGAATTCACCAATGAATATGGTGCATACGAAGACAATGTGTATAAATGCGAGAAGAAAGGAAAATGGGGGCTTGTCAGTTCTACCAATGGCACGCTTTTGCCTTGTGAATACAACAACCTCAGCAATGTGGGGAACAATATTTGGCGAACATTCAAGAGCGGAAAATATGGTTATGTGCAACTTAATAGGCTAAGTAGCATAACAACGTTGATACCTTGTATATATGAGAGTTTGGGGGATTATTCTTCAGACTCTAATATCCATGCCACATTGAAAGGCAAGAAAGGTATGATTGACAGCAAGAACAACACCATCATCCCCTTTGAATATTCCTTAGTCAGCGACATCTGCCATACAAGTAATGGCAACAGAATAATATGGGTGGAAAAGGACGGAAAGCATGGTATATACAGCGATGATGGCAAAGAACTACAGCCATGCGACATTGAAAAAGCATATATACAGAATGACGACAACTATAAAAAAGAACTATCATATACAGACTGCCCACTTACCACTTACATATACATTGTGCGTAATGGAATGACAGGAGTAATAAGCGGTTCTACATTTGAATCACTCGTACCGTGCATGTATGAATACCTCTCGCCTATCAAAGCAAATAAGGCTTTCTACAAAGCAAACGGCAAATGGGGCATCATAGACACAAGCAACAAGGCTATCCAATTAGCCATATATGACAACATAGAAATAGATGGCAGCAGTTTGTCCGAACAGAATATGCCAAGCAAGGCATTCC
>DCBP01000124.1:5534-55327 GCA_002314055.1 Prevotella sp. UBA1104
GTGTATTCCGATGATATGTTAGTGGCTAAAGTTGGGGATAAGTATGGCTTTCTCAATGAAGAAGGCAAAGAAATTGTGCCTTTCATTTACCCACAAGCCCATGACTATTCGGAAGGATTGGCAGCGGTTGTCAACGAGCATGGCAAATACCTCTTCATAGACAAATTGGGCAATGTAGCTATCAAACCAAAAAAGTACGACAGGGTGGACAAATTCCAAAATGGCATTTGCAAAGTTTATCGCAAAGACAAAGTTTGGGAGATAGACCGAGAAGGGAAAAGGGTGAAAGACAGTACCCAAAAGTTAGGAGCAGACAATGTACATAAAAACAATGACAATGATGAAATGTATGTTGGTAAAGGCAGCGTCTTATCACCAAATGAAGCTGATACTGAAACACAACACCCCATCAGAAGAAAAAAGAAATCAATATTAAATATTCTATTCGGTACAGAAAACGAAACAGAAGAACCTCAATCGGTCAATAGAACCTATCAAAATCGTGAAGTAATGAGAAATCGGGGTGCAGCACTGAGGTATTGGAGAAACACACCTGAGAACAAACAGGTACAAAATTGGCGTAAAGGACAACAAAAACGAAATTCATTCGGAAACATGCAGAGACGAAATCAAGAACGCCAACGCCCCTAACTTATAGAATCTAAACGGAAAGAAATTATATTGAGGCTGCTTCTGGCAGCCTCTTTTTGTTTTGTGCCAACACAGATAAAATCAAGACAACCTTTATTTAGGTTTGTTCTAAACTATTCATCATTAACCATTCTTAGCACGAATTATTCGTCTTTCTCCAACAAACACATTACCTTTGCAACCGAAAATGTCAAGAGTAGCCTTGTATAATATAAGGTGATGCCAACCGAGCAGAACAGCCACGGTGGAGCATCGACATGAAAAGTATTAACTTTTAAATAAAATCATTTATGGAAAGAAATCAAGTCAAGTTTAGAAACATTTATCTCTGTTCATCATATTAATGGTGAACCCTATTGTGGTGTATTGGTATTTATTGCCAATATGCCTCTTTTGTCGTGTCTATACATGACATTGTAATTCATTTAAGCATAACGAACTGATTTAATTCAGTGCCAACCGGTTCAGAATAACGGTGGCGAACATGCGATTAGTAATAACGCTAATAAAATTCTGATTATGAGCAAAATATCATCAAATTCAAACAGCATTGTACTGATGAATGGCGCAGTACTTGAATGCTATCCAAAAGAATCGCCTCAAACTGACTTTGTAACTGATAAAATACAGTTAGATACAACAGGCGCATATCTGAGTGTCGGTAACAAGCCATGTAAACCACTACCAAATTCTACAGAAGAAAAGGAGCGACAGAAGAAACTCTTCACAGATAACGCTTTCTATCTGTTAGCGCATAGTGAACGTATCATGCGTGACAGCAGAATGTTTCTTGCCCCTGTAGCCATTCAAAATGGACTCGCTTATACGGGCACATCGGGATTCAATGCACCAACAGTGGGCATATATTTGGAGTGGTGGAATGAATGTTCTATAGCTTTGCGAACAGATGAGGATGGCAAACGAAGTCTCGTCTTTCACTTAGCAGGCAGTCCGCTAAGCGGAGCAAACCACTGTGCTGAGGTTTATGAGGATGGCAAGGTTGAGCATATACAAGTATCTTTATTTATAAACCATTGGCGACCATTCACTGCTATCAATACACGTTATGACGAAGCAAAGCACACCTATCAAGCCTATACACTTGAACAGGTGCTTGAAATCCTACATGCTGAAGATGGTGAAGGTTGGGACTATTCCGCTGAAATCAATGAACGCTTCATGCAGTCAGAGATTAACGAGTTGAAAAAGAAAGTAGAACGACTAACCAAAGAGTCCAATAAATGGTACTCTATGTATGCAGATACTTACATGAAGTACAAGGATGCAGAGATTAGTGAGGCTTTTTCAACTTTCCAATCATTTAAGGAGGAGAATGAGGCTCAAATCACCTCTATCAAGGTTCGTAAACGAGCATTGAAGGCTGAACTGAAAAGCGGTTGCATGGATAACATCACTTATCAACGCACGTTGACACCGCTGAATAAGCAAATAGAAGATATAGAGTTTAAAGTTAGTACGAAAAAGTATGACCTCATCAACAAATATCTTTCAGAAGGCATAAGTTACAATACGATAGAAAGTTATATGAACAAAAAGAATAATATTTAAAGTAATTAAACTATGATTGAAAAAGTAAATCCAAGCCATCCCGATAAGGTGGCAGACAGAATCGCAGGGGCTATTGTTGACCTTGCGTACAAGCGAGAAGAAAACCCAAGAATTGCCGTAGAGGTATTATTGGGGCATGGTGTGGCAAACCTCATTATAGAAAGCAGCGTGACATTCACGCAAGCTGAGGTTGAGGCTATTGTTAGCCGTATCACAAAGCGTACAGACTTAAAAGTCTCACTCGTCATGGTAGCCCAAGACTCTATTCTTGCAAGTAATCAACACGATTCAATTAAATGTGGTGACAACGGTATTTTCAAAGGTATTCCACTCACTGAAGAGGAAAAAGAACTCAGTAAAATAGCCCATGATATTTACAAGAAATATCCAACTGACGGCAAATATGTGTTAGGCAATGGCAAACTGATAATATGTCAGAGCAATGCCAAGACAGAGGACTTAAAGAAGCTCTATCCAAATGCCGTTATTAATCCTCTTGGTGATTGGAGTGGCGGTACAGACGTTGACGCAGGAGCGACAAACCGTAAACTTGGTTCTGACATGGCTCAGTCTGTTTCGGGCGGCGGAGTGCAGGGGAAGGATCTTTCAAAGGCAGATGTTTCCGTCAACATTTACGCTTTCTTGAAAGCTCAAAAAACAGGCAAGCCTGTGGAGTTGTTCTGTGCCATTGGTGACACAGAGATTGATGGTAAGCCATATTCAGATATCGTGGAGATTGCACGTCAATATATCCAAAGTTTAGGTGGATTCGAGAAATTTGCCGAGTGGGGATTGTTCTAATAAGCAAACGATATGTACCGATTTGATATAGAATTTAATCCTGTTATCGAAGGCAAAGAGTGTCACTTGGAAGGTATATGTGAAATGGTCTCTGATAATTCTTTCAAAGTCACTATGACCAAGCCGTTCACAGGATTGACCACAACTAAACAGTTTGATAATGTTGAGGCTATGGATATGGATGCGCGGCCATAAAAATAACATATAACATCAATTTGAATATGAAAGTAGTAATATACGCAAGAGTTTCAACCGTCATTCAAGATTATGACAGACAGATAGACGAATTGAAGGATTATGCAAAACGCATGAACTATCAAGTAGTTAAGGTTTTCAGCGAGAAAGTAAGTGGAGCTAAGAAAGTTGCAGAACGCAATGCCTTATCTGAGTTGTTGGACTATGTGAGAAACAACAAGGTTGACAAGGTTCTAATTTATGAGTGCAGCCGTCTTAGCAGAAGAATCGTTGATTTCCTTCAAGTAATAACACTCTCAGAAAAGTGCGTGATTTAACTGACGAAGAATAGATCACTAACTTGGTGAGGGTAGTGAGAGTTACCCTCACACTTACCCTCACCACCTGAAACCCCGATGTATAGGGAGTTTCGGGGCTATGTGTGAGGGTGTGAGGGTAAAATAAAAAAAACTTTTTTTCAAATTTCTGTGAAGTTTCGGATTCAGTTCTTCCCCTCCCCCGCCTCCCCTTGACAGGGGCGGAGCAGTTACTCTTTCTGCTGAAAACTGAAATGTGTATTGGCTGATTTAGTAAAGACAAAGATGTAAAGTTATGGCAATTTAGTAAAGACAAAAATGTTGTAAGGTTATGTCAATTAAAGGAAACTGCTCCGCCCCCGGAGGGGCGGGGGAGGGGAAGACAAAAAAAACGGATGATACTCAATGAGTTATCATCCGTTCTGCGTACCCAGAGCCGGGGTCGAACCGGCACGGGTTGCCCCACTGGTGTTTGAGACCAGCGCGTCTACCGATTCCGCCATCTGGGCTTAATTGCGGTGCAAAGGTAATGCTTTTTTTTATAATACACAAATTTTATGTGGAAAAAACGATAGAACGAGTAAATGAAAACTTTTTTTCAGCTTCAAGACCGTTAGTTTTTTATTAAATAATGATGTATATTTGTATTCTTGCATTATCTTTGCATTATCTTTAGATAAGCTGCATCTCAGCATATAATTAAGTATTATAATAGATAAATATAATGGCACTGATAAAATCAATAAAAGGACTTGCCCCGAAATGGGGTAAAGACTGCTACTTCAGCGAGAATGCAACAATCGTGGGCGAAGTTACCATGGGCGACGAGTGTTCCATCTGGTTTAATGCCGTGTTGCGCGGCGATGTAGCCCCGATAACCCTCGGCAATAGGGTGAACGTGCAAGACGGCTCGTGCATTCATGTTACAAACAAAATCGGTCCTACTCTGATTGAAGATGATGTTACTATCGGACATAATGCTACGGTGCACGCCTGTACTATCCGCAAAGGCGCACTGATTGGCATGGGGTCTACGGTGCTCGACAATGCCGAAATCGGTGAGGGAGCTGTCGTTGCTGCCGGTGCCCTTGTGCTTGGCGGAACAAAGGTGGGCGACCATGAGATATGGGGCGGCGTACCTGCCAAGTTTATTAAAAAAACAAGACCGAATCAGGCTGAGAGCTTTGCACAGCATTATGTGGAATATTCAAAGTGGTATCTTCAGGAGGATAAATAAGATGAAACCAATATTCATTACGGGACCTTGCGTTATTGAGTCGGCAGAATTGCTCGATACCGTGGCTGCCGAGGTTAGAAGACTTGCCGATGCCACCGGTATGACGTTCTATTTCAAGGCGTCGTTTGACAAGGCTAACAGAACATCGATTCATTCTTTCCGCGGACCGGGATTGGAGCGCGGACTGCAGATGCTTGCCGATGTGAAGGCGAAGTACGGACTGCCGCTGCTTACCGATATCCACGAAAGCTGGCAGGCGAAACCCGCTGGCGAGGTGGTCGACGTGTTGCAGATTCCGGCTTTCCTCTGCCGGCAGACCGACTTGCTCGTTGAGGCTGCAAAGACCGGAAAGACGGTGAATATAAAGAAGGCACAGTTTCTTTCGGGCGATGATATGCGCTATCCCGTAGAGAAATGCCGCGATGCCGGTGCAAAGGAAGTGTGGCTCACGGAGAGAGGCAACAGCTTTGGATACAACAACCTTGTGGTGGACTTCAGAAATCTGCCCCTCATGGCGCAGTATGCCGACAGGGTAATCATGGACTGCACGCATAGCGTACAGCGCCCTGGAGGAGCCGGCGGAAAAACGGGCGGCGACCGCCAGTTCGTGCCGATGATGGCACTTGCCGCCAAAGCCTTCGGAGCACAAGGATATTTCTTCGAGACGCATCCAGATCCGGAGAAGGCTCTCAGCGACGGACCGAACATGCTGTATCTGAAGGACTTGGAAGGAGTGGTGAAGAGCCTGATTTAGCTTTATTTTATAAGTCTTATATGTCCTGTAAATCCTATAGCTCCCAGTTCTCCCATTTCTCCCATCAAAAAAAACAAAAAAAACAATGAACAACTACATATCCACCGCCATAAAATGTATCAAAGACGAGTCGCAGGCTCTTCTTGAACTGATACCGAATATCGATGACGACTTCAATAAAGCCGTCGACATAATCTTGAAATGCAAAGGCAAACTCATCGTAACAGGCGTAGGCAAGAGCGGACACATCGGAGCTAAGATTGCAGCAACGCTGTCGTCTACCGGTACGCCGAGCTTCTTTATCAATCCCCTTGATGCCTTCCACGGCGACCTGGGCGTGATACAGCAAGATGATGTAATCCTCGCACTGTCAAACTCCGGTCAGACGGATGAGCTGTTGCGCTTTATGCCATATATGATAGAGCATAACATACCGGTAATCGGTATGAGCGGAAACCCTGATTCCCTGCTTGCCCAATATGCTTCGGCACATCTCAATTCCGGAGTCAGTCATGAGGCGTGCCCCCTGGGACTCGCCCCGACATCGTCTACCACGGCTGCCCTCGCCCTTGGCGACGCCTTGGCATGCGCACTGATGGTGGCAAGGAATTTCAAGGCAACAGACTTTGCACAGTTTCACCCTGGCGGTACCCTTGGCAAGCGACTGCTGACGAAGGCGCGCGACGTTATGCGCACCGAAGACTTGCCGGTTATCGCTCCGGAGGTGAAGCTCGGAGAGGCGGTAATCCATGTAAGCAACGGACGGCTCGGCCTCTGTGTGGCAACAGAGAACGACAAGGTTGTGGGCTTGATAACGGATGGCGATATCCGCCGCGCGATGCAGAAATCGCAAGACAAGTTCTTCCAGCTCTCAGTGGCAGACATCATGACACGCACGCCGAAAATGGTATCGCCCGACACCAAGATAACAGAAATTGAAGATATTCTGCATCGCAATAAAATCCACTGCGTTCTCGTGGTTGACGATGAGAAACACCTGCTCGGAGTTGTCGACTCGTTCCGCACTATGATATAAATAGGTGGGAAAAAGGTAGTTTTCTCGTAATTATTATGTACTTTTGCAGTTGGAATATAAAATAAAACAAGATAAATGATACAGTCAATGACAGGCTACGGTAAAGCCGTAGTGGAATTCGGAGAGAAGAAAATAAATGTAGAGGTGAAGTCGCTAAACAGCAAGACTCTCGACCTCTCTACTCGTATCGCCCCTATCTACAGGGAGAAGGAAATGCAGATTCGCCAGATGGTGGCACAGGCGTTGACCCGCGGAAAGGTGGACTTCAGCATTTGGATTGAGAAGGACACCGTGGTTGACGCCACCCCGGTAAATGCTGCCCTCGTGGCAAACTACTACAGTCAGCTGAAGGCTATCGCCGAGAAAAACAATATCCCGGAGCCACAGGACTGGTTTAATACCCTGATGCGCATGCCTGATGTGCTGACAAAGACGGAAACGGAAACCCTTACCGACGAGGAATGGGCTGCTGCAACAGAGGCTATCAATACGGCTCTCGCCAATCTCAACGCTTTCCGCCTTCAGGAGGGAGCAGCACTGCAGAAGAAATTTAACGAGAAGATTGACAATATCACGGCTCTGCTGGCAAGTATCGAACCGTATGAGAAATCACGCGTGGAGAAGATTCGCCAGCGTATCGTAGACGGACTGAAGAGTATTCCGGAGGTGGAATACGACAAAAACCGTCTGGAGCAGGAATTAATATATTATATAGAGAAACTCGACATCAGTGAGGAGAAGCAGCGTCTGGCAAACCATCTGAAGTATTTCCGCGAGACGATGGAAGAAACTCAGGGTGTGGGCAAAAAACTCGGATTCATCGCCCAGGAGATGGGACGCGAAATCAATACCACCGGCAGCAAGAGCAACAATGCCGAGATGCAGAATATCGTGGTGAAGATGAAGGATGAGCTGGAGCAGATCAAGGAGCAGGTGCTTAATGCTCTATAATCTGTATTATTAGTGATGTTTTTCTTCCCCTCTCCCGTCTCCCCTTCCAGGGGAGAAGCAGTTACCATCATTTCCTGAAGAAAAGTTTACGCTTATTTTAAGGAGAAGCAGTTACCGTTATTTCCTGAAGAAAAGTTTACGCTTATTTTAAGGAGAAGCAGTTGCCGTTACTCTTAAGAAGATGGTTAATACTTTTGGTTGATAAAGGAAACTGCTCCGCCCCCGGAGGGGGAGGCGGGGGAGGGGAAGAAAAACTCTATAAATAAAGCATACTAAAAAGTATAATCATTACAAATAAGTTTCAAGGCTCTTTTATACGTAGCCTATAAATTCATTATATAGATGAAACAGGGAAAGGTTATTATCTTTTCCGCTCCGAGCGGAAGCGGAAAAAGCACTATCATAAACTGGCTCATGCAAGAGCACAAGGAACTGAACTTGCATTTCAGTATCTCATGTACAAGTCGCAAGCCGAGAGGAACGGAACAGAACGGTGTGGAATATTTCTTCGTTTCTCCCGAGGAATTCCGCCAGCGTATAGCCAATGGCGAATTCCTGGAGTATGAGGAAGTTTATGCCGACCGCTTCTACGGCACGCTGAAGGCTCAGGTGGAGAAACAGCTCTCCGCGGGAGAGAACGTGGTGCTCGACGTTGACGTTAAGGGCGGCTGCAACATAAAGAAGATTTATGCCGACAAGGCTCTCAGCGTTTTCGTGCAGCCACCGTCAATAGAGGAACTGCGCAACCGCTTGAACGGACGCGGTACGGATGCTCCGGAGGTTATCGAAGACCGCATCCGCAGAGCTGAATTCGAACTTTCGTTTGCTCCGAAGTTCGACCATGTCGTTGTTAACGACAATCTTGAAGCAGCAAAGCAGGAGGCTTATGAAACTATAAGTCGCTTTCTTGACAAATAATATAATAATATGAAAATCGGCATTTTCGGTGGGTCGTTCAACCCGGTACACAACGGACATATAGCGTTGGCAGGCAAGATTAGGGAGCTTGCCGAACTTGATGAGGTATGGCTCGTTGTGTCTCCACACAATCCGCTGAAAGCTGCCGACAGTCTTATGCCCGACGAAGACAGACTGAATATGGTGCGTCTTGCCGTTAAGGGCATCGAGGGACTCGTGGCGAGCGATTATGAGTTCCATCTTCCGCAGCCTTCGTATATGCTCCATACCTTGCAGTGCCTAAGAAGGGATTATCCGGAAGATTCTTTCTCGCTTGTTATAGGTGCCGACAACTGGGCTTGTTTCGACAGATGGTTTGGCTATAGGGAGATAATCTCCGGTTTCCCGATATTCATTTATCCGCGTAAAGGAACAGAGATTGATGTTTCTTTACTTCCATCTACGGTAAAGCTCCTTGATACAGGACTTTACAATATCAGCAGTACGGAGATACGGCAAAGGTTAATGGGGAATAAATCTATTGACGGACTCGTTCCCAAATGTGTAGCCGACTATCTTTCATCCCATACATTTTTATTAAGCAACTTATCCTGACGACTATGAACTCATCGCAAAACACTTCCGCAAAATCCATCGAACAACATTTGATTTCCATCATCATCCCCGTTTACAACAAGGCTGAATACGTGGAAGATTGCATACAGAGTGTTGTTTCCCAAGATTTCGACAACTTTGAGGTTATTGTCGTGGAAGACGGCAGTACTGACAACTCTGCTGAGATTTGCGACAGGCTTGCTGACGAATATCCCAATGTTACGGTTCTGCATCCCGAGAACGGGGGCGTTACGGCTGCACGCCGAATAGGATTTGAGCGGTCGAAGGGAGAGTTTATCACCTTTGTCGATGCCGACGACAAGATGCTTCCCGGTGCGCTACGCCGTTTATACGATGAAATATTGGCTACAGGAGCAGATGAGGTAGTGGCACGCTACATCAACCAGCACGACGAACTGCGTGGGCATGAGGGCGGACAGTATATGGAACCGGCGTGGATGACACGCCAACTGCTATCGGCAAGGGCAGATTTCTGTGTCTTGTGGGCTGTACTCTTCCGCCGCGAACTGCTCGAAGGATGTCTTGACACTCCCAGGCTGATTCGTTCCGGCGAAGATATACTGATGCAGATAGAGTGCTTGAGGAAGAATCCAAGGGTGTGGTTCTCCGACGAAGTGGTATATATGTACAACGAGGGATTGCCCAACGACCGACCGCTGAGTCTCGACGAGCAGATGCTCTATGATGAAATACTTTATAAGGTCTTTAAGGATGACATAAAAGAATATGCTCCGTATATCGTGCTCCATCAGGCGAAGATGTATGAGAACTTTCTTTATCATCGTCAGTTTTCCGTATTCGCCCAATATTATCATCTCCTCCGTTCGGCAGACAAGAGTCAGCTTAGTCTTGGCGACCGTATCGCCGTGATGCTCCCACCACGGTTGGCGTATTATCCGGTGGCGTGGAAGAAAAACAGATAAAATGTGAATTTTTTATTTATAATTATGAGACTATTCAGTATTAAATTTTCTTGGATTATGTTTCTTGCCTTTCTCGTGATTCCTAATGTTTCAGCAAAGAGCAAGAATGAAGTGTCAGAGAAGAAAGCTGCCGTATGGGTGGCAAGTGGAGAATGGAAAAACGGTTTTGATGCCATGCCCGACGAAACTGTGAACTTGCAGGAGTTCTACTCGCAGTATCACAAGAACAAGGCGGAATGGGACAAGGCTTTTAAATGGCTTGCAGAGACAGACCTTCTGTCTATCCCTAAGGGTAAGGTGATGATACCGGGCACCAATATCCGTGCTTCTATAGAAGACGGATATAATGAGCCGCTCGAGAAACGCAGGTCGGAGTCTCACCGCAAGAAGATTGACTTTATGTATGTGGTGAAGGGCACAGAGGGCTTCTATCTGCTCGATCATGAGTCGTCTACTCCTAATTGTGAATACAGCGATGAGAAAGATGTAATACGCTACGACTTCGACATGCATAAGTCGCATTATTTCTTCTCTACACCAAAGCGATTCGTTATCTGCTTTCCGTCAGACTGGCATGTGGCAAAGGTGCAGACACCGATAGCAGACCAGTCGTTAAGGGTTATTGTGCTGAAAATAGACTATAAAGAATAACTTAAAACTACAGATACTATGATACAGAAACTTATTGATTTCCTCAATGCCTCACCGGTGAACTTCCTTGCCGTGAAGACACTGAAAGAGAGACTCGATGCTGCTGGCTTCAGAGAGATTAAGGCAACTGAAAGAATTGGCAAGATAGAACCTGGCGACCAGATATACTTTACCAAGAACGACTCTTCGCTCTATGCCTTCCGCATCGGAGAGGAGACGCTTGCCGATATGGGCTTCCACCTGATTTGCGCACATTGCGACTCGCCAACGTTCCGCATCAAGCCGAATGCCGAGATGCTTTGTGAAGGGGGCATCGTGAAGTTGAATACCGAGGTGTATGGCGGTCCGATAATGAGCACATGGTTTGACCGTCCGCTGAGTCTTGCCGGAAGGGTGATAATTAAAGGCGACCATCCTTTGTGTCCGGAAACCCGTCTGCTGCATATCAAGCGCCCGTTGCTGCAGATAAGCAATCTTGCCATCCACTTCAACCGTCAGGTAAACGACGGTGTGCGTTTGAGCAAACAGAAGGATATGCTGCCGATATTAGGCATAGTAACCAATCAGCTCGAAAGCGGAAATATGCTGATGAATGTAATATCCGAGGAACTTGGAGTGGAGAAAGAGGATATTCTCGACTTCGACCTTTATCTGTATGACTACACTCCGGCTTGTACATTCGGTGTGCATAATGAGTTCATATCCAGCGGCAGACTCGACGACCTCAGTATGGTGCATGCCGGACTGGAGGCGTTGCTTGCGGCTGACGGCTCTACGAGTTTATCTGTCAAACCATCTGCACCATTTGCCACCCAAGTCCTCGCTATCTTCGACAATGAGGAAACGGGAAGTCAGACAAAGCAGGGAGCCGGTAGTCCGTTCCTCAGCACCTTGTTGCAGCGTATCGTTTTTGCTCAGGGCGGTACGATGGAAGATTATTTCCGCTCCATTGAAAAATCGTTTATGATATCCGCCGACAATGCCCATGCCTGGCATCCCAACTATTCGGAGAAGTACGACCCTACGAACCACCCCGTGCTTGGCGGTGGACCGGTGATAAAATTCAATGCCGCACAGAAATATGCCAGCGATGCTGTATCGGCAGCTGTCTTTGTCGAAATATGCAGTCAGGCAGGAGTGCCGTGCCAGCGTTTCGTTAACCATAGCGATGTGGCAGGCGGCAGCACACTCGGCAATATTCTCGCTTCATCATTACCTCTGCGTGGGGTGGATATGGGAAATCCGGTGCTTGCCATGCATTCGGCAAGAGAGACGGCATCTGTAGCCGACCATGAATATTGCATCAAGGCATTCACGGAGTTTTATGGAATGTAATATGGAGTTTTATGGAATGTAATACTGAGTTTTCTAAAGAATGTAATTGTCTGTAGAGGCAAGCATTCTATTATATGCAAATAGGGACAACACGAGTCAAGGTCTTCTTGGCTTAGCTCTTGTTGTTCCTATTATAAGTAAATGTTCAAAAATAAATTTATAAATCAAATGAAATATATAAACGACAATAGAGACAACAATAGACAACATTGTCTCCTGTTGTCTCTATTGTCGTTTATATTAAATTAATTCTGATTAGTTACTTATTTATATATTTTGTTTTGTGCAAAAGGAGCACACAAAAATGGTGCAACGCATCCACTGCGCCACACCACCTCGCCTTTATAAGCTAATGAAAAGTGTATTTATGTTTCTTTTATAAAATATTGCCTTTTTTGTTTCAATAAATCAGTAAAAACATGTTTTCGCTTGCAAATCTAAATATATTTGCTGATATTTCCAAATAAAAGCGGTAAAAAGTTATATAAATACATCAAATTGTAATGCTTTTTATTATTTATACTGTTTATTTGCATTTTTAAACGCGCTATCTATGTGCAAGTGTCAATATATATAAGTAATAACAGAGCTTGCAAGCTTTTTGGTACATTCCTTACAAAAACAGAAAACTTGAAAAATAATTTTGTCGAACACCCGATTTGCATTATCTTTGCAAAAGTTATTCGAATACATTATAATATGTCGTGTATTATTAATATTGAAACGAGCACAAACGTGTGCTCTCTTACTGTGAGTCAGGACGATGCCGATATCTTCACACGTGAAGACCATACTGGTCCTAACCATGCCGTAAAACTTGGAGAATTTGTCGATGAAGGACTGTCTTTCGCCGATAGTCATGCTATTCCTGTAGATGCCGTAGCCGTGAGTTGCGGACCGGGTTCTTATACCGGACTGCGTATTGGCGTTTCGATGGCTAAGGGGATTTGCTATGGTAGAGGACTGAAACTCATTGCCGTGCCTACGCTCGAATTGCTTGCCGTTCCGGTGCTGCTTCATCATGAGATTGAAGAGAATGCGCTGCTGTGCCCAATGATTGACGCAAGGCGCATGGAGGTTTATTCGGCTATTTACGACCGCAAATTGAATGAAGTGAGAAAAGTGCAGGCAGACGTTGTGGATGCCGAAACATATAAAGAGTATCTTGATAAAGGACCGGTGTATTTCTTCGGAAATGGGGCAAAAAAGTGTATGGAGGAGATAAACCATCCGAATGCCCATCTGATAGAAGACATCGAACCTCTGTCGAAATTCATGTACCCGCTTGCAGAGAAGAGAATCGCTCAGGAGGAGTACGAGGACGTTGCATATTTCGTACCGTTCTACCTGAAAGATTTCGTTGCGAAAACACCACGCAAATTGTTGTAGGCAAGTGGATAATTAAGAAAACAAGAATATGAACATACAAGGACTGGATTACAATACCTCAAGGGAACAGCTCATCCTGCCGGAGTACGGCAGGGAGATACAGAAGATGGTCGATTATGCTGTTGCTCTGCCTACAAAGGAGGAGAGACAACACTGTGCAGAGACGATAGTTGCCGTTATGGACCGTATGCTGCCCCATAACAGGGCAAGTATCGACTACAAGCGCAAGCTGTGGGATCATCTTGCTATCATGAGCGGCTTCAAGCTTGATATCGACTATCCGTATGATGTCAGCAGTGCAACGAAGATTTCGTCTAAACCGGAGCCCATGAAGTATCCAATGAACAGAATACCTGTTAGGCATTACGGCAATATGCTTTTTGAACTCTTCAACAAGCTAAAGAATATGGAACCAGGAGCGGAGCGCGACGATTTGGCACGACTTGCTGCCGAGCAGATGAAGAGAGATCTCGCACAATGGAGTCATGGAGCATGCAACGACGAGAAAGTAGTGTCTGATTTGGCACGCTTTACCGACGGAGTGATTCAGCTTGATGTTCGTGAACTCCAGAATATGAGGTTTACTATGCCGGCTCGAAAGAATACGGTAGACAGAAAGAAAATAAAAAGAAGACAAACACGCTAACCTGTATCCGATATGGAATCTTTTATCATTGAAGGCGGTCATGCGCTAAGCGGTACAATTACTCCGCAGGGTGCCAAAAATGAGGCTCTCGAAGTTATATGTGCCACGCTCCTCACGGATAAGGAGGTGAGGATAAAGAATATTCCGGACATTCTGGATGTTAACAATCTCATTCTGCTCTTGAAAGATATTGGAGTGAGAGTGGAACGTATAAACAAAAACGAGTATGTGTTCTGTGCCGAGAATGTCAACCTTGATTATCTCGACAGTAATGAATTCGTGAAGAAATGCGCTTCGCTTCGTGGAAGTGTGCTTATGATTGGACCGTTGCTTGCTCGTTTCGGCAAGGCTGTAGTGGCAAAGCCGGGAGGCGACAAGATAGGTCGTCGTCGTCTTGACACCCATTTCCTTGGTTTTAAAAAGCTCGGTGCGAAATTTGTTCATAGTGAAGGGGCTAACACTTTCGAGATAAAAGCCAGCAAGTTGAAGGGAACTTATATGTTGCTTGATGAGGCTTCGGTTACCGGAACAGCAAATGTCATTATGGCTTCGGTGCTGGCAAAGGGAACTACAACGATATATAATGCAGCCTGTGAACCATATATCCAGCAATTGTGTAAAATGCTGAATGCCATGGGAGCGAAAATCACGGGTATAGCCTCAAATCTTCTTAATATCGAAGGCGTAAAGGAACTTCATGGAGCGGAGCATACAATACTTCCGGATATGATTGAAGTTGGCTCCTTTATAGGTATGGCTGCAATGGTGGGCAATGGATTGCGCATCAAAAACGTTTCAGTGGAGAATCTTGGTATTATTCCAGATGCATTCAGAAGACTTGGAGTGAAAATACTCGTAGAGGGCGATGACCTTTACGTGCCGCATCTGCCGCATTATCAAGTAGAGTCGTTTATCGACGGCTCAATAATGACGCTTGCCGATGCTCCATGGCCAGGACTTACTCCAGACTTGCTTTCCGTATTGCTCGTTGTGGCAACACAGGCAAGGGGAAGCGTGCTTGTACATCAGAAGATGTTTGAGAGCAGACTGTTCTTTGTCGACAAACTTATCGACATGGGGGCACAGATTATACTCTGCGACCCGCACCGTGCTGTGGTCGTCGGTCATGACCACAAAGTGAGACTTCGTGCAGGCAGAATGACAAGTCCGGATATACGTGCCGGAATAGCTCTGTTGATTGCAGCACTGAGTGCCAACGGAACATCCCGGATTGACAATATCGCCCAAATAGATCGTGGATATGAGGACATCGAGGCAAGGCTTAATGCTCTTGGTGCAAACATTAAACGAGTGAATAATTAATGATACGACAGGAAGAAGTATATAAAATAGGTAAAATAGGCAAGCCACATGGAGTGAAGGGAGAGTTGACCCTTTTCTTTGATGATGACGTGTTCGACCGTGTAGAGGCAGAGTATCTTGTACTTTGTGTCGATGGAATACTCGTACCGTTTTATATGGACGACTGGAGATTTAAGACAGGAGAAACAGCTCTTGTCAAGTTTACCGACATAGATACGAAGGAAGCAGCCTCAGAACTAACCGGTTGCGAAGTGTTCTTCCCCAAGCATCTCTCAGACAGAGAAGAGGATGACCTTACATGGGATGAGATAAAAGGTTTTGAGGTCGTGGATGCAAATCATGGCAATATTGGTAATGTGGTGAGCATCGACGAGAGCACGGTGAATGTGATTATGGAAGTCGAAACGGCAAAAGGCAACATTATACTCGTTCCCGCTAATGAAAACTTAATCAAGGAGGTTGATCCGGAGAACCGGCGCATTGTTGTCGATTTGCCCGACGGATTGGTAGACTTGAATGACATAGACTGATATTATGAAAAAGCAAATAGCAATTCTCGGCTCTACGGGGTCGATTGGTACACAGGCACTTGATGTTATAGAGCGACATTCTGACTTATATGAAGTTTATTGCCTTACTGCAAACAACAGGGTCAAGGAACTTGCAGAACAGGCTCGCAAGTTTAAGCCGGCGGTTGTTGTTATAGCCAACGAGGAGCATTTTCTGGAATTGAAGGAATTGCTTTCCGATTGTCCCGACATTAATGTATATGCCGGTAAACAGGCACTTGACGATATAGTAACAGCCGGTCCTATAGATATGGTACTCACGGCAATGGTAGGTTTTGCAGGATTAAGTCCTACGATACATGCCATCAAGGCTCACAAGAAAATATGTCTTGCCAACAAGGAAACCCTTGTCGTTGCCGGAGAATTGATATGCAGACTGGCAGCAGAGAACCATGCCCCGATATTGCCCGTAGACAGTGAGCATTCGGCAATCTTCCAGAGTATAGTGGGAGAGGGCGACAACAAGGTAGAGAAAATATTGCTTACAGCCTCAGGCGGACCGTTCCGCAATTTCTCAAAGGAAAAGCTTGCCGCCGTTACAAAGCTTGATGCTCTGAAGCATCCTACATGGGATATGGGTGCGAAGATAACAATCGACAGTGCGACGATGATGAACAAGGGCTTTGAGGTGATAGAGGCAAAATGGCTCTTTGGCGTTGAGGCAGACAAGATACAGGTATTGGTCCATCCTCAGTCAATTGTCCACAGTGCCGTACAGTTTGTCGACGGTGCCGTCAAGGCACAGCTTGGAGTCCCCGACATGCGTTTGCCGATACAGTATGCTTTTTCATTCCCGGAGCGTTTGCATCTTGATGGCGACCGTCTTGATTTATTCAAGCAGCCGCTTGAATTCTTCGAACCTGATCTCGACAAGTTCCGTTGTCTTGCCCTTGCTTACGAGGCAATTGCAAAGGGCGGCAACATGCCGTGTATCGTCAATGCAGCCAACGAGATAGTAAACCGCGCGTTCCTTGAAGACAGATGCGGTTTCCTTGATATGCCGAGAATAATAGAGCAGACAATGCAGCGTGTGGCATTTGATGCCAATCCGTCATACGATACATATGTTGCTACTGATGCCGAGGCAAGGCAAGTGGCGCGCGAGTTGTTGTAATCCAAATTCAAGAACAAATTAGTGTTCTCCGTCAGCTACAAGTTTCCGGGGACACCATAATAATTATAAAAACAAAAAAGTGATAGAATAAAAAATGGAAGTATTTTTAATCAGACTGCTGCAGTTTATGCTGGCAATCTCCCTTCTTGTCCTGCTTCATGAAGGCGGACATTTCTTCTTCTCGAAACTCTTTGGGGTGCGTGTAGAAAAGTTTTTCCTTTTCTTCGACCCTTGGTTTCATATTTTCCAGTTTAAACCAAAGAACAGCGACACCACTTACGGTATGGGATGGCTACCGCTTGGCGGCTACTGCAAGATATCCGGAATGATCGACGAGTCGTTTGATACGGAGCAGATGAAACAGCCAGCTCAGCCTTGGGAGTTCCGTTCCAAGCCGGCATGGCAGCGACTGCTTATCATGATTGGCGGTGTACTCGTGAATTTCCTCCTCGCATTGTTCATATACAGTATGGTACTTTTCCATTGGGGCGACAGCTACATTCCTGTGCAGAATATGACAATGGGAATGAAATTTAACAGCGATGCCAAGGCAATTGGATTTAAGGACGGCGATATCCTTGTAGGAACCGAGAGCAAGACATTCAAGAAATTTGATATTGATTTGTTGCGTAGCATTGCCGACGGAAAGAGTGTAACGGTAAAGCGCGACGGCAAGACAGTTACAATCAATTTGCCTGCCGACATGAGTCTTTTGAAGATGGTAAAGACAGAACCAGCCTTCGTCCGTCCGTTGTTGCCGGCAGATGTAGATAGTGTAATGCCTAATACTCCAGCAGCAAAGGCAGGAATAAAGGCAGGCGACAAAATCCTTGCTGTAAACGGAAAGAATGTAGATTCATGGAATGAGTTTACCGACCAGATTGCCGTTATGAAAGATGTTCTTGCGGCAGCTCCGCAGACGACAAAGGATTCGCTCAAGGCACGTACTACAACTGTAGTCTTCTTCAGTAGTGCTAAGAGACAAAACGATACAGCAAAAGTAGTTCTCTCGCCTGAGATGCAGCTCGGTGTCGGTATGTCGAACCTTGCCAAATACTATAAGCCTGTAACAAAGGAGTATGGCTTCTTCGAGAGTTTTCCGGCAGGCGTGAAATATGGTCTTGGTGTGCTTCGCGGCTATGTAGACGATATGAAATATGTGTTCACCTCAGACGGAGCGAAGTCTCTTGGCGGATTCGGTGCAATCGGAAGTCTGTTCCCTGAATCATGGGATTGGATGCGCTTCTGGAACATGACGGCTTTCCTGAGCATTATACTTGCATTTATGAATATTCTGCCGATACCAGCACTCGACGGCGGACACGTATTGTTCCTCCTCTACGAGATGATAACAGGTAGGGCTCCAAGCGAGAAATTCCTTCTCCGTGCAGAGTATGTCGGTTTTACAATCCTTATTCTGTTGATGGTTGTAGCCAACCTAAATGATGTGTTGAGGTGGCTTGGCATCATGAGCTAATCAACTGTTTACATATTCTTGCGTACTTATGAAAGTTTTTTCAAAAACGATAGAATTTTCAGTGAAATGAGTTTTTTGAATAAGTTAAACAAATTTTTGTCTGTGGCGCTGCTGCCTATAAAGCGCAACGCCACATTCTTTGTGTTTATGTATGTCCTCGGACTGCTCTGCTGTTACGGGGTGGTGCCAGACAAACCGTGGTGTCATGTCTATGGGGATACATGGACAGAACTTTTTTTTGACGTGTATGTGCTTTCTGCCATACTCGCTGTAATACCTCGAATTGCAAGACGATGGGTTAGACTCCTGTTCTATATCCTGGCATACACAACGGCAGTTGTCGATATGTATTGCTACATGAAATTCGGTGCAACTCTCAATCCTACGATGCTTTTGCTCGTCGGTGAGACGAATGCCGGTGAGGCATCAGAATTCCTCGAGTCTTATCTTGGCATGGATGTCTTGTTCAGTCGTGTAGGACTTGTTCTGCTTTTTGCTGCCATAAATATTGTGTGGGGCGTTTGGCATGACAGAATAATGGCATGGTGCAGTAGGCAGGCAGAAAAATCCGTTAAGTTACATGGCATAGTGCAGACCGTTAAAAATACATTCAGCAGATGGTCATGTGGCTTGCATGTCTTTGCTTCATCAATTGTCATTGCCCTGTTTGTTGTTTGTGCATGTATGAGTTGGGAGAACAAAGTACTGCTTGTCCGACTGATGTCTTACGACAATATCGGCAGTGTAGAACATGAGCTGACCAAGCATCCGCATGGCGAACAGTATCTTCCACTATATCGTCTCGCTTTCAGTGTATACGCTAATGAACTTACTGCAAAACAGCTTGTAAAACTAAAGGCGAATATAAACAAAATAGAGGTAGACAGTTGCTCATACCGCAGCAAGACGATAGTACTTATTATCGGCGAGAGCTACAACAGAAACCATTCGCAGCTTTATGGCTATGACATAAAGAATACGCCACGCCAGGTGAAACTGCGGAAACGGGGTGAACTCGTTCCATTCTCGGATGTCGTCTCTCCGTGGAACCTTACGAGCTTTGTTTTTAAGCATCTCTTCTCGCTCTATACCGTAGGCGACAAAGGTGAGTGGTGTGATTATCCGCTATTCCCCGAGGTGTTCCGCAAGGCAGGATACCATGTTACATTCGTAACAAACCAGTTCCTTCCGGAGGCAAAGGAAGCCGTGTATGATTTCAGTGGAGGATTCTTCCTCAACGACGAAACACTCAGTAAAGCACAGTTTGATACACGAAACACACGACTGTTCCGCTTTGACAACGGACTGCTTTGCGACTATGAGAAGTTGAAAGACCAGGGCGAAGGCAAACCTCAGCTCATAATCTTCCATCTCAAGGGTCAGCATGTAGACTATCGCACCCGCTGTCCGAAGCCACAGAAGAAGTTTAATAAAGATACGTATAAGGAGTTGCGCCCCGACCTAAACGACAAGGAGCGTACGGTACTCTCCGACTACGACAATGCCGTGCTGTATAACGACAGCATCGTCAATGCCATCGTCGACAAGTTCCGTAAGAAGGATGCCATCGTAGTCTATGTCCCCGACCATGGCGAGGAGGTGTACGACGGTGCACATTTCTATGGACGAATGCATTCTACGGAGATAACTCCCCGTCTTGCCCATGCCGAGTTTGAAATCCCGATGTGGATATGGACCTCAAAGGAATACCGCCGTAGTCATCCTGATATATGGCAGGAAGTTAAGGCGGCAAGGAATAAGGCGTATATGACAGACGCTACGCCGTATCTCCTGATGTATTTGGCAGGAATACAGACGCCGCTCTATCGTGAACAACTGAATGTGCTCAGCAGTAAATACAACGAGAAGCGTCCGCGTATTCTCAAGAAGCAGGTAGATTACGATGTGCTTATGGCTAAGGAAAAAAAAGAGAAGCTGAAAGCAGAAAAGAAAGAAGTTGTAAAAACAAAGAGTAAGAAAAAATGAATAAGCAGTTATTAAGCCTTGCCGAATCGAAGGCTTTAAGGGGAATTGCCATTCTTGGCATTATATTGCATAACTATTGTCATTTCCTTCGTAGACCAATTGATGTCGTGCAGGAAAATGAGTACACGTTCAATATCGACAATCCGATGCGCCTGCTCGACCGCATCTGCTCGCTCAACCACGACCTCTTCGTGAATATCCTTTCCTTCTTCGGACATTACGGCGTACCGCTTTTCTTGTTTATAAGCGGCTTCGGACTCGTGATGAAATACGAGAAGAAAGAACCGGAGAAACGTGTCGGCTTTTTCTCTTTCACCTGGTATCATTATGCCAAACTGTTGAGGCTTATGTTCTTGGGATATATCGCCTTTGCCGTTGTCTGCTATCTTCATCCCCATGGATACCACGGCTATACCTTCGGTAGGGTAGTGGCTCAGCTGCTTATGTATATCAACATACTTCCCGATCCCGACCATATCATAAAGCCGGGACCTTACTGGTATTTCGGACTGACGCTTCAGCTTTATATCGTATATCGTCTGTTCCTTTATCGTCGCAAGTCGCTGTATACCATACTGCTTGTTGTGGCATGCTGGGCAATACAGACGCTGTTCTCTCCTGAGCTGTTTGGCAGCGACGATTCGCTCAACCGCATCCGCTATAACTTCATCGGTGCGATGTTGCCTTTCGGAATGGGAATGCTCTATGCCCGTCATGGCAAGATGCTGTCGAAACCCGTATATGCCGTTATTCTGGTTTTGTCGGCAGTTGTAGTATTTGCCGGCAGCTTTAATTTCAACACCTGGCTGTGGGTTCCGGCATTTGTAGTAACGGGAGCTGTTGCAACGGTGAAGCTGTTGCCGGAGAAATGTCTCGTGCCCTGTGTTTGGGTGGGAGCAATCTCCTCCTCGCTCTTTGTTGTTCATCCGGTGTTGAGGGAGATAATAATACCGATGTCGTATAAGGGACAGGTATATACCGGCATCATAATCTATATCGTTGCCTCGTTTGTCTGCGCCTGGCTCTTTAAACTGATGTTCAGATTTATACCGAAACCTAAATTGAATTAGGAATTAGGAATTAGGAATGTGGAATGTGGAGTTAGGAATGTGGAGTTAGGAGTGTAGAAATTATGAACTATAATGTCTTGAGCAAATACCGTGGTGAACTGATGGGACTTGCCATCTTGTTTGTCGTGATGTTCCACGTTTGGATGCAACAGAGTAACTTCTTCTTTCCCTTGCGCCGTTTGGGGAATGTAGGTGTCGACATGTTCCTCTTCGTCAGCGGTATGGGACTGTGGTTCTCTTGGATGCGTTCCCGACTGGGCAAATCTCTCGATGGTAATGGAGGCATGCCGATCAGCAAATCCGCCGTCAGGTTTTTCCAGCGCAGGTATCTTCGCATATATCCTGTATGGTTTGTTGTCGCTTCGGTATTCTATATCGGTAAATACATAGATAATCCCGGTGGCGGATACAGTCCGGATATCCCAAATCTCATAGCAAACATCTTGTTCAACTGGAGTTTCTGGCGTGCCGACGACCTCACATTCTGGTATGTTCCGGCAACGATGATGCTTTACTTGTTCGCTCCGCCATATATGGAGCTCATCCGTCGCCGCCCGGCATACCGCTGGCTGCCGGTAGCATTTATCGTGTTTGCCGCTATGGTTCAGTACGTTCCCCTTTTTCATAACAGCGTTGGTCATCTGGAGATATTCTTCAGTCGCATACCGATATTCTTCCTTGGCATCAATATTGGCAAATATGTCATGGAAGGTCGCCAGTTGGAGAGAGGAGCAACGGGAGTACTTATCATCATCTTCGCCCTTAGCGTATGGCTCTGTCTGCGCCTTGAATATATCGGCCATTCCCGTTTTCCGTTGTTTATGGAGCGCATAGCATACATTCCGCTCACGGTGTCAGCCCTATTGCTCGAGTGTAAACTGCTTGCCGTCAGTCCGCAGTTCCTCCGCAAGAGTTTGTCCTTCCTTGGGGCAATAAGTCTTGAGATATACCTTGTACATATAGAGTTCATCCTCCGTCCGCTTGGAAAGTATCACCTTGGCTACTGCCTTACAACCCTATGTGTGTTGCTGATTTCCATTCCCGTAGCCTTTGTCCTTCATTGGTCGATTTCCATGTTGACAAAAGGAGTGGGAGAGATGATAAACAGGAAAAACAACCAAAAAGTTTTTCGGTAAATTTACCCTCACACCCTCACACATAGCCCTCAAAGCCCCTGTTTATCGGCGTTTTGAGGGTGAGGGTAAGTGTGAGGGGTGGTGAGGGATAGTGAGGGGTGGTGAGGGATGGTGAGGGGTGAGGAGTATGGAGCGTGGAGATGAAAGGATGGATAGTGCCTGCAAATTAGGCTTCCGTTAATGTTTATTATATTTTCATTATAATAGTATTATAATAATAGTATTATAATTATCTTTGCAGAAAGTTTCACAGAGGATTGACGGTGTGAAATCATTAAAGATGATGTAGAATAAAGATTATGATAGGAAACCCATTTGTGCTCCGTGGATATATATCGGATGAATACTTTTGCGACAGAGTGAAAGAGACAGCTGACTTGATAGAGGAAATCAAGAATGGCAACAACATTACACTGATTGCCCCTCGAAGAATCGGCAAGACAGGGTTGGTACAACATGTCTATGCGCAAGACCCTATCAAGCAAAATTACTATACTTTCTTAATCGACATATATGCCACCAAGAATCTTGCCGACTTTATCCAGGAGTTAGGTAGGGGCATCTTGCAAAGCCTCAAGCCAAGAGGTACGAAGGTAGTGGAGTATTTTCTCAACTGTCTACACTCACTCCGCTCTTCCATCAGTTTCGATATGACCGGAAATCCTTCATGGAATGTAGATTTAGGAGACATCACAAGTCCTACTACTACGCTCCAAGAGATTTTCCATTATCTTGAAACAGCCGACAAACCTTGCATTGTGGCCATCGATGAGTTTCAGACCATAGTAAATTATAAGGAAGAAAATGTTGAAGCCATCCTGCGCACTTACATCCAGCATAGTCATAATGCAAGTTTTATCTTTGCCGGTTCACAACGTAACATGATGACGGAGATGTTTCTGAGTCATGCACGACCTTTCTACCAAAGCACCTCCATCAAGACACTTCGTCCGATAGACAAGGAGGTATATGCCGACTTTGCTATCCGTCTGTTTGCCAAGAAAACAATCAAACGGGAAATCATATATCAGATTTACGACCGCTTCGACGGTATTACGTGGTATCTACAAAGAATGCTTAATAAGATTTATTCCCTCACTGAAGCAACAGTTGTTTCCGGCGGGCAGACACCAGCCACTGCCGATGAACTGATTTTCTCGCAAGCCCTCGACACTATTTTAGACGAGAGTGCCTTTGCTTATGAAGCTCTTTTGTATCAGTTACCTGCCAAGCAAAAGGAACTCCTTCTTGCCATTTGCAAGGCAGGAAAGGCTAAGAACATCACCTCGTCTGCATTCATCAAGAAATATCATTTGCCGTCAGCCAGTTTTGCTCAAGGAGCCATAAAAGGACTTTTAGACAAAGATTTCGTAACAGAGAGCGATGGAACATACGAACTGTATGACAAGTTCTTTGGGGAATGGCTGAAAAAGAGAATGTAGAAAAGTGGTATTCCCATCATACTCCAGTGGCGTTTCTACCAAACGCCGTCGGTGTTTGGTAGTTGCACCAAAGGTGCAGCTATTGGATAATAAATTGGCACTACATGTAAGCATGACATCCTTCATGCTATCCTTCATGCTATCCCTCACACTTACCCTCACACCCCTCACACTTACCCTCACCCTCGAAATGCCGATAAACAGGGGCTTCAGAGGGTATGTGTGAGGGTGTGAGGGTAAAATCACCGAAAAACATTTTCTATTTTATTCTTGTAAATAGACTCATATCATTCTGATAATAACACTAACTCCTAAACTCTAAACACAAGTTCTTGGTTCACTAAAACAAAGGCATATTGGGGATTCAGTCTACCCCGCAAAAAAGAGAAATGAGAATTATGACAATATTTGTACTTCCATGTTGGAATTAACCCAAATAAAAGTATTAAATTTGCTGCGAAAACAAAAAACACCACGACAATGGAAGATACAAACGTTATCAGAAGACTGCCCGTTGGCATCACCAACTTCAAAGTTCTAAGAAACAACCATAAATATTACATCGACAAGACGATGTATCTGCAGAAGATGGAAGAAACCTCGGATTTTCTCTTTCTCATCCGTCCTCGACGTTTCGGCAAGAGCCTATTCCTGTCGATGGTGGCAGACTACTATGACTGTGAGAACAAGGACATCGACAAGGAGTTCGAGGGTACCTGGGTCGACAAACACCCTTTAGAAAACAAAGGGAAATTTCAGGTGTTGCAATATGACTTTTCACAGGTTCTTGCAAATATCGACAACCTTGAGCAAGAATTCAACACTTACTGCTCTATCAAGGTTGAAGGCTTCCTCAGAAAATATGCAAAATACTATAGCGAGGAAACTATACGCATGGCAAATGAAGCGAAACTGGCGAAAGACAAAATCAATGCCATAGCAGACGAGGCAAAGGAGCGTGGCTATCACCTCTACCTCATCATCGACGAATATGACAACTTTACCAATATCGTACTCAACGAACGTGGCAACGACGTTTATCAGCAAATGACACACAGCGACAGCTTCTACCGCAACGTGTTCAAGATATTCAAGCCAAACTTCGAGAAGATTCTATTTATGGGAGTAAGCCCCATTACCCTCGACGACCTGACCAGTGGCTTCAATATCGCCACCAATATTTCACTTCATCCTAATTTCGACATGCTTCTTGGGTTTAGCGAGACTGACGTTAGGGAAATGATACGATATTACCAAAAGGTTGGAATGATAAAGGAAGACGAGAATAAAATCATAGCCGACATGAAGCCATGGTATGACAACTATTGCTTTGCCGAGGAGTGTTATGACGTCAATCCGAGAATGTTCAACAGTAATATGGTTATATATTATATGAACAATCTGATAAGAACAGGACTTGCTCCTCGCCCCATGATTGACCCGAACACCAAGACTGATTATGCCAAGATGAAGCGCTTGGTGAATCTCGACCGTTTGGACGGCAACCGCAAGGGAATCGTACAGCAAATAGCCGAACGTGGATATATTGATGCCGATATTGTGCCGTCGTTCCCTGCCTATGAGATGGTGAAGCCTGAGATGTTTGTCAGTCTGCTGTATTATTACGGTATGCTAACCATCGGTGGCAGAAATCTTGACAAGACGCACCTTGTCATCCCCAACAACAACATCCGCGAACAATACTACCGCTTCCTCCTGGAGCAATATCAGGACATCTGCAAGCTCGACCTCTCCTGTCTTGACGATGCTTTCCGCAATGCTGCCCTTGAAGGGAAGTGGGAGCCGCTCTGCCAATACCTTGCTGACCATTATTACGAGGACAGCAGCATACGTGATGCCATACAGGGCGAGCACAACATTCAGGGATATTTCAAGGCTTATCTCAACCTCTCAGGTCTCTTCGTGACACATCCGGAGGTGGAGATGAACCATGGCTACTGTGATTTCTTCCTGCTTGCAGACACTAAGAAGTATTCGCCGTTGAAGCACAGTTTTATCATCGAAGTGAAATATCTCAAGGCTGACGCCTCGGAAGCTGAAGCCTACAGGCAATGGGAAGAAGCAGAAAAGCAGGTGAAGGGGTATGCTGAAGACAAGACAGTGAAAGCCCTCACTACTGATGTGCAGCTCCACTGCATCGTGATGCAGTTTAAGGGCGGGAAATTGTTGAGAAAAGACGAGGTATAAGGAAAAGAAAAAGCAAGGATTTTTATTTTTTGGGGGTCATCTGCAGAAGCGGGTCTATTTAAATTTTATAAATCGGCTCGTATCATTCTGCTGATGACGCTAAATCTGAAATACAGGTTCTTATACATTTTCTTCATATATGAACAAGAAAAAACTTGTTTTTATTTATTGTGATAAGTTGAATTTTACAATTTATCAAATTTATCCAATGTTTTGCGACATTTTACTATAAAAAGAGGTACTTGTAAGCCATATTACAATGAAAGTGTCAAAAAACAAAGAAAAATAACACAATAAACTTTACAATTATTGTCTGAATGAAAGTAATTTACTAATTTTGCAGCCAAATTGAAAGAAAACAAACAGTTTTACAATTTAAACGTAACTGAATATGGGAAATGGATTGTATTCTTCCAGCAATGAGCATGATGCCTGTGGCGTGGGAATGGTTGTCAACATTCATGGCAACAAGAGTCACGAACTGGTAGACAATGCTCTGAAAGTTCTGGAAAACATGCGCCATAGAGGCGCCGAGGGAGCAGACAACAAGACTGGCGACGGTGCGGGAATCATGCTTCAGATTCCGCACGAGTTTATCCTTCTGCAAGGAATACCGGTACCGGAAAAGGGTAAATACGGAACCGGACTCGTTTTCCTGCCGAAAGACGAGAAGAAACAGCAGGAGATTCTCAGCATCATGATTGAGGAGATAGAGCGCGAAGGACTGTCGCTGATGCACATGAGAAATGTGCCGACAAACCCGTCGTGCCTCGGCGAGACGGCACTTGCAAGTGAACCGGACATCAAACAGGTTTTTGTAACGGGAGTTACCGACGACAAGGTGCCGGTGTTTGAGCGCACCCTATATATAATAAGGAAGAAGATAGAAAAGAGAGTAAAAGACAAGGATTTCTATATCTGCTCCCTTTCAAGCAAGAATATCGTATACAAAGGAATGCTGTCGAGCATGCAGGTAAGACAGTATTTCCCCGACTTGACAAATAATTACTTCACCAGCGGACTGGCTCTCGTACACTCGCGTTTCTCAACAAACACGTTCCCTACATGGAGCCTTGCACAGCCGTTCCGCCTTCTTGCCCACAACGGAGAAATCAACACTATCCGCGGAAACCGTGCATGGATGCAGGCAAGAGAGAGCGTGCTGAGCAGCGATGCCCTGGGCGACACAAAAGACATCAGTCCGATTGTTCAGCCGGGAATGAGCGACTCGGCAAGTCTCGACAACGTCTTCGAATTCTTCGTAATGAGCGGTCTGTCGCTGCCCCACGCCATGAGCATCATGGTGCCGGAGAGTTTCAACGACAAGAACCCAATCTCTGAAGACCTGAAGGCGTTCTACGAATACCACTCAATACTCATGGAACCTTGGGACGGACCGGCAGCACTGCTCTTCAGCGACGGACGGTTTGCCGGTGGTATGCTCGACAGGAACGGACTGCGCCCGGCACGATATACGATTACCAAGAATGATACCATGGTAGTGGCATCCGAGGTGGGAGTAATGGACTTCGACCCGTCGGAGATTGCTGAAAAGGGAAGACTGCAACCGGGAAAAATACTGCTCATCGATACTCAAGAAGGAAAGATATACTACGACGGAGAGATAAAGGAGAGTCTTGCCGAGGAACATCCATACCGCAAATGGCTCTCTACAAACTGTATCCAGCTGGAGAAACTGAAGAGTGGAAGAAAGGTGGAAAACAGTGTGGATAACCTTATCGAGCACGAGATACTCTTCGGCTACGGCAAGGAGGATATCGACGACACCATCATCCCGATGTGTGTTAACGCACAGGAGCCTACGGCAGCAATGGGAAACGACACGCCGCTTGCCGTATTGAGCAACAAACCACAGGTGTTCTTCAACTACTTCCGTCAGCAGTTTGCACAGGTTACCAACCCTGCAATCGACTCCATCCGCGAGAATCTCGTGATGTCGCTGACTGAATATATCGGACGCGTCGGTTCGGGAATACTCTCGCCAGACGAGTCAAACTGCAAGATGGTGCGCCTGCCGCATCCTGTTCTTACAAACACTCAGCTCGACATCCTCTGTAATATCAGATATAAAGGCTTCAACACCGTGAAGCTGCCTATCCTCTTTGAATGTTCAAAGGGAGAAGACGGACTGCGCGAGGCTCTCGATAAGCTCTGCAAGGATGCAGAAAAGAGCGTAGACGACGGTTATAACTATATCATCCTCTCCGACCGCGACATCGACAAGGAGCATGCCGCCATTCCGTCGCTGCTCGCCGTGAGCGCCGTTCACCACTATCTTATATCCGTAGGAAAACGTGTTCAGACGGCTCTTATCGTGGAGAGCGGAGAAATCCGTGAAACGATGCATGCCGCACTGCTCCTCGGTTATGGAGCATCTGCACTGTGTCCGTATATGACGTTTGCTATCCTTGACGACCTCGTGAAACGCGGAAAGATTCAGGAAAACTACGCTACGGCGGAGGCTAACTACATCAAGGCGGTAAAGAAAGCCCTGCTGAAGATTATGGCGAAGATGGGTATCTCCACTATCCGTTCTTATCGAGGCGCACAGATTTTCGAAAGCATCGGTCTGTCGGAGAGTCTGCTGAAGAATTACTTCGGTACGGAGGTGTCTACCATCGGCGGTATCGGACTGGAGACTATCGCCCGCGACGCTATCGCCCTGCACGACAAGGCGTTCGGCATGAAACGCGAACCGGACTTCCTGCCTAATCTCGGACAGTTCCACTTCCGCAAGGACGGCATCAAACACGCATGGAACCCGGAGACTATCGCCACGCTGCAACTGGCTACAAGAACCGGTAACTATAAGAAATACAAGGAATTCACGAAGCTCGTAGACGACAAGGAGGAGCCTATCTTTATACGCGACTTCTTTGACTTTAAGCGTAAGCCTATCAGCATCGACAAGGTGGAACCGGTGGAGAGTATCGTGAAGCACTTCGTAACGGGAGCCATGAGCTTCGGTGCTCTTTCTATCGAGGCCCACGAGGCTATCGCCCTTGCCATGAACAAGATTGGAGCCCGCTCTAATACCGGTGAGGGTGGAGAGGATAACGCTCGTTTCCACTCAACGGTCGACGGTATCTCGCTGTCGAGCAAGACGAAACAGATTGCTTCGGGACGATTCGGAGTGACTACGGAATATCTTGTCAATGCTGAAGAACTGCAGATTAAGGTGGCACAGGGTGCTAAACCGGGTGAAGGAGGACAGCTGCCGGGATTTAAGGTTAACGAGATTATTGCCAAGACGCGCCACTCTATTCCGGGCATCTCGCTCATCTCGCCTCCACCTCATCATGATATCTACTCTATCGAGGATTTGGCTCAGCTTATCTTCGACCTCAAGAATGTTAACCCTAAGGCGGCTATCAGCGTGAAGCTCGTTGCCGAGAGCGGTGTGGGTACTATCGCCGCCGGTGTTGCCAAGGCAAAGGCTGACCTTATCGTTATTTCTGGTGCCGAGGGCGGAACAGGTGCTTCGCCGGCTTCCAGCATGCGATTTGCAGGAATTTCTCCTGAAATCGGATTGAGCGAGACGCAGCAGACGCTGATGAAGAACGGACTGCGCGGTCAGGTTAGACTACAGGTGGACGGACAGCTGAAGACGGGACGCGACATTATTATCATGGCGTTGCTCGGAGCTGAAGAGTTCGGATTCGGAACGCTTGCCCTTATCGTGCTCGGATGTGTGATGATGAGGAAATGTAATCTGAATACTTGTCCGCTGGGCGTTACCTCGCAGAACCCGGAACTGAGAAAGCATTTTATAGGAAAATACGAATACTTGGTGAACTATTTCACTTTCCTCGCTCAGGAGGTGCGCGAATATCTCGCAGAAATGGGATTCACAAAGCTTGACGATATCGTGGGACATACGGAGCTTATACAGGTGAAAGAGACTGAAAAAGGAAGTAAGGCGTCTATGCTCGACTTCCGTCGCCTGCTCCACAAAGAGGACGGTCCGTGCTCTCTTTACCATACTACGGAGCAGATTCACGACCTCTCAAATATTCTCGACCAGCAGATTATTCGTTCGTCGCAGAAGGCTATCGCCACGCAAGAGGAAGTGAACCTCGACTATGCCATTAAGAATACCGACCGCGCTGTCGGCACTATGCTCAGCGGTCTTGTGGCACAGAAATACGGTGAGGAAGGATTGCCGGACTCTACTGTCAACGTGAAGTTTAAAGGCAGTGCAGGACAGAGCTTCGGTGCGTTCCTCGTTAAGGGACTTAACTTTAAGCTCGAAGGCGAGACCAACGACTACTTCGGTAAGGGACTCTGTGGAGGACGTATCGCTATCTTGCCGCCAGTACGCAGCAACTTCAATGCTGAGGACAATATCATTGCGGGTAATACCGGACTGTATGGAGCTACGAGCGGTGAGCTGTATATCAACGGTAAGGTGGGCGAACGCTTCGCCGTTAGAAACTCGGGTGCCATCGCCGTGGTTGAGGGTGCCGGAGACCACTGCTGCGAGTATATGACAGGCGGACGTGTCGTGGTGCTCGGAGAGACAGGACGCAACTTCGCTGCCGGAATGAGCGGCGGCGTGGCTTATGTCTGGGACAAGAACCACAACTTCGACTATTTCTGTAATATGGATATGGTGGAGATTAATCTCGTGGAAGACAGCAACTACCGCAAGGAACTGCACGAGCTTATCCGTCAGCACTATCTCTATACAGGCTCTAAACTCGCTCGCACAATGCTCGACGACTGGAACCGCTACGTGGAGGACTTCATTCAGGTTGTTCCGATTGAATACAAGCGCGTGCTCCAGGAAGAACAGGTGAGAAAACTGCAACAGAAAATTGCGGATATGCAGAGAGACTATTAAAAAGCCCCTCCCCCAAACCCCTCCCCAGGGGGAGGGGAGTGATATGTCTTGTTTGAAATGAATAATAGAACAATAACAGGGCTATCGGGAGAATTGTCATTGAAAAATATGAATACAATATTTAATGTCTCTCACTTAAATATAAAAAACAAATATAATATCAAGAAGCCATCTACTGCGCAAAAGGAATAAAGGAAATTCTTTGCATATAATTCCCCTCTCCAGTGGGGAGGGGGAAGCCGCTAAAAGCGGCGCAGGGGTGGGGCTCTAAATATTTACAAATATGGGAAATCCTAAAGCATTTTTGACAATACACCGCCAGGAGGCGGGATATAGACCGGTGCATGACCGTATTCATGACTTTGGAGAGGTGGAACAGACTCTCAACGAAAAGGATCGCCGAACTCAGGCTTCTCGCTGTATGGACTGCGGTGTGCCGTTCTGTCATTGGGCTTGCCCACTTGGCAACAAGGCTCCGGAATGGAACGATGCCCTGTATAAAGGCGACTGGGAACTGGCTTACCGACTGCTTAACGATACTAACGACTTTCCGGAGTTTACCGGACGTATCTGTCCGGCTCTCTGCGAAAAAGCCTGTGTGCTGAATCTTACGGAGCATGAGCCGACAACGAACCGCGAGAATGAGGCGGCGATTACGGAGCATGCCTTCCAGGAGAATTATGTTAGGGTGAACATTCCTGAACGCAACGGCAAGAAGGTTGCCGTTATTGGCTGCGGTCCGTCGGGACTTGTAAGTGCAACACGCCTCAACCAAATGGGATACAGCGTAACGGTTTTCGACAAAAACGAGAATGCTGGCGGTCTGCTCCGCTATGGTATTCCGAACTTCAAACTTAACAAGGCTATCATCGACCGCCGACTGAATATCCTTAAACAAGAGGGTATTGAGTTCCAATTCGGTAAAGCTATTGACGTAACGAAACTGCCGGACGGCTTTGATGCCTATATTGTTGCTACCGGAACGCCTACGGCTCGAGACCTCAAAATCCCGGGACGTGAGCTGAAGGGGGTTCACTTTGCCCTCGATATCTTGTCGCAGCAGAACCGTATCCTCGACGGCGCAGAGTTCAAAAAAGATGAATTGGTTACGGCAAAAGGCAAGGACGTATTGGTTATTGGTGGAGGCGATACGGGCAGCGACTGTATCGGAACGGCACATCGTCAGGGTTGCAAGAGTGTTACTCAGATTGAGATTATGCCGAAACCGCCTGTTGGTCCGGAGGATCCTAACAACCCTTGGCCTAACTGGCCACGCACGCTCAAGACTACATCGAGCCATGAGGAGGGTTGCACCCGTCGCTGGAACATCAACTCGCTGCGTTTCCTCGGCAAGGACGGTAAGCTGACAGGTGTTGAGGTGCAGGAAATCACATGGAAACCTAATCCTGAGGGCGGCAGACCGATTATGGAACCTGCCGGAAAACCGGAGGTGATAAAGGCTGAGCTCGTTCTTCTTGCAATGGGATTCCTCAAGCCAGAACAGCCTAAGTTTGCCGAAAACGTGTTTGTTGCCGGTGATGCGGCAAACGGAGCATCGCTCGTTGTGCGTGCCATGGCGAGCGGCAAGGCTACGGCAAAGAAGGTTGACGAATATCTGAACGGGAAATAAGCTTGCAGTAAAACAATAACAATTCAACAAGATGTGTCATATCTGGAATTATCCACTATGACACATCTTTTTTATACTCCATTAGGCAGAAAGACAAAGAAAATAGTGGTAAAATAAGTAAAAATGCAGGACATAAGCTTTTTTATTATTAATTTTGCACGGTAATATGTTTTTTCCCTTTTTCCATAAGAATGGGAAACTGTGAACTTTACGCGTAACGATAAAGAATATGAATATACTAAACGAAATAAACAGTGCGGCAAAAGCCGCAGTAAAGGCACTCTATGGACAGGACGTTCCGGAGAAGATGGTGCAGGTGCAGAAAACAAAGAAGGAGTTTGAGGGAAGTCTCACACTCGTTGTGTTCCCGTTCCTCAAGATGTCGAAAAAGAAACCTGAAGACACGGCACAGGAGATTGGCGAATGGATGAAAGAAAACTGCAAGGCAGTTGCCGATTTCAACGTGGTAAAGGGATTCCTGAACATCGTAATAGCAAAGTCGGCTTGGCTCTCTATGCTTAACGATATCAACAAGGATGAACACTATGGCGAGGTGAAGGCTACCGACGATTCTCCATTGGTAATGATTGAATATTCTTCGCCTAACACCAATAAGCCGCTCCACCTTGGACACGTGCGCAACAACCTCCTTGGATGGTCGCTGGCACAGATTATGGCGGCTAACGGCAACAAGGTGGTGAAGACGAATATCGTGAACGATCGTGGTATCCACATCTGCAAGTCGATGCTGGCATGGCTCAAATGGGGTAACGGCGTTACTCCGGAGACCAGCGGAATGAAGGGTGACCACTTGATTGGCGATTTCTATGTGGCTTTCGACAAGCACTATCGCGAGGAGGTGAAGGAGCTGAAGGCTCGATTCGTTGCCGAAGGCATGGACGAAGAGGCTGCCGAGAAGAAGGCAAAGGATGAGGCTCCGCTCATTAAGGAGGCTCACGAGATGCTCGTGAAATGGGAGCAGGGCGACAAGGAAGTGCGCGCGCTCTGGGAGAAGATGAACTCGTGGGTATATGCTGGTTTCGACGAGACTTACAAGAATCTCGGTGTTAGCTTCGACAAGATTTACTATGAGTCGCAGACTTACCTCAAGGGTAAGGCTAAGGTGGAGGAAGGCTTGGAGAAGGGACTCTTCGAGCGCCACGACGACAACAGCGTGTGGGCTGATCTCACTAATGAGGGACTTGATCAGAAACTGCTGCTCCGTTCCGACGGCACCTCGGTGTATATGACTCAGGATATCGGTACGGCGGAGATGCGCTTCAAGGACTATCCTATCGACAAGATGATTTACGTGGTGGGCAACGAGCAGAACTACCACTTCCAGGTTTTGTCAATCCTTCTCGACCGCCTCGGCTTCAAGTGGGGCAAGGAACTTGTACACTTCTCTTACGGTATGGTGGAACTGCCTAACGGAAAGATGAAGAGCCGCGAGGGAACCGTGGTTGATGCCGACGACCTTATTGCGACCATGGTGGCTGACGCCAAGAAGACGAGCGAGGAACTGGGCAAGTTTGCCGACATGACCGAAGAGGAGCGCTCTGAGATTGCTCGCATCGTGGGTATGGGAGCACTGAAATACTTCATCCTAAAGGTGGATGCCCGCAAGAATATGCTCTTCAACCCGGCTGAGAGTATTGACTTCAACGGCAATACAGGTCCGTTCATTCAGTATACTTACGCCCGTATCCGCAGTATCCTGCGCAAGGCTGCCGACCAGGGCATCGCTATCCCGGAGACTCTTGCTGACGACATGCCGCTGAATCAGAAGGAGACAGAGCTGATACAGAAGATGGATGAGTTTGGGGCTGCCGTGCGTCAGGCTGGCAAAGACTATTCGCCGAGCGGCATTGCCAACTACTGCTATGAGCTGACAAAGGACTTCAACCAGTTCTATCACGACTATAGTATCCTTAATGCCGAGAACGACAATGAGAAGATTGTTCGCCTCGTCATCGCCAAGAATGTGGCAAAGACGATAAAGAACGGTATGGCGCTACTCGGAATCGAAGTGCCGGAACGCATGTAATTAATTCATAAATAGAAAATAATAATTGGGGCAATGGAAGCGTTGATTATAACAGTTCTGTTGCCCCAATTCTATTTAAAAGCCAATAATGAATGATTTGATAAATCCTCCGAGCTACCGCTCGGATACAGTTCTTCCTCTCCCAATGGAAGTAGATGCTCAGGCTTGGGCTGTGGATGCTGCCTGCTCCGGCAACCCCGGACCAATGGAATATCGCGGTATTGACCTTGCTACGGGGGCAGAGGTGTTCCACTTCGGACCTGTTCACGGCACGAACAATATCGGTGAGTTCCTCGCCATCGTGCATGCCCTCGCCCTAATGGAGAAGCAGGGAATACAGAAAACGATATATTCCGACAGCCGAAATGCTATCCTGTGGGTGCAGAAGAAACAATGCAAGACAAAGTTGGAGCGCACACCGCGCACGGCACAGCTATACAACGTGATAGCCCGCGCCGAGATGTGGCTCAAAACCCACTCCTTCCGTGTGCCCATAGAGAAATGGGAAACAAAGCGGTGGGGCGAGGTACCTGCCGATTTCGGGAGAAAGGGGTAATCCAGAACAAAAGGGAAAGCCCGTGGATAGGACACTCGCTTCCCTTTCCTGCCTCTCTTTATCTAATAATCTCGAACAAATCGTTTAGTATCACAATATCATGGATATTAGCACTGTATTTGTTTTTTGTCAATCCGTAAGTTGTTATCAGAACCGTATGTAGTGTCTTGCGTGTTTTTGTAACAGCTCTGAAGGTTTCCTTCCTTGTACGCAACCGTTCGTCATATTCGTTCGTTATTGAAAAATCATTGGTAGAATATTTAATTTCGCAAAGGTCTATCACTTGGTCTCTTCTATCTATTAGCAGATCAATTTGTGTTCCTTTGTAGCTTATACCGTCAGAATCGGTATGTGGCTTGCATTGCCATGAACATATATCACTGAGGGTGCCGCCAATTCTCAACTTTTGTTTTATTTGTGGAATATGGTGAAGGCAGACTTGTTCAAAAGCATATCCCTCCCAAGTTCTTCTTGTCGGATTGTCTTGCATATTATGCCAAAAATGATTGTCTTGACTATTTGTATCCACAACGAATCTATTGTAGAATAGAGAAAAAAGGTCGACTAATTGAAACATCTGCCCACGGCTCTTTTTACCGAATGATGTATATGTTCTGAGAAAATCACATCGGCATAGGTTTTCAAGAACCTCAGTAAGCATTCCGTTGTTTTGCAGCTTTCCGATTCTTGCAATTTCTTCACGTGTCATACCTACAGATTTTGTAGACAATGTTTCTATTACTGTTTGGTAAATAGTGGAGTCCTTGAATAAAGAGCGAAATATGAAACCGTATTCAGTACGTAATACTGCTCCTTCATCAAAAAACAGATTGTCGATATTCTCTTCTGCTGTTTGTTGGCTATTAAGCATGTCGAGATAGTATGGTATGCCTCCCATGACCATATAAATTTGTGCTATCTGCAACCTTGTCCAGTCTATATTCTTGCTACGGAGGAACAATTCCGTTTCATGCAGGTTAAAGGGACGCAGATATATCTGTCGATTTACGCGTCCGTGCATGCCGCCCTTGTCTCCAATCAGTTTGGATAGCATCCATGTGGTGGCAGAACCGCATACAAACAATTTCATTCCATGAACAGTACTTGCCCAGCTGTTCCAAAAATAGCTGAAGGCTTGTATGAAATTGGATTTTGGAGTGTCCATCCATGGAAGTTCGTCCAAGAAAATAACAATGCGTTCTTTATCGAGTGAGGAAAGATAGTCGCGCAATTGTTCGAAAGCTTCAAACCAATCTTGAGGCTTCTTTCTCTTTTCACCCGAATACCGTTCAAGTTGTGTTTGAAACAATCGTAATAGTGTGGATTTTGGAGTTTCGAACGAACCTGTAAAGTAGAAGTCAAACTGTTGGTTAAAGTATGACTTAATAAGATAGGTCTTGCCAACACGTCTACGCCCATATATGGCTACGAGTTCTGCCTTTGGGGATTCGTAGTATTCTTGGATGAGAGCTTGCTCTTTTTCTCTACCTATTATAATGTCTTTTGTATTGCCCATATCATTTTTATTTTGTTGCAAATATACAAAATAAGCCGATAGTACAGCTAAAAGTTGAAAAAAAAACGACTTTTAGCTGTGCTATCCCCGTATTATGTTTCAGCCTGCATAAAGAAAAGTTAAAAAATGGAAAACGAAACGGTGGGGCGAGGTGCCTGTCGACTTCGGGAGAAAGGGGTAAGATAATCCAAATATGAGGGAAAGTTTGTTTTTAACTGTCAGACTTTACTCTTTTGTTTCTTTTTCTTGATGAAAAGATGTACATTTGCATGCACTAAAGAAAATGCCTTGTATGGCGTGATTATCTATCAAACTAAAACAAAGCTATATATATGAAGAAAAGACTACTCTTTGCCGCTGCCCTGACAGGACTCACCCTGTCGGCTTCGGCACAACAAGTAAATGAAAAGCTTAACCGTGCTCCAGTGGCGGTTAAGACAAGTGAGGGAATTCTCGTTTCGTGGCGCTCGCTGACGAGCGACCCAAAGGAACTGACGTTTGATGTTTACCGCAACGGTACGAAGGTGGCAACTGCCATCAGCGATGTTACCAACTGGCTCGACAAGGAAGGAAAGCCGGGTGATACGTATAAAGTGGTAACCTCTGCCGGAGAAACGAGCGAGGTAAAGGCTTGGGACAATATGTTCACGAGCTTCGACGTGAAGCGCCCGGCTGCTATTAAGAGCGGAAACACCACTGGACGCTATCGCCCCGACGATATGGCTGTGGGCGATGTTGACGGCGACGGTAACTATGAGCTTATTCTCAAGTGGATGCCCGACAATCAGCGCGACAGTGGGGCGAAGAACGGATATTCTTCGCCTTGCATCATCAGTGCATACAAGATGGATGGTACGCCGCTGTGGAAAAAGGACATAAACATCGGCTTCAATGTGCGTTCCGGAAACCATACCATACAGATGGTTGTCTACGACCTCGACGGTGACGGCAAGGCGGAACTTGTGTGCAAGACGGCTCCTGGTTCTACCGACGGCAACGGCAACTACGTTACCGAGGCTGGCGACGCGAAAATTAAGGCGGTGGACAACTCGAAGACGTATGTAAACGGCAGCGGACTCGTTACCGGCGGCGAGGAGTTCCTCACCGTGTTCAACGGTGAGACTGGAGCGGCAATGAACACCATATGGTATTCGCCAAGCCGTTCGGGAGTGGATTTCCCAACTGCTGCTACAGACGCCAACTCGTTCTTCGGCGACAGCAACTGCAACCGCTCGGAACGTTTCAATGCTGCAGTGGCTTATCTCGACGGACTCGACAAACTGCCTACTGCCATCTTCCAGCGCGGATATTACAAAAACTGTTTCCTATGGGCTGTAGACTGGAACGGCAAGCAACTCTCTACACGTTGGCTACACAAGGGACTCAGCGGCAAATGGGAGACTCTCGATGCCAATGGTAACGTTTTGCACTCCGGCACCGGCTCTTCAAGTTTCGGACAGGGTGTGCATGGCATATCTGTTGGCGATGTTAATACTGATGGCTATGACGAGATTTGTATCGGCGCAGCCACCATCGCCCACGACGGACAGCTACTCTGCTCTACAGGAAAGGGACACGGCGACGCTATCCATCTTACTGACATCTGTCCTGACCGCCCCGGACTGGAAGTTATGATGCCTCACGAGGAGGGACAGTATGGATATGACGTGCATGATGCAACGACTGGCGAACTGCTCGTTTCGGCTACGAGCTCCGGCGACAACGGTCGTGGACTGGCTGCTGATTTTATCCCCGCCAACCGTGGATTCGAGTTCTGGTCGAGTGCCGATGGTAATACTTACGACTGTGCAACGGGAAAGCTGGTGCTCGCAAAGAAGTCGGATACCAACTTCCGCATCTACTGGACCGGCGACCCTTACGACCAGACTTTCGACGGACGCTACGACTCTGCAACAGGCAAGAGTGCACCGCGCATCAGAAACTTCAACACCGCAAGCGGAAATATCGCAACCTTCCAGGAGTTTGCTGACTACGGACAGCCACAGTCGTGCAACACGACAAAGGCTACGCCTTGTCTGCAAGCCGACCTGCTCGGCGACTGGCGCGAGGAACTGATAATGTTCCAGCACGAAGACGACTATGTTTCGCCAACCTGCAAGATTCTCGTTTATTCCACACCGGAGCCTACCAAATACAAGGTGCCTTGCCTGATGGAAGACCATGTTTATCGTATGGGCATAGTATGGCAGAACTCATCTTACAACCAGCCGCCACACTTAGGCTACTACCTGCCTGACTATCTTGGCATTGACGGTGCAACATACCAGACACAGACTAAGAACCATGCACCGGAGCCGTCTGCAAAACCTGAACCTGCCGACGAGGGTGAAGAGGGACTTAAACTGCCTGCAGAGGACAAGGGTATTGTAACTGGCACTTGCTACACCGCAGGTGAGCATGGCGAGATTACCGCCAGCACGTCAAACGGATATATCAAAATCCGTACGAACAACAACGGTGAGAGTCTTACCTTCTCTGTAAACGAGGGCTATGAGATAATCGGTCTCACGATAGAGGGCTACAGCAACAATGCCTCTACCACCGCCGACCGTTCCATCATCATGAATGGCATGTTCATCGACGAGAGCGAAAGTTCTATCCTTGATGCCGACGTGGTGTTCCCCGGAGGAACGGCAGGACAGAACGCCGTGACGAAGAAAATCGAAGGCTTTGAGGCGAAGAAGAGCATCAAACTAACCTTCGACAATTCTAACATTACTACATCGGATGTTGATGCCAAAGGAAAGAATAAACAGATTCTTGCCAACGTAACCTTTAAATACAAGAAGCTCACCGACGGTATTGAAAATGTTGCCACTACTACCGTTGCCATCAAAAACGGCAAGATGTATAATCTTAACGGTCAGCAGATATCCAATGCCGCAAAGAAGAATGTATATATCATGAACGGCAAGAAGTTTGTGAAGTAGAATAATAATAATATTCAAGTTGCGTTTAAAACAGAAACTTGAATATATCGAAGAAAAAAAATCGGGGATGCATGCCACAATTTGGCTCATCCACGATTTTTTATATTTTATGAGTTTGCTGTTTACAGCTTCTTGAACTCCCCATAAATCTTCTCTGAAATCTCTTTAAACTCCTCGTCAGAGAGTTTCAGCTTAGGGTTGGAGAAGAGCATGTCCTTCTCGCTCTGCATAGGAACGAGGTGAACATGAGCGTGGGCAACTTCAAGACCCAATACAGCCATGCCGACCTTGCGACAAGGGAAGGCGTTCTTGATAGCTACGGCAACTTTCTTTGCAAACACAGCCATTTCGGCAATCTCCTCGTCGGTCATGTCGAAATAGTAGTCCACCTCGCGGCGAGGAATAACCAATGTATGTCCCTTCACCAGAGGGTTGATGTCGAGAAAAGCATAGAACTTGTCGTTCTCGGCGCATTTCCAGCTCGGTATCTCACCGGCTGCAATCTTTGAAAATATATCCATAGTTATAATTTTGAATTTAGAGTTAAGAATTTAGAGTTATTCTCGCTTCGCTGCGATTTAGAGTTTGCGAATTAAGAGTTGTTGAGAGTTTAGAGTTGAGAATTTAGAGTTGCTGGATTTGGAATTTCCATTAACAAATTCTTAATTTTCAATTCTTAATCGGCGAAGCCGACAACTATACATTCTAAACTCTAAACTCTTAATTAAAATTACTCTACAGTAATTTTGTCAATTCTCAGTTTGATAACACCGCGTGGAATCTTAATTTCCACCTCGTCGCCCACCTTCTTGTTGAGCAACCCCTGAGCGATAGGAGTCTTGATAGAAATCTTACCTTCCTTCAGGTTAGCTTCGCTCTCGCTCACGATGGTGTAAGTCATCTTAGCCTTAGTTGTGAGGTTAGTCATCTCCACCTTCGAGAGGATCTGTACGGCATCGGTGCTCAAACGTGATACATCCACGATTTTAGCCTCCGAGATGGAGCGTTTCAACTGGTTAATCTTATCCTCAAGATGAGCCTGAGCCTCCTTAGCGGCATCATACTCAGAATTTTCACTCAAATCGCCCTTGTCAGCAGCTTCTGCGATTGCGGCAGACGCCTTCGGACGCTCTACACTTTCCAAACGTTTCAGTTCGGCTACCATCTTGTCGTAGCCATCTTGTGACATGTAAGCCATAATTTTTTAAATCCTTTCTTTATGTTTATAATGTTTCTCGCGGTACAATAAGATAATGGATTTCGGTAGCCATTATACCGAAATCCATTACCTGTTATACCGTCTTTTTGTTTTTCCGTGGCAAAGGTAGTAATTATTTTCGAATGTAAAAACAAAAAAATGGTAAAAAGCATGTTAGTTAGTGTTTTTATGCCTAATTTTGCACATTATATATAATATCACTATATTAACACCATTATGATAACACCTTCAGAGAAGAAAGCAATCCTTGAGCTGATGCACCGTCAAGTGGTGCCCGCCATTGGTTGTACAGAACCGATTGCCGTGGCTCTTTGTGTTGCTAAAGCTACTGCATTGCTTGGTCGCAAACCGGAACATATAGAGGTTAAATTGAGTGCCAATATCTTTAAGAATGCCATGGGAGTAGGCATTCCCGGCACTGGAATGGTTGGTTTGCCTATTGCTATTGCTCTTGGTGCGCTTGCCGGTAAGCCGGATTTGCAGCTCGAAGTACTGCGCGACTGCACAAAAGCGAATGTAGAAGAAGGAAAAGCATATATTGCAGAAAACCGTATCCATATTACTCTTGAACATGATGATCCTGATAAACTCTATATCGATGTTGTCTGTTCTGTCGATGGCGACGAGTCAGAGGCAAGGATAAAGAGTGAGCATACACATTTTGTGTATCTGCGCCATAATGATGATGTCATGCTCAATGTTGAGGCTTGTGCCGCTTCTTCTTCTGAGGCCGAAGATGATGACATAAAGCTATCCCTTCATAAAGTATATGAGTTTGCCCATACCGCTGATCTTGATGATCTACGTTTTATACTTGAAGCGAAACGTCTGAACGAGGCTGCTGCCGAAGCAGGACTTCGCGAAAATTACGGTCATGAATTGGGTAAGACCCTCTGCAGTCCGCTGGGTCATGGTATAATGGGCGAGAGCATCTTCTCGCGCATTCTGTCGGCAACGAGTTGTGCCTGTGATGCCCGAATGGCGGGTGCCATGATACCTGTTATGAGTAATAGCGGTAGTGGTAATCAAGGTATCTGCACAACAATGCCAGTCGTTGTCTTTGCCAAGGAGAACCATAACACGGAGGAGGAGCTTATCCGAGCTCTTGTGATGAGCAACCTTACGGCGATATACATCAAGCAGAACCTTGGTACTTTGTCGGCACTATGCGGTTGCGTTGTCGCAAGTACAGGCAGCAGTTGTGGCATAACATATCTCATGGGCGGTACTTACGAGCAGATTTCCTTTGCGGTGAAGAATATGATAGCCAACCTCACGGGTATGATTTGCGACGGCGCCAAACCGAGCTGTGCTTTGAAGTTGACTACAGGTGTCAGCACCGCCGTATTGAGTGCCATGCTTGCCATGCAGCACAAATATGTTACTTCCGTCGAGGGTATTATCGATGATGATGTGGACCAGAGCATTCGCAACCTTACCGCAATCGGAAGCCGCGGCATGGACGATACCGACAGGTTCGTACTGGATATCATGACACACAAGGGAGTGAGAAAATAGAGATTAGGGAATAGAGATTAGGGATTATGGATTATGGAATAGGGATTATTTCTCCCATAACTCTCAGTTCTCCCATTTCTCCCATCAAACCTTTCCAAAAGATAAAACAAAATAATAAGATGAAAGAATCAACAACAAAGAAGGTGCTTCTGACCACCTTGATGATGCTTCTGTCCATAGTAATGTGGGCACAGGGCAATCCGGTGCACTTCACCGTTAGTCAGAAACAGGTCTCCGATACGGAGGTGGATGTAATCTTCAAGGGAAAGATAGCTGCCGGCTGGCACGTCTATGCCCCGAACATCCCTGCCGACGGACCAATCCCTGCCACTATTACAACGGAGAAGGCTGAGGGTGTGAAAGCCGTAGGTAAACTACAGGCTAAGGGTAAGGAAATAAAGGAGTACGACCAGATTTTCGGTATGCAACTCCGCTATTTCGAAAATAGCGTAACCTTCGTTCAGCGTTACAAGATTACGGGCAAGACTTATAATGTAAAGGGCTACTTGGAGTATGGCGCTTGCAACGACACCGGCTGTATGCCGCCTACGTCAGTAGAGTTCTCGTATAAAGGCAACGGTCCTGCCGACGCTCCAGAGGCTCAGGAAGAGACAACCGATGAGGCTGCTGCTGATACGGCTGCCGTGGCTGCTGCCGTTCCCGGAGATTCGGCAAGTGTAGACACCGCTGCCGTAGCGAGCGATGGCAACTTGTGGAAACCGGTAATAAACGAGTTGAAGGCTTTTCAGGACGGTGGTAACGCTTCACACTCACTTTGGTATATTCTTGTAATGGGCTTCGTAGGCGGTTTGCTTGCCGTGCTCATGCCTTGCATCTGGCCTATCATTCCTATGACTGTAAGCTTCTTCCTGAAGCGCAACAAGGACAAGAAGAAGGGTATTCGCGATGCCATAACATACGGTATCTCGATTATTGTGATTTATGTATTGCTCGGATTCCTGATAACATTGATTTCAGGTGGTAACGGACTGAACAGTCTGTCTACAAATGCCGTCTTTAACATCATCATATTCCTTGTTCTGGTAGTCTTCGCCGTGTCGTTCTTTGGTTGGTTCGAACTGGAACTGCCGTCGAAATGGACAAACTCCGTAGACAACAAGGCATCGGCAACCAGCGGATTGGTGTCTATCTTCCTTATGGCATTTACTCTCGTCCTCGTGTCGTTCTCATGTACGGCACCAATCATCGGACTCCTCCTTGCCGAATTCTCCACATCCGGTAATATCGCCGCTCCTGCAGTCGGTATGCTCGGATTCTCCGTAGCCTTGGCTCTGCCGTTCACACTCTTCGCCATGTTTCCGGCATGGCTCAAGTCAGCTCCAAAGTCTGGCTCGTGGATGAACACGCTGAAGGTAACCCTCGGTTTCGTCGAACTCGCCTTCTCGCTCAAGTTCCTGTCGGTAGCCGACCTCGCCTACGGATGGCATATCCTCGACCGTGAGACCTTCCTCGCACTCTGGATAGCCATCTTCTTCCTGCTCGGCCTGTATCTTATCGGCAAGCTAAAGTTCCAAAGCGACGTCGTTATGGGCGAGAGCAAACCAATGCCAGTGCCATGCGTAATGATGGGCCTCGTGTCGTTTGCCTTCGCAATATATATGGTGCCTGGCTTGTGGGGCGCACCATGTAAGGCAGTAGGTGCTTTTGCTCCGCCAATCAACACTCAGGACTTCAATCTTAACACCAATGAGATAAAGCCGAAATATACCTCATACGAGGAGGGTATGGCTGCCGCTGCCGCTCAGGGCAAACCAGTATTGATAGACTTCACCGGCTTCGGTTGCGTAAACTGCCGCAAGATGGAGGCAGCCGTATGGACCGATCCTCGTGTGGCAGAGAAGTTGAACGATGATTATATCCTCATTTCGCTTTATGTAGACGACAAACAACCGCTTGCAAAGCCGATTGAGGTAACGGTAAACGGACAGAAGCGTACCTTGCGTACTGTGGGCGATAAATGGAGTTACCTGCAGCAGAGTAAATTCGGTGCCCTTGCGCAGCCGTTCTATGTAACTCTCGATGCCGAAGGAAATCCTTTGAGCCGTTCGTTCTCATATAAGGAAGACGTTGACGACTATCTGCATTTCCTGCAGGAGGGACTCGACAACTATAAGAAAGATGAAAGTAAATAAACTATAAATTAAGCTTAACTTCTAAATCCGAAAGTCCATAAAATATTATGGCTTCCGGATTTAGAGGAGTAAAAAAATAACGAGTCCGCTCGCTTAGTTTGCGAGCGGACTCGTTATTTTTATAATAGTAGCACGAACTACAGGCATTACCAAGTAATGCTCATACCCATTGCTATATTGGCATTAGAACTGAGCGGTATGCATTCCTTGCTCGTCTTGCCCAGGATATGATCCATACCGATGAAGAAATTATAGCCCTTAGGATGAATGTTGAGAACATAACCCATACTTGCCGTGAAACTGTTTACGGCGAAGTTTATGCCTCCGTCGAGCCACTTCAGAGGCTTCCAATTGGCACTCAGTCTACCTTCAGTCCATGAATATTCCCCCTTAATGCGCGTACTGCTCAAGAGTCCGAAAGAAAGTTTGCGATAAACAGGCAAAGTATATTCGCAGCCAACATTAACCGTAGCACCGATACCGGTGGTTCTGCTACCGCCTTCGCTTTGCTTCTGAAGATTTACAAAGTCGGCAATCTGATCGCTGTACTTGTCGCTCTGGTCATCTATCGTCGAGCCGTGGTCTTTCTTTACCGATACGTCGTGGAATCCGTTGAACTCGAAGCTCTTCTCCTTGTTTGCAGCTCTGGCATTCTCTTTCCAACTGATAAATCCGAGATCGAGCACCGAGGCGCTAACCGTCCAGTCGTCGTTTATCTTGTATATAGCTCCCAGGTCGGCAGCCATACCGAAGCCGCCTATACCGGCACCATCAACATCAATATCATCAATCTGCTCATACGTTCCAGAGATTTCACTCTTGTATTCCTTAGTCTTTGTCTTATAGGCAAATCCCATCATCGACACATCGAGCTGGGCATCACCCGAAACCGTCCATTTGTCAGGCGCCGAGAGGTCTGCCTTCACGTCCTTAAACTGGAAGTCGGCGCGTGCAACACCGAACAAGAACTTCAGCTTAGCACCGATGCGCAGCTTGTCGTTGATTTTATGAGAATGGCCGAAAGCCAGTTCCACATACGACTGAGCATGAGCATTGATATCGCCGATGTCGTAAGTCTTGTTGCCCGTGTTGCGTGCAAACTCAAAGAGTTCATACGGAAGGCTCATTCCCACAGACGTCTTAGAATTAAGTTCGATAGTGTTATATCCGCCAAAGCCCTTGAAACCAGCCGATAGTATAGTGAGATTAACATCTCCCGTCATGCGGTTATTGCCGGTAGAAAATCCGTCGAGAGCCTTAGAATCAGAGATATACGGGTTCATGAACGTAGTCATCTTCTTGTTCGTTCCGTCATACATTGGATTCTTCATCACTACATCCTCGTATCCGAAGTTACCGTGCATATTGGCGTTGATATTGCCGAGAAGAGGAATAGAAACGAAACTCTGCTCGTTGTCGTAAGCCGGGTTCATGGTGTGGCGAAAAGCATACTGGTCGGTGAAGTAAGCCGAGTTAAGAGTCTGCGCCGTTGCTGCACTGCCAGCTATAAGCATGGCAGCAGCAAGAATATGTTTGTTATATCTGTATTTCATAATAGTCTAAAATGTATTGGATTAATTAAAGTCGCCTATCACCTTACCCACAATCTTTATCTTAATGTCGTTGACCTTCAGAGTGTGGTTCTCTGCATTCAGAGTGATGCCCGTAACGGCAGTGTCGCCCTGTTTAGCCTTTCCGGCAACGGTGATTAAGATACCGTCGAGCTTTTTCATCGCCCCTTTTGCAGTCTGCGTAATCTTTATCTCTATTGGAGAAGACACCTTGTCAACACCGTTTGTCGATGCGGCCACGTCTTTCTTTACCAATTCAATAGATATTCCTTCAACATTATTTTTGTTTACATCAACCGGTGACGCATCCAAAGTGAGATAAGCCGGAACACCATTTTCTACAGTTGCCGTAGCACTGATATAAGCATCTGTAGCAAGTTCCATATCCTTAATGTCGTCGTTCCATCCGTCGAGCGTGTCTTTATATACAATCTCTGCATTCTCTGCAAAAGCCAGCGGAGCATCGATAGAGTAGGCTGGTGTGATATGATAGTCATGTCCGAGCTGGAAAGTGATTTGCTTGTTAGAGTTAGCCTTTGCTGTAGCCTCGAAGGTTATCTCGTCAGGTATTGTCTCTATCGCCTTCGACAGTTCCGGTACGGCAACAACGGTGTATCCGGCGTGCGCAGCACCCGTACGGTTGATGCAAACCTTGTTCATGGTGTTTCCTTCCACCGGAATCACAATATTGTTGATAGTGTTGATAACTGCACCGTTCTTTTTCGAGATAATCTTGCCATAGATAGTTCCGTCAGCCTCCATGTCGTTGCCGATAGTGAGCAGAATCTCCGGGTTATATAGATCCACTTTCACATTTTTATCTTGCAGGAAATCCGGAATACCCGTGATTTTAGCACTTCCCAGTCCTTCGTTGAGCTTAATCTCCGGGTCGAACTTTCCAGTTGCAGCGTTGATGGTGAAGTCTGCCATACTGAACTCGGCATAAATAGGATTAAGAGTTGTCGACGGAATATTTGTTATTGCTCCGTTAGCCTTGATGTGAACCGTACCTTTAATGTTTATCTTGTCGCCCGCAATCTTAATCTGGTTCTTAGCAGTGGCAGTCTTTGTAAAGTCGAGCTTCGTAACATTCACGCTTACCTGCAATGCCTTGTTCGTCGGAACATTGTTGAACACGAGTGTAGACCCATTACGCGTAGGTTTCTGCGAATATGTTGCCACGTCAAACGAGATATAGTCGGGCAGAGTAATCTCCACCGTCTGCAGCTCGCTTACCACACTGCTTATGCTCTGCAGCGGAACATTAAGCGACAGAGTTGTAGATGCGTCGGCAGAAACGATGTCGAGCACCTCTTTCGGCTTGTCGCCATTATAAGTAAATTCGTATATGTCAGCATCAGCCGTAACCGATCCGTAGGCTCTCCGTTGCCCCTTGGCAGCCGACGGTATATTGAATGCAAACGGCAATGACTCGCCGTGCTGTTTTGCAACGTGGATTTTGTTGATATTCACAACGACAGGATTAATCGGATCTCCGTTCTGGCGGAACACGTAATCGTGTGTTGAAGCATCCTCCACCACACTGCCGTTTTCTTCAAGGTCGAGAACGTCCTTGAGTTTAATGTTTTCCGTTGTACTTGCAGGAATTTCCAGTCCGTCGCCTCCAATTCCAATTGTTGCATCAATCTGGTCGAAGTCGTAGTCGCTGTCGGAGCATCCGGTAACAACTAAAGCTCCTGCCATAAGCAATGCTGAAAAGAGTTTTGCATTCAATGGTTTTCTACTCATGATTAAATTAGGTTTTAATTATTACTATTTAAAATGTCATTACATGTTTCCGTGTTGGTATCGTTAACATCTATAACATTTTCATGTCATGTGCAAATATACATAAAATTGTTCTAATGTACCAAATGTTTGCGTGATAAATTAAAAAAAGACTAAAGTTCCGAATGTATGGTTAAAATAATCTCTTGCAAGTCCAAAAGCTTCATTCATACAACAAAAAAGGTGCGGATTTCCGCACCTAATCATTTCCTCGCATGGAAAAACCAATTTGCTAATTTTTATAGAGTTCCAACGAATCCTGTCAAACAATCTTTTTTTTTCTTGTTGCAAATATAAAGATATTTCTTGGTATATGCAAGCATTATGATGCAAATATTATTAAGAAAGTGATAATCTGCAACAGTTTTTATAAAAGCGATTAAACCAGTGCGTCAGTTCGGGATAATAAAGCTGGTCAAGAAGATGTTTAAGTCAGATGCAGTATTATTACTTTATCTTTTGTTTTTCTATCCACAAATCCAATATTGGATCAGCGATGCTGTATATTTTCTCTTTTCTCGTTAAGATATCATCCTCAAGTAATTTCTTGGCGGCAGATTGGGTCGCGCTCGGTGACTTCAAGCGATGTTTTTTTGTGAAAGCTGCGGAGACAATACTTTTTACCTCACCTTCGTCATGGACGGCATAGAGAACTTCTTTCTGTGGCTCTGAAATATATGCCAGAATTTCGCGTATGCGGTAGTCGTTCTCAGCGATGAAATCGTCAGTGAGTAGATCTATAAGTTCAGTATTACAGGTTTCCCCTTGTGGTGTCATGGTATATGCATCTTTCATGATGCGTTGGATATAGAGTGTTACTCCTCTGAAAGTATTATATGCTTTCTCGATTGCCTCTGGTAATATATCTTTGCCGTTTTCTCTAAAATGCTTAATGGCGAATTTTTGATATATCGATAGTTCGATGGCTTCCAGCTGTATCAGTTTTGCACTTTGGAAGAATGGACGTCGAGAGGATAGGAACATCTCTTCCAAAATAGTACGTTGACTTCCAGCAAAGACGAAGTTGGCATTGTTTATCTTTTGAATGTATGAGCGAAGAATGGCTTCGATGTTTTTCTCCGGGTACTTAGAGATTTGTTGAAATTCATCGATTACAATCAGACAACGTTTGTCGGCTTGTTCAATAAATTCGAATATCTCTTTGATTGTATAGTCTGGCATATTTATGTCGCTAAGTTTTATGTCAAAGGTCGGTGTGTTTTGTATTGGGTCGTAACCAAAACTGGCCGATAGTGATCGAAGCGTTGTTATAAATGTTCTTCTCATCTTGTCATTTCGGTTTGCTATCTTTTCGAAAATTGCAGTTCCCAATGTATAGATGAATTCCTTGAAACATGTAGTATGTAGGATATCTACGCTGATGATGAGATAGTCTTTTTGGATATTATCTTGTTGGAATACAAAATCAACCAATGCTGTTTTTCCCATTCTTCGGGGAGATGTGATGACAACATTCATTTGGTTTTTCAAAGATTGACTAAGCACCTATGATTCAATAACCCTGTCGCAAAAATATTCTGCCGGTATTCTTCCGGTCACAATGAATGGATTAATGTTAATTGTCATATATTCTTAGTTTTTTTAGTTATACATAAAATAAAATGAGTATAATGACGGCTTAGGCTTATTGCCGAGATGCAGCCTATCTTATCCCGAGATGCAGCTTA
>DCBP01000124.1:55456-82334 GCA_002314055.1 Prevotella sp. UBA1104
CTTATGCAAAGATAAAGCAAATATGCTAATTATTCAGAACAAATTATCCTTTTTAAATAATTTATTTCGGAAATTATTTTAATCTTTAATCTTTAATATTTGTGATAGCTTATTACCCTCAGTCCGTAATAATATGGTTGGTCAATAAGATGTCGTTTCGGGTAAGATTACAGGAAGTTTGCAACCATCCGTAGATGTTGGATGGCTGCAAAGATAAAAAAATTTATTTAAACGTATATCTCAAACCGAGTTTCAGATTAAAGTTCAGCGGTCTCTCGCTGTAAGCAGTTTTCAGTATGCTGCCGTTCTTGAAATAATATCCTACTCCCGGTTCCACATATATGCCTACGCCGTCAACAATATTCAGTTGAGCTCCCGCAGCGGCATCAACAGACCATTGCAGCTTTGAAGTTTTCGTGTCTTCATCCTCAGAAGAGAGAATGCTGCCGTTTACATATTCCGTCGTTGATACGCTTCCACTGACGTCCTTTTCTACCATGCCGCCGGCAGACACATATACATCAAACAATCTGTTGCGCCACAGACTATAGTCTACATTTACAGGGATGCCAATATAATGCAGTCGCTGTTCGCGCTCTCGCCGGTTGCCGCCTTCACCAAGTGTGAAATCCGAAGAGAGGAAGGTATATGTCAAGCCCGTCTCAATCCCGAACCTGTTGTTCAGGGCATATCTTACGGACAGTCCGCCACGAAGCGGAACGTGATGCTTAGCCTTTTCCTTCTGAAGAGAGCTTTTGGCAGCAAGGAACATGAATTTGTTGTCGCCGTCGCTGTCGAACAGACTGCCGAACTGGGCATCGCTGGATGTTGACGCCAACATAACGCCACCTGCTCCGCCACGCTCCGCACCCATCGAGTTCATGGCATATAGCGAAGCGGTGAACTCGCCGTTAGTCTCCCTCTTTGTAGTCTCTTTGTTATATGTCAGATGCTTGTCCGAAGTAAAAGCCTTTGCCTTATCCTGTCTGTAGTTACTGTTTACTGCCGCCGGTTTTACATTCGCCTTTTCGCTTGCCGCGGCAGACCGCTCCGTAGCTTTTTCCGTCGTCAGACAACTCGCATCATCTATCGACTTTTCCTTCGCATCAGCAGGAACAGCCGGGCGAACTTCAGTTCCTTCCATATACGAGAGAAACTTTTCTTCGGTTACGCCAGTCTTTCCAGTGTTCGTCTTTTTATTGTCTGAAAATGATGATTTATCATTAGAATCTCCATTCTCTGCCGCATCATTATAAGTATGCTTGTCTGCAACAGACGTTATATTCCTCGTTTCGGTATTCGCGAGTCGCCTGTTCCCAGCTCCATCTTCACCGTTAGGCAGACACAGAAACAGTCCGACGCCGCAAGCCACACACGCTGCGGCAGCAACGACACGTATGGCAACGACACGTCTGCGCCAGCTCTCGTCCTCACCCCTTACCGACACATTCTGAGCAGCAAGAGCCTTGTCGATATTCTCCCACAAGCCTTCCGGGGCAGATTCTTCAAAATCCGCCAAAGCATTCTGCAGTTTATCTTTCCATTCTTCTCTCATCGGTAAAAAATTAGTGAGTACGTTTATATTCTTTTATTTTCTTTGCCATCATCGCCTTGGCGTGAAAAAGTTGCGATGCAGACGATGTAGGCTTGATGTTCAGCAGTTGGGCAATCTCCTTGTGACTCTTATTCTCGAACACATACAAGTTGAGAACAGCCCTGTATCCTGCCGGCAGACTCTTTATCATCTCCTGTAAGACATCCGGTGGAACGCCGTCGGCAACAGGCTCTTCAGCTTCTGCCGATGCCAGCGACACCAAATCGTCATGAACGACAGGCAACTTTCCGGCAGTCTTCAGAAAATTTATCGACATATTCACCGCCACGCGAGTCATCCAAGCCTTCAGCGATCCCTCTCCGCGATACTGGAAAGTATTTATTTGTGTGAATATCTTTATGAAGACCTCCTGGAGCAGATCCTTCACGTCGTCCTTGTCGACGACATAGCGAGAGCATACGGCAGTTAGGCACCCTACATATTTATCGTAGAGTGCCCTCGCCGCCGTTTTATCACCGCTGCTAAGTAGCGACAAGAGATGCTGTTCCGAGATTTCCACCTTATTATATATGTCTATTCTTATATATTGAATTTTCTGATTTATATTTTTATTCTTCCCCTCTCCCGTCTCCCCTTCCAGGGGAGAAGCGGTTACTCTTTCTGCTTAAATACAGATACATTTGCTATTGAAACATTTGCCAGTCGAATTATTAACGACTTGTTCGTCGAATAAATAGCGACAAGTATGCAAGCTTTTATATCAATCAAGAGAAACTGCTCCGCCCCCGGAGGGGGAGGCGGGGGAGGGGAAGATATAAACCAAAATCTTGAATTTAATATCATCAGGCTCTATGCCAATATTAAGACGTTCAATCTTTCGTCTGGTAATCAAACTCCGCCGTTTTTTCCCCTTCAAACGAATTGAATCTTACCTTCAGCTTAACCTTCTTGCCGCCGGTTTTCGGCAGTGCCTTCAAGGAGAAAGCCACCGTGGTATATCCCATCTTGCCCTTCGTGTCGCCATAAGCATTTTGTCTCAGTTCCACTTCGTAAGGGTCGTCGGGATTAACGCCCGTAACGAGATTCACGAGGTGTGCCTTTGCCGGTTGTCCCCATACCGTGCCGATAGCGAGAGTAAGATAATTGTCCTCACAAACAGTAGGGAAGTCCTTGTATATCTCCACCGGGTCGTTGCCGTACACCTCCGTATTCTTGTCGCCAAGCGTAGCAACAGACGGCTTGGTCAAGATGCTGTCGATAGTAGAAACATATACAGACTTCGTGTAAGGAGGGTTAGAGTCTCTTGCCTCGCGTATTGTTACGAAAGCCCTTACCTCCTTTCCGTTGAACGGGTGCTCCTTCAGGTTCAGTGGCAGGAGCGTAGTACTGTCGTCGAGTTGCAGATAAACCGTATTGTCGGCTGCCGTCTTCACTGTAACAACGGCATTTGGCGAAGACGGATAGATGCAATAATTATCCCCGTCATTGTCGAGATCGCATGATTGCATCAACGGTGCAGTAGCAAATACAGTCATAAACGCCACAAGAAAGTACAGTGTCTTTCTATAAGAATAATTCAAACTTTTCATTTTCATAATCTCTTGCCTTTCGTTTTCTAATATCAAAACAATAGATTCCTGGAAATATTGCATTAGGTCAATAGGGAATAAATAAGTTTCATCCTAAATATGGATTAAATTAAAGAAAAAGTTTTTCAGTGATTTTACCCTCACACCCTCACACATACCTCCGAAAGCCCCTGTTTATCGGCGTTTCAGGTGGTGAGGGATAGTGTGAGGGATAGTGTGAGGGGTGGTGAGGGGTGTTTAACTTGATGCCTTTTCGTGTTATGTTGGATTAATATTCAATTGTAAGGGATAATATTTGGATATATAAAAACTTTCACTTAAAAACGTAATTTAGTCAGATTTCATTCGTTATTTATATGAAAAAGTATTACTTTTGAATCGATAAAAGTATAGTAATATGGTTAGCGTTAAAGGATTAAACAGAATAAAGGTCGTTTTGGCTGAACAACAACGAACAAATAGATGGCTTGCCGAACAACCCAACAAAAATGAAGCAACTATCTCGAAATGTTGTACCAACCGAACACAGTCATAGCTGAAAACATTGGTGGAAATAGCAAAGGTACTTCATGTTGCCACCAAAGATCTTCCATGGTCTATCAAAGAAGATTGATAATCAATTATGAGCAAAGAAATGACGGAAAAGAATAAGAGTCCATATACAACCATCACGGGATGCACGTTTCTCTATTATGAGTTCGGGCGTATACTTCCTTTGTTGATGGATGCCAATTCAAATATCCTATTAAAAGATGAGATAGAGAACAATCGTGTCTTGCAAGTAAACTCCATAGCATCGCGCAAGCGTTTTGTGGTGGAGTTCAAACGCCGTTATGCTTCTGTTCCAGCTCTGTTTTGGAAAACATGGCAAGGTATGAGCGAGGCTGGTCAACGAGCCGGATTGTTTTATGCGATATTGAAAACATACAAACTCGTGTTTGACTTCCACGTCAACGTGGCAATGCGAAAGTGGAACTCTATAGACCATACTCTCTTGAGAGATGACCTTTTGATGGAGTTTAATGAACTTTCCGCTCATGATGACTTTGTCGACAGTTGGTCGGATGCCACAAAAGACAAATGCTGCAGCAATTACCTTACTATACTTCGCCAGTCGGGACTGCTCAATGAAAAGACCAATGAACTGACCCCAGTCAAGCTTGATGCCGACGAGTTTGCGTATTATATCCGTAGTGGAGAGGAGTGGTTTCTCGAAGCCTGTCTTCTTTATCCTTACGAAATTAATGACATTAAAAGCCAGTTGTAATATATGAAGAGTATGACCATACCAGAGCTATATGAATATCTATGTTCACCTGGGTTTCAGGATGAGCATAGTGGCAATGTATTCTATAACTACTACATATATCAATACCCTGCGAGCAAGGAGTATGAGATGCGTCGCCAAATACAGGAGTTCAAGGAAAAGCTTGAACGACCAACGAATTTCGTGGATGCACTTGAGCTTGACTTGTTCAAGGTCTTTTGTGAGTATCTTAGAAACGAAAAGTTTGGCGACAACTCTCTCTTGGATGATACATTCGAAGAAGATAAGGTGCATCCAGATATGGTGACCAAGGAACTTACGACGGAAGCCAACTCAGATAGTTTCATTAGCTTTGTAAGCCAAAAAATTGATGAATATATAAATTCCAACAATGGATACAAGCACCCATACGTCTTTATCCACGGCATCGGCAAGATGTTTCCTTATCTGCGTACCAATGTGTTCCTCACACGCTACGAGAAATACAATGATACGTCGCGGTACAAGATAATACTATTCTATCCAGGACATCAAGAGGGTAATTCTTTTTCCCTTTTCGATACACTTGAAGACTCGCATACCTATCGTGCGACATTATTAGTAAACAAATAAATCCATATATTGCTTATGAAATTCAAGGACTTATATGCAAAAGGACTCGACCGTAAGGTAAATCCGGCAGTGTCGGCTTCTGACCTTACCGACGAGACGGTACTCACTGAAATTGTTGAGTATGTTTTCACCGAGGAGATTATCATTAATCTCTATAATATTCTGACCAATATCAAGGTGAATCAAGGCAGCCATATCGGTATATGGATTAATGGTTACTATGGTTCGGGTAAATCACACTTTCTGAAATATGCCAGCTACTGCCTTTCGCAGAATAAAGAACGTTGTGAGATGGCATTTATACGCTTGATAGAGGCCACGGAGGAAATAATGCGTCGTACTACTGGCATATCCAAATTGGAGCAGGAAGGCGTTTCTGTATCAGAACTCAAAGCTCTGCAGAAATGGTATGTATCTCAAGCTGATGTTGAAATGGTGATGTTCAACATTGGCGATGTGCATGATGTCAATGCTGACCAGAAGACGGCGTTCACCACTATCTTCTGGAATCAGTTCAACGCACAGCGTGGTTACAACTCGTTCAACCTTGCCCTCGCTCAATATCTTGAAAAGGCTCTCGATGATAACGGCAAGTTTCAAGAGTTCAAGGAGTATGTAAGGAGCAAGGGGTACGACTGGCAACGCAACATATCACGCTTTGCCGCCGGTCGTCTTGACCTCGCCCTGCAAATGGCGAAGGAAGTAGACCCCACACTCTCGACGGATGTAATCCGCACACGCATACTCAACAACGAGGTAAATGTGTCGGTTGAAGCTTTTGCAGCTGAGATGAAGGAGTTTATCGACAGCCGTAAAAACCGCAACTTCCGCATTTTGTTCTTTGTCGATGAGGTAAGTCAGTTCATTGGTGAACACCGCGACCTATTGCTTCAGCTCCAGTCGTTGGTGAAACGTCTCGACGAGGTATGTGAGTCGCGTTGTTGGATAGCATGTACCGCCCAACAGACTTTGGAAGAGGTTGTCACAAATGTAGGTGGAAACGTGAGCAATCCAGAGGACGAAGTGGGGAAAATTCTTGGACGTTTCGAGGTGCGTGCCTCGCTGCAGGGTACCTCGCCAGAATACATCACTCAAAAGCGTATTCTTGAGAAAAAGGGCGATGTGGAGTTGATGCTTGGCAATATGTACGACAAGGACAAGGCTAAGCTCGACGCCCAGTTCATTCTGCCAAGCCAGTATAAAGCATATACAAGCAAGGACGATTTCGTTGCTTGCTACCCGTTTGTGCCTTATCAGTTCCAGCTTATCATGAAAGTTCTTGATTCTTTTGTGAATATGAACTACGTGGACAAGCAAGTGAAGGGCAACGAACGTTCGCTTATCAACATCACCTTCTCCATAGCTAAGGAGACTGCCAATATGGAGGTCGGTGAGTTCATCTCTTTCGACCGTTTCTTCGGTGCGATGTTCCAAGGGTCTATGCAGCACCTGGGACAGCGTGCCCTGGGAAATGCACGTCAGGCAATTTCACATATCAACGACCCACAGAAGCAGGAGTTCTATCGCCGTGTGGTCTACGTGCTCTTTATGATTTGCAATCTCTCGGATGTGGACAAGCCATCGTTCTCCGCTACCATCGACAATATCGTGACCCTCCTCATGACCAAGGTGGATGCGGGCAAGGCTGCCATCAAACAGGATGTGAGCATGGTGCTGGCATTCTTGATTGACAAGGCTGTCATTCGCAAGACGAAGACGGAAACAGGAAGCGAGATATACGAGTTCTATACAGAGGAAGAGTCGAAGGTGGCACAACTTATTAAGAACCAGCAGGTGGACAGCAACACCTACAGCGACGAACTGAAAAACATCTTCTTCAGTCATTTCGGCAATCCGAGCAACAAGAAGACATTTGCCACACGCTCTTTCAATGTGGGCATCAGCATTGACGGACGCAACTATCTGAGCAACAATGCCGATGTAAGCATCGACTTTGTAACAACCGCAGGTACCGACTCCGTGGAGCAGTTTGCTTTTAGCACGAACAACACATCGCAGGGCACCCATCTCATTTATTTCCTCTATCCGCAGTTGAAGGACAATCAGGAGCTACGTGCCAACTTCCTTTACTACTGCCGTGTGCAGCGTTTTGCCCAGGAACAGGCTATCAGCGAAGAGCGCCAACGCACCAAACTGATATTCCAACAGCGTGCCAAGGAACTTTACGACAAGGAGATAAAACCGCAATTCCAGCAAATACTCGACACCTGCCCTGTCATTTCTTGCGGTGCTGTGCTCTCTGCTTCGCAAATGGGAACAGCCAAGAAAGCCGAACGCTACGAGGCATTGCTCAACTGCCACATGGAGACGCTTTATTCTTATGCCCAGCTTGTGGCAAATGGTGAGACTCCCCGAAACGGTGCCGACCTGTCGGCAAAGATACTACGCCCCGTAGATCCTGCGCTATCAAATATGCCGCTAAGCACGCCAGAGAAGAAAATCAAAGACTGGCTCGACCGTTCGCCTCACGACGTGACGGTGGCTGATGCGGTGCGCCAATTCTCGAAGGTGCCATACGGATGGTCTGACTATGCCACCATCTACTATCTCAACGAGTTGGTGCGCCGCCATTTGTATGCCTTCAACTACAACAACAATCCCAACGTGAGCCGTGAGGATACGGCTCGTAACATTGTGCGAGATGCCAGCAAGTTCTCGGTGGAGAAGGCTAAAGCCATTTCGCAAGAGGTGTTGAACGACTTTATCGATGCGTGGAAACATATTTTCAACGTGATGTCGGTGAAAGGCAGTAATGATAGTACTGAATTGTTCCGCAATTGTAAGGAGACTGACGATAGTATGCTTAATACGCTTCTGAAACGCTACCGTGCCTTGTCCCGTGAACTTAGCGGATGTCCGTTCGCCCATACCATAGACGAGGCTGTCGGCTTGATGGAGAGTTGGCTAACAGAGCGCGACCATCTGAAGTTTTTCCAGACCATCATCGACGCACGCGACGAGGCTTGCCGCCTGTTCGACCGTTGCAAGAGCATCAACTCATTCCACAACGATCAGTTTGCCAACTACGGGAAGATACGCAAGTTTATCGACGACAACCGAGATAACTTTGCTTTTCTCTCTGAAGAGCAGCAGCAGATCGCCAAGGCTATCCGTGGCATCCTTACCGATGAGGAGCCTTGGGACAAGATGCCGTCTTACATGAAGATGATGCGCACATTGAATGGACTGCTTGGTGAGCGCAAAACTCAGCTAATCGAGAAGATTAAGGTGAACTTCGGCAAGGCATTCGATGAGCTGGAGCAGTATGCCAAGGAAGTCGGGGTGTCGCGTGACAAGTTTGCAAAGCGCGACATCACCATATCGCTGAAGACAAGCACCTCCAACTTCTATGCGCTTCAAGCCAATGCTGACACGCGCGACTTTTTGGAGGAGGAGATGCGGAAAATAAACGCTTCTGGCGGAAATCAGTCCAAGCCAAGGATGCGCAAGATAGTGCATCTCAACACGCATACCACCAAGCCCATGCGTTCAGAGACAGATGTGGACATCTATTTGGCAGGACTGAAAGCCGAACTCATGCAATATATAAATGAAAACAATGACATTATTATAGGATAGGACTATAGATGGATACTAACAGACTGAAACGCTTCGCTGTAGAAGCTCGCAACATACTGATGCAGGGCGTAAAGAACCGCTTGCAAGCTATGGGGTTTGACCTAAAGACTGGCAAACCCGCTGAATTGCCACAGAAGATGGAGGGCGGTGCCGTGTTTATGGGCGACACCGTATCGACGGATTTTTACTGCCGCTGGATGTCGCTATACAATAACATCTGCGCCCGTGGCATCCGTCAGGTGGCAGAGGAGGCAGCCTATACTTGGTTCAACCGCTTCATGGCTATCCGCATCATGCAGAAGCAGGGTTTTATATCTCCTGTCTTGGCATACGAAAGTGAGGATGTGCGTGTACCTGTCATTGTGAGCGAGGCTCGACAGGGACGTATGCCGCAGATGTCTGATGACGTGCGCGGCAAACTGATGGAGCTGCTCGACGACGACAGCAAAACCAACGAGCAGTTTGCCTTGCTCATTGTGGCTTACTGCCATGAGAATCCTATTATCAACAAGTGTTTCGGCAATATTGCAGACTACACGGAGCTGCTTCTGCCGCAGAATATCTTGGCGGAGGGTGGCTTTGTGAGTATGCTTAACGATACGGCATTTATCAAGGACGATGATTTTCGCTCTGCTGAACTTATCGGCTGGCTTTACCAGTTCTATATCTCCGACCGCAAGGCGGAGGCTTTTGCGAAAAAGGGCAAGTACGACACCGACGAGATTGCTCCTGCCACGCAGATATTCACTCCAAACTGGATTGTGAAATATATGGTGGAGAACACGGTGGGGCGCATCTATATTGACAACAATCCGTATTGCGAGGTGAAGGACAACATGAAGTATCTGGTTGATACGCCATCGGGTGGCGAGACGCTGAAGGTGGACGACCTTGCCCAACTTACCGTTGCCGACCTTGCCTGTGGCTCCGGTCATATCCTCAACGAGTGCTTCGACTTGCTCTATGCCATTTATGTGGAGGAAGGCTACAGTCGCACGCAGGGCATTAGCCACATTCTGCGTCAAAACCTCCTTGGCATCGACCTCGACACCCGTGCCAAGCAGCTTGCCACGTTTGCCCTCCTGATGAAGGCATGCCAAAAAGACTCGGCTTTCCTCGACGGCAAGGTGATGCCGCGCGTCTACGACATGCCGCACCCCATAGCCGAGGCGATAGCCGCCGAGGGCGACACGCGCTCTGCCGAGGAGTATCTCAAAGAAACGCTCCCTCATTATCTGTTGGGCGGCAACACCGAAATGGTGTGTGAGCTAACTGATGCCATCCTGCTGATGAACCATGCCGATACGCTTGGCAGCATCATGAAGTTCGACATTTCGGAGCAGACCCGAAATGCCATCCTCGTTCGTACGCAAGAGTATGAGAAGCAGTTGGCTAATGGCGATATTGTGCCGAGTGCCATAACGCTGCTGATGCCTTATATGCGCATCATCCTTGCGCTGACCGAGAAGTATACGGCATTAGTGATGAATCCGCCGTATATGGGAAGCGGGCATTTCGACAGCGTGCTCTCAAAGTATGTAAAGGATAATTATGCGGAGGGAAAGGCAGACCTCTTCTCTGTGTTTATGCAGATGGGTATGGAACGACTGGCTGATGGTGGCAAGATGGCGCAAATCAACATGCAGAGCTGGATGTTCCTCTCTTCGTTTGAGAAGTTGCGCAACATCTTCTTGCACAACTATATCATCGATAGTATGTTGCACCTCGGTCCTCGCACGTTCGACGAGCTTTCGGGTGAGGTAGTGCAGAATACCGCCTTTGTCTTGACTAAGCCCCATGACCCATACGGTGGAATCACCTTGGGTGAAGTGAAGGCATTGCCAGAGGCAGAGAAGGCGGAATGGAAGCGCAGATTCATGGAAGATGCCGACAAGGATTTGAGCGATTGGTTGGTAGATGGTGCCAAAGGTACTTATTATCGCTTGGTGGATGGCAAGAACTGTGCTGACAAGGAACAGCTATTCCTTTCGCATATCCATGGGAATGAGGATGGCAATCGTGTTTATTATCCGAATGTGGAGCAGAAGAACTTTGAGAAGATTCCGGGGTGTCCGGTTGGGTATTGGGTGAGTGAGAATTTTATATCCAAATTCGAAGGCTTGGATTTGGGTGCAAATTCAATAGCACGCTCAGGCTTCTCGACAGGAAATAATGATAAGTATATTCGAAATTGGTTTGAAATATCAAAAAAGAATGAGAATTTTAGTCTGGCTTCAATGGATAACTATCTCTCTTATTCTATAAAATATGTACCATTTACAGCAGGAGGTTGTTTCAGAAAATGGTATGGCAATCTATATTCTGTGGTTGATTGGTCAGATACTACAGAAATGCATCGTCCTCGAACTACTTATTCTCAATTATATTTTCATGAGGCATTAACATGGAATGAAGTTTCTTCTGGTAAATTTAGTGCAAGATATTATCCCAATGGGTTGCTTTTTGAGCATTCTGGTGTTAGTATGTTTCCTAAAGACAACAGATATTATTATCTTGGATTCTTAAATACCCCTGTGCTAACAAGTTATTTAGCCCTTATGAATCCAACATTACATAATGGAGCTGAAGTAGTTTCCAAAGTACCTTTTATTTATGATTCTCAGTTATCTACGACTATTTCAGAAAAAGTCCAACAAAACATCTCCATCAGCAAGCAAGACTGGGATTCCCACGAAACCAGTTGGGACTTCCAGCGCAACGAGCTATTGTCAGTAGATGATCAGACCTACATGGACAACATCAACAACTACATAGAAGACCACTATAAGGAGACCGGCGAGCGCCTCTGCATCGACCCTGCCGCTCCGCAGCTCGACAGCTTGGCATGGCGCATAGAGCAGTACAAGCAGAAGTGGGAGCACAAGTTCAAGCAGCTGCATGAGAACGAGGAAGAGCTCAACCGCCAGTTCATCGATATCTACGGCCTGCAGGACGAATTGACGCCCGATGTGCCGCTCGACGAAATCACCATCCTGCAGCAGGGCGAGATAACGATAGAGTGAGAGCAAAGAAAATGGTCGATAAAAAATATAATCATGACGGAAGAAACGCTGAAAGACTTATGCCTTTGTGGTGAAACAACCAAAGTGCAGTTCAAGGAAAAATTTACTTCGCAGAAGGAAATGGCAAAGGAAATGGTAGCTTTTGCCAACACTAAGGGCGGAGTAATCATCTTTGGTGTGGAAGATAAGACAGGCAAGCCGACAGGTTTGTCGTATGATGAGATACAGGTGACGAGCCGTGAACTTGGCAACACTGCCAACGAGCAGGTACGCCCTACCATCTATATAGAGACAGAGGTGGTGCGTATGGAAGGCAAGCATTTCCTTGTGTGTACCGTAGAGGAAGGCAAGAACAAACCCTACAAGAACCTCAACGGCGAAATATGGGTGAAGCAAGGTGCAGACAAACGTCGTATCACAGAGAACGCCGAGATACTTGCCTTGTTTCAAGATGCAGGAACCTATCAGACTGATGCCGCAGGTGTTAATGACACAACTTTAGCCGACCTCGACCGCTATGCCATCGACGACTATCTACAAAAGGTTTATTTCACAACCATGGATGGATTTGGCAAAAATTCAGTGCAGGTGTTGAAGAATATACATGTGCTGAATCACAATGGCATTCCAACTCTTGCTGGTTATCTATTCTTCGGCAAGCATCCAGAATACAAATGCCCTACTTGCATGGTGAAAGCTGTCTCGTTCTTCGGGGATGACCTTGCGGGAACGCGATTTCGAGACACGAAGGAAATATTGGGCAATATGCCACAGATATACGAAAAAAGTATGACGTTCTTGAAATCCAATCTGCATAACATACAAGAAAAAGGGGCGTCGTTCAACACGTTGGGAAAACTGGAAATACCCGAAGAGGTGTTGGAGGAAGTGGTTCAGAATGCCTTGGTGCATAGAGACCTGCTTCGGTCAGCCCCCATTCGCATCTTTATATTTGACAACAGGGTGGAGGTAATCAGTCCTGGAGCCTTGGCAGGGGGACTCACTGAAACCGACATACGCAATGGAATGACGTTTCAGCGCAATCCATATATGGCGACATTTGCAACCAATGCCCTACATTACAAAGGCATTGGGTCGGGCATCGTACGTATCTTGACAGAATGTCCCGACATACGGTTGGAGAATGATGAGAATGGAAAGGAGTTTAAGGTCACGATTTGGAGAACTTACCCAAAAGAGCCTTTAAAGGATAGTAATACTGTCCCTAAGAGCGATCCCACTACCCAAATGAATGTTTTAAAGGATAGTAATACTGTCCTTAAGGCTTTAGAGCCGTCTCAATCAGAAGTACTGAAATATCTAATGAAACATCCACAAGCAACCAGAGAGGAAATCGCAGATTCAATAGATGGCGTTTCTTTTGGCGGTGTGAAATTCATTATCGGAAAACTACAGCAGAAAGGCTTGCTCAAACGTGTAGGAGGCAGAAAGCATGGAGTATGGCAAGTACTAATAGACGAATAAATATAAGAAATGACGATTATGACAAACAATAGCAACACTCAACATATAGTATGGCACGACGATGTCATTATCAAGCAGTTCATCAGTTACGCCGTGGGATGTATGATGGGACGTTACTCGATAGACAAGCCCGGACTCATACTTGCCAACCAAGGCGACGGCGTGGAGGAATATGAAAAGCTCGTGCCCAACTCCCGCTTTGAGATAGACGATGACGGCATCATACCGCTGATGCCGTCGGACACTGACTTTGCCGACAATGCCACGGTGCGCTTCAAAAAGTGGCTGGCTGTGACATTGGGCGAAGAACGGCTTGTGGAAAATCTCAACACCGTTGAGGCTGCCCTTGGCAAGTCGATAGACGACTACTTCGTGAAGGACTTCTGGAAATACCACAAGAAGATGTACCAGAACCGTCCTATCTACTGGCTGTTCACATCTAAGAAAGGCGCATTCCAGTGCATTGCCTACATGCACCGCATGACTCCATATACAGCTGAGCGAATCCGCACCAAGTATCTGCTGCCACACATAGAATGGCTCGTGCAGAAGCAAAGCGAAATGGAGGCAAATGCAGCCAATCTCAATGCCGCAGAGCGTCGTGCGCTCGACCGACTCGCTACACAAATTGCAGAGTGCCGAGAATATCACGACCGACTGCACGAGGTGGCAGACCAGCAGATAGCCTTCGACCTTGATGATGGCGTGGTGGTGAACTATGCCAAGTTTGGTGATGTGTTACAGAAGCTGAAATGACAACAATATGAATGAATTGCAAAGAAAGATATACGAGTATTTCGAGCGTGACCCTGAGTTACGGGTGTTGTTCATATTCCAAGACGCCGTGGATATGTTTACAACAGCCGAGCTTGAAAGCGCAGAATGGCAACAGGGCTATCGGTATGTAGACTTCAAGGGCGACTGGTTCACCACGAAATACCACCTCGACAACGACTGGCAGAACGACCGGGTCATCATCTTCTGTCATCAGGAAAGTCCACTGAAGAAGAAATCGCTACAGGCATCGTTTCCTCTTATGGATGTGCTTGCAGCCAACATGGAGTACCACAGCCAAAACTATGCGGCATTCATGCAGCAATATGCGTTGCCTACAACCGACAGCCGTCTCTTGAGGTTTGTGGAGCGAAACGTCATCGCCTTGCAGTCAAGTAAGATGCTGCGCTTCTTCATGCCCTATTATCAAGACGGCAGTATAACCTACGACCTGATGGTACGTGGATTTATAAGCAGTTTTATGGGAGCTAACCGTGTATTGGATTGGGACAACATCGTCCTGAAAGTGCTTTTGCTTGGCAGAGAGTGTGAAGATGAAAAGCAGCGTGATTTCTATGTGAAACTACGCAGATGCAAGGATGCGGAAAAAGCACTGAATGAACATCTTACCGACATCTTCGGTGTGTCGTATAATGATGACACCAAAGAGAAAGTGGAAAAGATAGTGCATGTGTTCAAATATAACGCCATTGTGCAGAACCTTGCTCCAGTGGCTGCCGACAACTACAAGCAGACAAGAATCACCGACGGCGTGGCTTTGCAGCACATGAACCGCATATTGGAGTTGGCACTCACGGGCGACAAGACAACCGAAGCTCTTACCGAACTCTTCAATGAATTGGGCAGCGAAGTGCGCGATGATGACATCATACGCTGGTATGGTACAGGTGCCAACTACTATTATGTGCCAGAAGCACTCTGCTTGCCAATCATTATGACCCTATTGGTGGAAAAGATTGAGACGGAGCCAACGGAAGTCATTAGCCGCATTGAGGAACTGATGCTGAAGCATAGCGACAACCGGGTGATGGCTGCCGTGATGGATTACGCAGTCATTGTGGCAAGACTCTATGAGAAGGCACTCTCGCTTGGTTCGCTGACGCTCAATACTGCCGATGAGTATGTGATGAGGTATGAGTCGGACTATTGCCTCATTGACCAGTATTACCGGCAAGCCAATGAGACATACTTTGACATAGATCCTACTTGCGAACTCTTTGACACGTTGCAGCAAGTAAAACTTCGCCTTGACCAAAACTATAGCAAGCTTTGCAATCGCATCAACTTGGAGTGGACACGCTGTCTGAAAGAAACAGGCGGCATGAACGAGGTGCATCTGCTGCGCCAACAGAACTTCTACAATGAGCGAATTAAACCTGTTCAGAAGAAGGTGGCGGTCATAGTGAGCGATGCCCTCAGATATGAGGTGGCGCAGGAACTCATTGGCGAGTTGGCAAAGTCGAAGCATATCGCAACCTTGAAACCTGCCTTAGCCATGCTTCCATCGGAAACAAAATACTGTAAGCCGTCGCTGCTTCCTCACCGTGAACTGAAGCTCTACGGAAAGGACGAGGAACAGGACATGGCTGTCGACGACCACATTCTCGACACTCTACAGAAGCGTTCAGAACATTTACAAGCTTATCGCGACGGTGCCGTTTGTGTAGACTTTGAGGAGGTTGCCAAATACAATCAAGATAAAAACCGGGAAATATTCAAACATTCACTTGTCTACATATTCCATGATGTCATCGACAAGGTAGGACATAAAGGAAATTCAGAGGATATCGTGCGGAGTTGCAGAAAGACCATCAAGGAGTTAGCAACGATGATTCCCAAAATCCATGCGTCATATAATGTGACAGAGGTATATGTTACAAGCGACCATGGTTTTCTTTTCAATGACATAGAGTTTAAAGAAAAGGACAAGCACAAAATCGAAGAAGATTGCTTGGAGCGTAGCACACGTTATTATCTAACAAAGTCGAAAGACAAGGTGAATGGTGTTGCGAAATTCCCGCTCGGCGAGGTGTCGGGCATGGTAAATGCCAACGATGTGATGGTGGCAGTGCCGGAGGGAACCAACCGTTTTAATGCTCCATCGGGTGGATATATGTTTACGCATGGCGGCGCTGCATTGCAGGAGTTGATAATCCCTGTTATTACAAGCAGACAGGAAAGGGCAGACAACAAGCAGCCAGTAGGCGTGATGATACTCGACAGACGACTTTCGATACAAGCCTCACGTCTGAGATTCAAGCTGTTGCAGACCGAAGCTGTGTCTATGGACATGAAGGAAAGACACATAAGGGTTGCCTTGTATCATAACGATGTAGCCGTAACGCCGGTCAAAGACATTCTTCTTGACAAGACAGACACATCTTTGGACAACAGAAAGATTCAGGTAGACCTCACGCTCAACAAGAATGTTGATGCCAAGGTATTGCAACTGAAAGTGTTTGATGCTACAGATGAGCTGAATCCACTTATTAAGGAGAATGTTACGAACAATACGTTGATTGAAAATGATTTTGATTTCTAATTTAGTCTTCTAAGGCTTATGGATTTGCAACAGAAAATAATGGATTGCTTCATCGGCAAAGTGGTGCGAAAGGACTTGGCTTTTCTTGTGAAAGGAGGCCTTCCTGTGCCTACCTACGTGCTGGAGTATCTTCTTGGGCAGTATTGTGCCAGTGATGACGAAGAGGTGATAAGTGAAGGCATTGAAAAGGTGAAGCAGGTGATACAGAACAATTATGTGCATCGTGCGGAGGCGGAATCGGTAAAAGGACTGATACGCGAGAACGGCAAACACCGCATCATCGACAAGGTGACGGTTGTATTGAACGAGAGAAACGATGAGTATCAGGCTACCTTTGCCAACCTTGGGCTGACAGGTGTTCCTATCGGTACCGACTATGTGCGCCATAACCCCAAACTGTTGAGTGGCAATGGCGTGTGGTGTATCATTACATTGGGCTATATCAGTGGTGAGAATATCAAGGTGAGATGGGAAATTCAGACATTGAAGCCTATACAGATTTCAAACATCGACCTACAGGAATACATTGACCAGCGTAAGAACTTCACTACCGAAGAATGGATAGACTTTCTAATGCATACCGTGGGGTTGAACCCAGAGGTGATGAATCGTCGTGAGAAGTTCATAACCTTGGCTCGTCTCCTTCCTCATGTGGAGAACAATTTCAATTTCATGGAACTGGGTCCGAAAGGTACAGGTAAGTCTCATGTATTCCAAGAGTTGTCCCCATACGGCGTGCTTGTAAGTGGCGGCGATGTAACCAGTGCCCGACTATTCGTAAAAATTCAGGGAAATAAAGAAATCCTTGGACTTGTGGGTTATTGGGATGTCGTGGCATGGGACGAATTTGAACAGCAGAAAGGACGTAACGTAGATGCCGTGCTTATAGACACCATGCAGAACTATCTCGCCAACAAGTCGTTTAACCGTGGCAAGGGCACTCACGAGGCAAGTGCTTCCATGTCATTCGTGGGCAATACGAAGCATACCGTTCCGTATATGCTGAAGAACTCGCATCTTTTCGAGAGCATACCGACGGCATTCATAAAGGGAGCCTTCCTCGACCGTATGCATCTCTACAACCCAGGTTGGGAAATCAAGATACTAAAGAAGGACAGCTTTTCAAAGGGGTATGGTCTTATAACAGATTATATCGCAGCTGTACTTCACGCTCTCAGAAACGATGACAGAACCGCACTGTTGAAGGACTATGCCAAGTTTGACGGTTCCCTCTCGGAGCGTGACCATCTTGCCATTCGCAAGACCTTCTCTGGCATGATGAAACTCATCTATCCAGATGGCAACATGACCGATGAGGAGGCAAAGGAACTCATCGACTTTGCCGCCGAGGGGCGTAAGCGTGTGAAAGACCAACTCTATATCATCGACAGCACGTTCTGCGCCGAGCCGGCTAAGTTTCAATATCTCTGGCTGAAGACCGGCGAAACAATAAAGGTGGAAACACTTGAAAACATTGAACACAAGCAGACAAACACTGGGGAAACAGATGAAGAAGATGAAGTGAAACAGGAAACAAAGACTCCTGGATCCCGTCCTCGTATCAAACCACTTGTTGCCAAGACTATATCTATTAGAGAGAATCAAGGTGGCGTTACCTATAAAGACCTCTTTGGTGACTATTTAAGAACAGCAAAGAAAATCAATGTGACAGACCCTTTCATCCGTCAACCCTACCAGATAGACAACCTTGTAGATTTCATCCAGATGGTAAAAGATGTATCTACGGTGCAAGATACCGTCAAAATTCATCTGAGTACACAAAACGATGATGACGAGAAAGTGGCAGAGGTGATAGACTCTTTCAATGACTTGGCTGATGAGTTGTTGCCAATGGGCATCGAGTTTACGTTTGACTTCAAGGCAGACCATGACCGCTTTATCCAAACAGACACAGGATGGACAATAGCTCTTGGTCGAGGATTGGACATCTATGAGAAATTTGGCCGTTTCTCATTGAGCCGCTGCAATCAGAGAAATCGCCGTTGTAAGGCATTTAATGTTTCAATCAACCAAACGGAAAATCGATGAAACAAGACATGCGTATAAGTAGCCCTGCCAGAGCTTGCTCCTCGAATGAACTTTATTTATAGATGGGTTGACCTATCATTTTCAGCCGCACAGCTTGAAAAGATTGGTAGAATATAAGTGGCACCAAAGGTGCACCCATGCTGCACCTTTGGTGCAGTGGTCAAATACTGCCGGCAAATGATTGGTCTGGTTCAACTTTTATATCCAATAAAAATATATAGTAATATTTTACTGTTATCATTGTTTCATGCGTGAGGGATAGTGTGAGGGGTCAGCATCGACCCCTCACACTATCCCTCACCACTTGAAACCTCGATAAACAGGGACTTTCAGACCCTTGTGTGAGGGTGTGAGGGTAAAAAAGCAAAAAAACTTTTTCAATCTGTACAGTTTGAAATCATAGTAGGTGCGGTGTCTCACCGCACAATTAGGAAGTCGTATCTAACCTATAAATAGTTTGAATTTTCTTGCTACTGTGCGGTGAGACACCGCACCTACTACCAGAGGTCTTTCTTTCGTTATAGTCAAGTCATAGGGAATAAAAAACAAAGGGGTTGCACGGTTTCACAACCTTGCAGCCCCCAACTTAAACAACCAATAAAAGAAATAGATTGTACTATTTTATTTTCTTTTTCACGGCAGCCCGCAAGACTCGTCATCCGGCGAGCCGCCACGTATAGTCTAAATTATTCGATACCAAATCTTGTAAGAGCCGTCAGACGGTAACCTCATTTTATTTGATAATCTGATAAGTCCACTGTCTTTCAGCAGGAGCCTTACTGTCTTTTGTAAAGCGAAACCGGACAGTTATCTAATGAACAGTAGTTCGCGATACTTAGGCAACGTCCAGAGTTCGTCGCTTACAGTCAGCTCCAACTTGTCGATGTGGTAGCGTATCTCCTCCATTTTCGGAGCCACTGTATCGTGGTAGGCAATAGCCTTTTCACGCTCGTCAGTAATCTTGTTAGCCACCTTGCGAGCGTTGACAAGTTCCTCTACACCCTTCTCGATAATCTGAGTGCGCTCAGCGATGTCGCGAATAATCTTCATGTTGCGTGAGCTGAGCTTCTCTGCCTCTTCCTTAGGGAATACAGAACGCATATTCTCCACATTCTTCAGCAGCATACTCTGATAATGGGTAGCCACAGGGATGATATGGTTCATAGAGAGGTCGCCGAATACACGAGCCTCAATCTGAATCTTCTTAGTATAGGTTTCCCATTTCACCTCGTTGCGGGCCTCAAGCTCCTTCTTTGTCATAACGCCCAGATCGGTGAACATCTTGACAGAAGAGTCGCTCAAGTAGTTGTCGAAGATAACCGGGCAACTTGTCTCGCAGTCGAGACCGCGCTTCTTAGCTTCCTCAACCCACTCGTCGGAATATCCGTTGCCGTCGAAGCGGATAGGCTTGCAAGTCTTGATATCCTCGCGCAATACTGTGATGATAGCCTTTGTCTGATCCTCACCCTTTGCGATAAGAGCATCAACACGAGCCTTGAAGTCGTTCAGAGCCTCGGCAACGGCAGAGTTGAGGGCAATCATAGCCGAAGCACAGTTAGCCTCAGAACCTACGGCACGGAACTCAAAACGGTTACCCGTGAATGCGAATGGTGAAGTACGGTTACGGTCGGTATTGTCGATGAGGAGTTCCGGAATCTCCGGGATGTCCATCTTCATGCCCTGCTTGCCTTCCATCTTGAATACGCTCTCGTTGTCGCTCTTCTCGATATGCTCGAGCAGTTCAGTAAGCTGTTTGCCGAGGAAAGAAGAGATGATTGCTGGCGGTGCCTCGTTGGCTCCCAGACGATGAGCGTTTGTAGCACTCATGATAGAAGCCTTGATAAGTCCGTTGTGACGGTAAACACCCATCAGTGTCTCCACGATGAAAGTAACGAAACGCAGGTTAGACTCAGGAGTCTTGCCAGGAGCGTGGAGCAGAACACCGGTATCGGTAGAAAGGCTCCAGTTGTTGTGCTTACCGCTACCGTTGATGCCGGCGAATGGTTTCTCGTGGAGCAGAACGATAAAGCCGTGCTTGCGAGCCACCTTCTTCATCAATGACATGAGGAGCATGTTGTGGTCAACAGCCAGGTTGCATTCCTCGAAGATAGGAGCAATCTCAAACTGGTTCGGTGCAACCTCGTTGTGGCGAGTCTTGCAAGGGATAGAAAGTTCGAGAGCCTGAACCTCAAGATCCTTCATGAAAGCCTGAACACGATCAGGTATAGTACCGAAGTAGTGGTCGTCCATCTGCTGGTTCTTGGCAGAATCATGTCCCATCAGCGTTCTGCCGGTAAGCATAAGGTCCGGGCGGGCACTGTAGAGGTCGGCATCAACAAGGAAGTACTCCTGTTCCCAACCGAGGTTGGATGTAACCTTAGAAACCTTAGGGTCGAAATAATGGCAAACTTTGGTTGCAGCCACGTTCACGGCATGAAGAGCGCGAAGCAACGGAGCTTTGTAGTCGAGAGCCTCACCGGTGTAAGAGATGAAGACAGTAGGAATACAAAGAGTGTCGTCGATGATAAATACAGGAGAAGTAGGATCCCATGCAGAATATCCGCGCGCCTCGAAAGTGTTGCGTATACCGCCGTTAGGGAACGAACTTGCGTCAGGCTCCTGCTGAACAAGCAGCTTGCCGGAGAATTCCTCAATCATTCCGCCCTTTCCGTCGTGCTCGATGAAGGCATCGTGCTTCTCGGCAGTACCGCCGGTAAGCGGCTGGAACCAGTGAGTATAGTGAGTAACGCCGTTCTCCTCAGCCCACTGCTTCATGCCGTTAGCCACGGCGTTGGCGATAGAGCGGTCGAGTGTAGCGCCATTGTCGATAACATCGATAAGCTTGTCATAGACATCGGCAGGCAGATACTTGTACATCTTAGCACGGTTGAACACGTATTTTCCGAAATATTCGGAAGGGCGCTCAACAGGTGCAATCACTTCCACGGGGCGTTTCTTGAACGCCTCTTCAACAACCTGAAATCTTAAATTTGCCATTGTTTAAAGTTTTATTTATATGGTTCTTGTTTTTTTTTACTGTGCAAAGGTAATGCTTTTTTCTATTGCAGCATACCTTTTGTTATTTTATTCACGGCTTTGTGTGTCTTTTTGTTGTAAGACAAACTTCTTCACCGTGATAATGTACTATATTCCTATACTTTTAAGGTCTGAGAGTGAAGCCAAAAACGAAATACGCTTTCTGTGTGCTCGGGTTTGCCGATATACTTGCAAAGAGCGGTAACGTGAAGGATTTTGTTACCGTAATTTCCTTTTCCGCCTTCAGTGAAACGTTTGTTACCGCAAATCCGTTGGCATTGGCATAGAAGTCAGTGGCATACGGCACGGCACCCACAGCAGCCGTCCAGTCGCAGCCGGCAAGTTTAAACGGTGCGCTTGCCTCTACATACGAAGAGTAAGCGCGGTCGCCACTTTTGTTCAGACCGTCGGCTCCGGCAAAGTTAGTGTACCACTGCAGAGCGACAGGACCGAAGTCGTAGCCAATGTTAGCTTCGAACACATGAAGAGTCTTGTGGCTTGCATAAGAGAAGTACTTTCCTTCCTTAGCACTCCAGTAGTCGGTAATCCCCACATTGAAACCGCCCGTGGTATAACCTAACGTTAGGTCAATCTCCTTGTTGTCGTCAGAGTTGGAGAGTCCGTAGTTGCCCCAAGCCGAAAGCGACAATCCTTTGTATGCCACACCCAAAGTAGGCTGCACGCTGATATCGCCCAGATGCTGTCCACGCCATACATAATCACTGACAAAGTCTGCAGAAACCGTAGCTTCAACCTTGTCCTGTGCAGTCATCGTCGTAGCAAGCGCTGCCATTCCGGCAACCATCAAGCCAAATCTCTTCAAATTGTTCATAAGCTTTACGTTTTTAGTTAATATTGTGTTTGTGTAAAAAGCTCACTTTTATCCCTTTATCCATTTCTCTATGCGCTGCATAGCTTCCTGACAGTCCTCTCTGTTGCCGAACGAGGTGAAGCGTACGTATCCTTCGCCGCTCGGTCCGAAACCTACACCCGGAGTACATACCACCTGTGCTCCATAAAGCAGTTGCTCGAAGAATTTCCAACTGTCAACTCCATTCGGTGTCTTCACCCAAAGATACGGGGCGTTCACTCCGCCATACACCTTGAATCCCATCTTGGTCATAGCCTCACACATCAGTTTGGCATTACCCATATAATAATCGATGGTCTCCCTGATTTGAACCTTTCCCTCTGGAGAGTAGATAGCTTCGGCAGCACGCTGACTGATGTAGCTCGTGCCATTGAATTTAGTACACTGGCGACGGTCCCAAAGTGGATTAAGGGCAATACGCTCCTTGCCGTCGAGAGTTACAGCCGTAAGTTCCTTCGGGATGACAGTATATCCGCAGCGCACTCCGGTAAAACCAGCCGTCTTAGAATAGCTGTGGAACTCTATAGCCACCTTCTTGGCTCCTTTGATTTCATATATAGAATGAGGAATCTCAGGATCTGTGATATATGCTTCGTAGGCAGCATCATAGAAAATTACGGTGTCGTTTTTCAGTGCATAGTTAACCCACTTCTTCAGTTCATCCTTAGAGATAACCGTTCCTGTAGGGTTGTTAGGATAGCACAGGTATATCATGTCGACACGGTGGTCAGGAATCTGCGGTACGAAATCGTTTGTCTCCGTACATGGCATATATGTTACATTGCTCCATTTGCCGTTTTCGAGCACTCCAGCCCTGCCGCACATCACATTAGAATCAATATATACGGGATATATAGGGTCGGTAACTCCGATGCTGTTGTCCCACCTTACGAGTTCACCGATATTTCCGGTATCACTCTTTGCACCGTCGTTCACAAAGACTTCGCTCGGGTCGAGACGGATGCCGCGAGAGAGGAAATCGTTTTTCACGATAGCTTCGCGCAGCCACAGGTAACCCTGTTCCGGACCATATCCGTGGAAAGTCTCCTTTTTCGACATATCGTCTACCGCCTTGTGCATGGCTTCGATTACAGCCGGTGCGAGCGGACGCGTTACGTCGCCGATGCCGAGACTGATGACTTTCGCTTTTGGATGAGAAACTTTATAAGCGTTTACCTTCTTTGCGATGTCGGCAAAAAGGTAGTTCTTCTGAAGTTTCAAGTAATGTTCATTAACTAATGCCATATTCTTATTTCTTTATTGTTGTTATTCTTTCTTTTAAAAGGGTCTGAATTTTTTCAACCTAACGGTTTGAAATAGTAGTAGGTGCAGTGTTTCAGCGCACAATGGTTGAAGGGTGTATATATATAGATATTGTCTACGCCTCAATTTCCCCGTCGAATACAATCTCTGCAGGTCCTGTCATATATACGTGATTGTCGCTTTCGCGCCATTCGATATGTAGGTCGCCTCCGTCCATCTTTATCACGCTCTCCCTTCCGGCTCGCCTTGTGTGGGCGGCAGCTACTGCCGTTGCACAGGCTCCGGTACCGCATGCCATCGTTATTCCGCTGCCCCTTTCCCATACTCTCGTTCGGATACTGCCGTCGGGCAGCATTTGGGCAAACTCTATATTGCACCGTTCAGGGAAGTTCTCGTCCCGTTCGAGCACCCTTCCGTAGTGGGCTATATCGATTGTGTCAATATCATCCACGAAGGTAACGAAATGCGGATTTCCCATACATACAAACGTACCGGAGAATTCTCGTCCGCAGGCAAACAGTTTTCCGCCGCAACTCTCGACATACTGTTTCTCGTTTTTCAGTCCCGGCTCGAGCATATCAACAGTAACGCTGCTAACAGTCTTGCCGTCGTCGTCGAGATGCAAATTGAGAATTTTTATTCCAGACAAGGTTTCAAGTCTGATGGAAGTCTTGTCGGTCAGTCCTCTCTCAAACAGATATTTCCCGATACACCTTGATGCGTTTCCGCACATCATGGCTTCCGACCCGTCGGCATTGAAAATCCTCATCCGGTAGTCTGCATCATCAGTTGTAGGCTTGCAGATAAGAACCAGTCCGTCGCCGCCAATACCTTTATGGCGATCGCTCCATTCAATCGACTTCTCCTCTGGATTTTCTATATTATATAATAATGTATTAACATATATATAATCGTTGCCGGCACCATGCATCTTGGTAAACCTTATCCTATTATCTTGCATCTTTCTACCTTCTTTATTGTTGTAAGTTTCTATTTGTTTGATTACGGGTGCAAAAATACAACAAATTGTCTAAACCCATTACTGAGAAAGAACGTTTTTATAGTAAAAAATAATAAAAATATCAAATTGAAACTATTCTTCACTTTATAGCTTTCAATATGAAACTATAAACGTTTTTTAGGAATACAATTGTAAGAAAGAATAAATTTAACAAACCAAAATGTAAAGCGTTTGTTTGTTTATTTGTCATTTTGTAATACCTTTGCAGTAGAAAACGAACAAAAAGAAAGTATAGAAGTATAAACCAATAAAATAGGTAAGTATGAAAAAGATTGAAGCAATCATCCGTAAAACTAAATTCGAGGATGTTAAGGAGGCACTGCTTGCTGCCGACATCGAGTGGTTCTCTTACTACGACGTCAGAGGTGAGGGAAAGATGCGCCAGGCAAGGATTTACCGTGGCGTGATGTACGATACGAGCAGCATTGAACGAGTGCTGGTGAGCATCGTGGTGCGCGACAAGAATGTAGAGAAAACCGTTAATGCCATTCAGGGGGCAGCACGTACCGGGGAAATCGGCGACGGCAGAATTTTTATCATTCCGATAGAGGACTCTATCAGAATCCGCACAGGAGAGCGCGGAGACATTGCCCTTTATAACGCTGAGCAGGAAAAGTAAGATATTACAATATATTATATAAGGTATAGGGATTTGTTTAGGGTAACTTTTAATGTAAAAAGACCCTGTTTTCATTGGATAATAACAACACGCACAACGTAATTTAAATTTTTCAAGATTATGACTACATTATTTTTAGCCGCCGAATCGGTAGCGGATATTTCAAAAAGTGTTACCGACCTTAGCATTTCTGTAGACACGGTATGGATGCTGCTTGCAGCAATGCTTGTGTTCTTTATGCAGCCGGGATTTGCCCTTTGTGAGGCTGGTTTTACGAGAAGCAAGAATACTGCTAATATCTTGTTCAAGAATTTTGTCGACTTCATGGTCGGTTCTGTCCTTTTCTGGTTTGTCGGATTCGGATTCATGTTTGGAAGCGACGGAGCTGGATTTGTCGGTATGCCTAACTTCGGCGACCTTTCGTTTTATACCAATGCCGGAGGTCTGCCTACTGAGGGCTTCCTGATTTTCGAAACCGTATTCTGCGCTACATCTGCTACGATAGTTTCCGGTGCTATGGCTGAGCGCACGAAATTCTCGATGTATTGCGTATATTCATTCTTCATCTCACTGATTATCTATCCTGTTGAAGGTCACTGGACATGGGGTGGGGGATGGCTCTGCAATGCAGAAGATGGTTCGTTCATGATGAACACCTTCGGTGCTGCGTTCCACGACTTCGCCGGTTCGGCAATCGTTCACTCTGTCGGTGGCGTCCTTGCCCTGATCGGTGCTATTGTTCTTGGTCCGCGCCACGGCAAATACGACAAGAAAGGCAAGAGCCGTGCTATTCCTGGTCATAACCTGATGGCTGCCGCTCTCGGTGTGTTCATCCTCTGGTTCGGATGGTTCGGATTCAACCCTGGCTCACAGTTGGCTGCATCTGGCGAGGTTAACCGCGTGGCTATCTCACACGTATTCCTTACTACCAACCTTGCTGCCGTTGCCGGTGGACTTGCTACCATGTTTACTACATGGATAAAATACGGAAAACCATCGTTCTCGCTGACTCTAAACGGTGTGCTCGCCGGACTTGTAGGCATTACTGCCGGATGCGACCTTGTATCGCCTGTCGGCTCACTGATTATCGGTTTTATCTGCGGTATCGTATTGGTATTTGCAATAGAATTTATCGACACAAAACTCCATATAGACGACCCTGTCGGTGCAAGTAGCGTGCATGGTGTCTGCGGTATTCTCGGAACATTGCTCACCGGTCTGCTCGCTGTTGACTCGGGTGCTTTCTACGGACATGGCTTCGGTTTCTTCGGTGCTCAGGTTCTCGGTATTATCTGTATCGACCTTTGGGCTGCTGCCACTGGTTTCCTTCTCTTCTGGGGAATCAACAAACTTGCCGGTCTGCGGGTTGACAAGCGTATCGAGGAAGAGGGTCTCGACATCTACGAACACGGTGAAAGCTGTTACAACTGATAACCTCTGAATAATCTAATACGACAGCTATGTAGATAACGCTGATTGTTTTAGTTTGTTATGAGTTCTTGGGGCTTTTTGCCTCAAGAACTTTTTAGATAAAAAACTCACGTTCGGCAA
>DCBP01000124.1:82469-85454 GCA_002314055.1 Prevotella sp. UBA1104
CGCTTAATCGTTTTTTTGAATATATCAATAAAAGAATAAAGTATGTGTGGAATAGTTTGTATCTTCAATATCAAGGAACAGTCTCCTGAGTTGCGCCAGAAGGCGCTTAGAATGAGTGCTAAAATCCGTCATCGCGGTCCTGACTGGAGTGGTATCTATTGTGGCGGCTCGGCAATCCTCGCCCACGAACGACTGTCTATCGTCGACCCAGAATCGGGACGACAGCCGCTGTTCTCGCCAGACAACAGACAGGTGCTTGCTGTTAATGGTGAGATTTACAACCACCAGAGTATAAGGAAACGTTTTGCCGACGGTTACCAATTCCAAACCGGCAGCGACTGCGAGGTGATCCTTGCCCTCTACCGGGAATGGATCGCAAAAGTTGAAAAGACAGGAAATGCCGGGACACCGGACTTTCTTGAGGAACTGAGCGGAATATTTGCTTTTGCACTCTACGACGAGGAGCGCGATGAATATATTATTGCCCGCGACCCTATAGGTGTTATTCCTCTTTATATAGGATATGACGGCGACGGCAAGGTGTATGTGGCAAGCGAACTGAAAGCTCTCGAGGGGCAATGCGAGCGCTACGAACCTTTCCTGCCGGGGCATTATCTGTGGAGCCGCGAGGGGAAAATGAAGAGATACTATACCCGCGACTGGTTTTCATACGACAATGTGAAGGATAACGGGGCAAGCGTGAAAGATATCCACGATTCGCTGGAGAATGCCGTGCAGCGGCAGTTGATGAGCGACGTTCCTTATGGTGTGTTGCTCAGCGGCGGTCTCGACTCGTCGGTTATAAGTGCTATTGCCCAGAAGTATTCTGCACGACGCATCGAGGAGAACGGCAGAACACAGGCGTGGTGGCCGCGACTACATTCGTTTGCTGTCGGTCTGAAAGGTGCTCCTGATTTGGCTAAGGCAAGGATGGTTGCCGACTATATTGGTACTGTTCATCACGAGATAAACTATACCATACAGGAAGGACTCGACGCCATACGCGATGTTATCTATTTTATCGAGACATACGATGTAACTACAGTCAGGGCTTCCACTCCGATGTATCTGCTCGCACGAGTGATAAAGAGTATGGGGATTAAGATGGTTCTCTCTGGCGAGGGTGCCGACGAGATTTTCGGCGGCTACCTGTATTTCCACAAGGCTCCGGATGCGAGGGCTTTCCATGAGGAGACGGTAAGGAAACTCTCGAAGTTGCATCTATACGACTGTCTGCGCGCCAACAAAAGTCTTTCGGCATGGGGCGTGGAGGGACGTGTGCCGTTTCTCGACAAGGAATTCCTCGATGTTGCCATGCGCACCAATCCCGAGGCTAAGATGTGTCCGGGCAATACGATAGAGAAGAAGATTGTGCGCGAGGCATTTGCCGATATGTTGCCCGATGCCGTGGCTTGGCGCCAGAAGGAGCAGTTCTCCGATGGGGTGGGCTATAGTTGGATTGATACATTGAAGAAAATTACTTCTGATGCTGTAAGCGACGAGCAGATGGCTCATGCTGCTGAGCGTTTCCCTATTAATCCGCCACGCAACAAGGAGGAGTATTACTACCGTTCCATCTTTAGCGAATATTTTCCGAGCGACTCTGCCGCCCGTAGTGTGCCGAGCGTACCGAGCGTGGCTTGCAGCACTGCTGAGGCTCTTGCCTGGGATGAGAAGTTCCGGAATATGAACGATCCGAGCGGTAGGGCTGTGGCTGGAGTACACGAAATGGCATATTAGGGAAAAGAGTTTTTTATAATATATATATTGGAAGTGAAATAAAAAAGGTGTATGGTAAACGTTGCCATACACCTTTTTCAATATGTAATAAATAGTAATGAATTATTTGTTTCTGTACATTTCTGCCTGCTGTTGGATAAGGGCAGTATCGTTGAAATAGTCAATACGCATAGCCTTGCGCACTTCGTCCATCGTCTGTGCGGCAGTCTCGCGAGCAGCCTCAGTTCCTTTTTTCAGGATATTGTAAATCTCCGGAATATCCTGTTCAAACTCATGGCGACGCTGACGGATAGGTTCCAACATCTTGTTAAGCACGTTGTTGAGGAATTTCTTTGTCGTTCCGTCACCAATGCCTCCGTGAACATAATGCTCCTTCAGTTCGTCGAGATTCTTGTATTCAGGCCAGAACTCGGCAAAGTCGTCAGGAGTGCTGAATGCCTCGAGGTAAGTGAATACGGCATTACCCTCCAGGTGTCCAGGTTCGTCCATGCTCATTCGTGGAGCACCGTTAGACATTTTCTTCACCTTCTTCCATACGTCGGCAGCCGAGTCGCTCAGATAGATGCAGTTGCCGAGAGATTTCGACATCTTCTCCTTGCCGTCAGTTCCCGGCAAACGGCGTGCAGTGGCGTTCTCTGGAAGCATAATCTCCGGTTCGACGAGAACAGGACTGTAGGTCTGGTTGAAGCGACGCACGAGTTCGCGGGTTACTTCGAGCATCGGCTCCTGGTCTTCACCGGCAGGCACCGTAGTTGCCTTAAACAATGTGATGTCGGCAGCCTGGCTAACAGGGTAGCAGAAGAAGCCGAGCGGGATATTGGCTTCGAAGTTGCGCAGCTTAATCTCAGTTTTTACTGTAGGGTTGCGCTGCACTCGTGATACGGTGATGAGGTTCATCAGATAAGTAGTCAGTTCGGCGAGCTCCGGAATCTGACTCTGTATGAAGAGTGTGCATTTCTCCGGATCCAGACCGGCAGAGAGATAGTCGAGAGCAACTTCTATAATATTCTGCCGTATCTTCTCAGGATTGTCGGCATTGTCAGTAAGAGCCTGTACATCTGCCATAAAAACGAACATGCGTTCGAAGTCGCCTGCATTCTGCAGTTCCACGCGACGGCGCAGAGAGCCCACGTAGTGTCCCAGATGGAGTTTGCCTGTTGGGCGGTCGCCTGTAAGAATTATCTTTCCCATATTTATCTTGTTTTTATATTTATCATTGATTAATAATGCAAATCGAGAGGAGAA
>DCBP01000036.1:0-5787 GCA_002314055.1 Prevotella sp. UBA1104
ACGTCAAATTGGACAACCTAATACAGAAGTTAATCGAGCACAGATGTTTGTACCTAATACAGTACATAAGGATATAGAACAGGTGGATATCGAAAAATCTAAAGATGCCTTTGGTATATTGGTAAACACAAATGACCAGGTGGTGTTCTCATTACCTGTGTCTACACTTTATATAGGTGATGTATTTAACAATTTGTCCAAGCAGAATTTCCGAAACTTGAATAAATCAGAAGAAAAGGATATTCTTCTTCAAGTGACGAAGGAAAACCGTAGCTATGATTTGAAGTCAACTTTAAGTGAAGATGAATGGAACTATTAAAAGGATACTTATTATGAAAAAAACAATATTTACACTCCTGATGGGAGTTTCAGTTATGGCATCTTATGCCCAAACCGACGATAATGATATTATGAACTATCGCCGAAGTTCTTTATATTCTTTGATGATAAACCATACAGACCAGCAATTTGCCGGTGAAATAAAGGAGGCATTCCTGCAGATACCAGTTCCTGACAAATTCAACAACCATGATCTTAGTGTGAAAGTACTGAATCTGGACAAAAAACTTGAAGGCGCAAAGAGTGATAAGGAAAACCCTGTAATTTCAGAGTTCTTGAAAAACAACAATGTGGCAAGTCGTCTTGTTGCAAGATGGTTCAACAGAGATATGTATACTGGTAACTGCAATATGGATTTGGTCAAGGAGAGAGGCCTTTATAATGCCACAGAGTTCGATCTTCAGTTGGCTAAGCACTCAGCTCGCGGAATGGCAATGCTACAGGATGCTGGTGAGGAACTTATCGGTAATACATTTGTTGTTGTAAACGACATACGATATATAGACAAGAACAAAGGTGCAAAAACTGCAGGACTGTTTCTTAGGGCATTAGGACAGGTAGCGGCTGCCGCAACAGGCAACAATAACTTTGGAGATTTAGGAAATTCGCTTGGTGACATTACTGAAACCCTAAAGGGTTTTACTGTAAAAATCAATACTTTTTTGTATAGGCTTGAATGGGATAAAGACAAAGCAGACAATTTCTATCGTAACCAATATGGTGTAGACAATGATGAAGAGAAAAAGGAGAATTTCGACAAAAATCGTGGTTGTTACAGTTTGAAGTATGTTGGTAAGGTTGAGAGTAAAGGTGGAACAACATCTTTCCTTGGTATTAAGGAGGATGAACCAGTGATGATGGTAAGAAAGGCTTGCCAGCGTGCGATAGACGAGAATGTGGCAGATTTGCAACGCAGCTATGAAGAATTCCGTGCAAAGACCCCATTGGTAACAGTTGATCCTCTTACTGCTTATATTGGCAAAAAAGAAGGAATTACTTCAGAATCAAGGTTTGAGGTGCTGGAAGTAGTGGAGATGGAAGACGGTACGCACAAATATAATAAGGTAGGCGAAATCCAACCGGTGGAAGGCCAGATTTGGGACAATAGATTCATGGCAGAAGAGGAAGGTGCTGCAGGAAGCAACTTGAAGTATACCACTTTCCGTACTGTCAGTGGCAAAGACTTTGCTAAAGGAATGTTGATTAGAGAAATATGTAAATAAAAAATAAGGAAATGAAAAAGATTTATTTATTGCTTCTGATGCTTGTAGTGGCTATTGGCTCTGTTGCTGCGAAAGGCGACAAAATTCCCGATTATGATATAATCGGAGCTGGTTCAGGGAATGAAGGTATGGTACTTGTTAAGGTCTTTGTCTATTCTAAGTCTTCAAGTGATCAGGATTTGAAACGTGCTGCAGTTCATGGTGTTGTGTTTCGTGGCTGTACAGGCAATAACAGTGGCTCGAAGCAGCCGGCAATGGCATCGTCTGATGCCGAATCCAGCCATGCAGCTTTCTGCAAGGACTTTTTTGCAGACGATGGTGAATGTCAGAATTATGCAAGTATAATAGCTGGCTCTTATGAGCGTGTAAAAACTTCAAAGGGGTATAAGAACGGTGCAATTGTGCAGGTCGACAAGAGAGCCTTACGCAAGGCTTTGGAAAAAGCCGGCGTTGTGCGTTCGTTGAGTTCTGGTTTTTAATATTATATAAATGTTTTTATCATGAAGAATTTAATCGTATTAGTTTTGTCTATATTGTCAGTACCTGCATTCGGACAGTATAGAGAAGTAAAAATGCCCAATAAACCGCAACAGTCCAATTACAGGGATTATAGTTCTGAAAATAAAGGCTTTTGGTATTCTGTTGAGGCTGAAGGTGGAAGCAGTATTATCGAACATTCGCGCAATTTGCAGTATGCTGCAGTTACTTTTACTGGTGGCTATCGCCTTTCCGAATATCTAAGGCTTGGTGCTGGTTTTGGCGGTAAAATGTATGTGAACAATTCCGAGGTGCGCAATGTCAATACAAAATACGGCATTCCAATCTTTGCTAACGTTCGTGGAAATTTCATTTCAGCTTATGATAGAGATGGTGTTCCTTTTTGGTCTGTAAATGTTGGAGGAATTACTCAGGAAGGATTTTATTTTAGTCCATCTGTTGGTTATAGCTTCGGTGGACTTCGCAATAATTTTCAGATAGGTTTGGCATATACGTATACTAGATTTAAGGATAATAGTGAAGTTAACCGTAATATAAGCTATTTAGGTTTAAAGTTGGGTTATGAATTTTAAGTAAATTAATTATGAAAAGGATTTTTCTTTCAATTTTTGCTGTTTTCCTGTTCTTTTTCACTGCATCGGCTCAACGCAGTACTGTTTACGACCACGCGTCTATTAAATGTATAGGTGTAGAGCTTGATGGCTCAGAGACTTTACGCGTGTTAGGCTATGGACGAAATAGGGCTGATGCCAAAGAACAGGCAATGAAAAATGCCGTTTGGGCTGTTGTCTTTTCAGGCATACGCGATGGAGTTTCAGGGTGCAATATGCGACCTTTGGTTACAGAGGTAAATGCTCAGGAGCGGTATGAGGATTATTTCAATTTATTCTTCTCTGACGGTGGAGACTATAAACAATATGTTTCTTTGCGTGATACAAAGAAAAGATCTGCTAGCAGAGAAAAGGATAAGGTAGGATATACCTACGAAATGACAATTAGAGTTCTACGCTCTCAGTTGAAAGCACGTCTAAAAGCTGATAACGTAATAGATAAAAATCACTTGTAAAAACTATGAAATTATGAAGATAAAATATTTTTTGTCAATGGTGTTGTTGTCGTTATCGGCACTCACCGCTTTCGGACAGGCAAAGAAACCTACGCTCATGGTTATGCCTAGTGATGCTTGGTGTAACGAGCATGGGTATACGCAAGAGTTTGACAATCAAGGTGTAAAAGAGAAAGTTTCTGACTTTAAAACTGCTGTGGCAAACGACAAACAATTGAATGCAGTCATTTCAAAGATAAATAGTTTGATGGCAGATAGAGGGTTCCCTCTTAAAGATTTGCAGCAAACTATAAAAAGCATGAATAGCGATGCTGCAGAAGATGCTTTGATAACGAGTAAGACAGGCTCGTCTGTAGCTGAAACACCTTTAGATCGCTTGCGTAGGAGAGCAAAGGCTGACATAATATTGGAGTTGGACTGGACGGTAAATAATGTAGGGCCTAAAAGTTCCATAACATATAATCTCCGTGCACTCGACGCTTATTCCAACAAGCAAGTAGCTGGAGCTGAGGGAACGGGTAAAGGCTCTTTTTCTGCTGAAATTCCAGTTCTCCTGGAAGAGGCTGTTCAAGACCACATGGACATGTTCTGTGAGCGACTGCAAAATCATTTTGATGATATGATGGCAAACGGGCGAGAGGTTTCTCTTACAATGAAGGTCTTTGACAATGGTTCAGGACTGGACTTTGAGAAAGAATATGGTGATTATGAATTGAATGAAGTTATAGACAATTGGCTTAGCGACAATTGTGTAAACCATCGTTTCAACAAGTCGGATGCGACAGAAACGACTTTAATGTATGAACAGGTGAGAATTCCTCTTTATAAGGATAATGGACAGGCTATGGATACATACAGCTTCGCCCGTAACATGGCAAGATATTTCAAGGCTGCGCCTTATAATATACCGATAAAGGTCGTGAATAAGGGACTTGGAAAGTGTGAGATGATTTTTGGTGAAAAATAAATTCTGCGATTATGAAAATGAATTATATTAAATATTTCATCCTGTCTGTTCTTTTGTTCAATTTGAATTTTGTGAATGCACAGGAGTGCAATATTCCTATTTCTGTTGTTATTGACAAGGGATTTGCGAATGTTACCGATGAGACGGCTTCTGTATTGGCAACACAATTGGAGCGTGTCATTACCCAGTCTAAGTTGGATGTAGGATGGCATAATGCAAATTTCGCTATAACGGCAAAGTTTGATCAGATAGACCGTTATGTTGTGGATGGTGCTCCAGCCCAACTTGTGAATGTCTTTGGAGTTACATTATATTTGGTTGATGTTTATAACCAGAAGTTGTTTAATTCTATTTATGTAGAAGTTAAAGGAGTAGGGGCAAATGAAACTAAGGCTTCCCTTAATGCTGTACGCCAGTTGAACTGCGACAATGGTAAAATAGAAGCATTTCTTTCAGGGTTAAAACAAAAAATCATATATTACTATGATTCTCAGCTTCCGTCAATAATTAAAGATGCCAAGACAAAGGCTTCCATGAAGAATTATGAAGAAGCTCTTGCGATGCTTGCTGTTGTTCCTACTTGTTGCAATGGCTATGACAAGGCTATGAAAGAAGCTCTGAGAATTTATATTCTCTACCGTGATTCATATTTTCTGAAGCAGTTGAACAGAGCAAAGGCTTTATGGGCCGCTAATCCTACACAAGATGGCAGTGTGGAGGTTGTTGCCATCTTGTCGGGTGTTGATCCTGATGCGAAATGTTATCCTGAGGCAATGAAACTTCTGTCTCAAGTCGCAAAGGTTGTGAAAACTGATGTTGATTATGAGACAAAGAAAAAATATGAAGATTCTGTTGCTCTCGAAAAACTTCGTATCAATGCTATTGCTGAAATTGGTAAGGCTTTTGCTGCCAACAGACCGATAGATATTATGTTCTTGGGACATGGCGGTGGTGTAATTAGAAAATAATCAGAAAATAATCAGAAAAAATTGGGTAATGGCTTTTTAGCTTTTACCCAATTTTTTTGATTTAAAAGTAAACCGCACGTATAACGGAAAAATTGACAGAAAGTCATATGTTTTGTCATAATAACTGAATATTTGTCATGATATTGTATTATATTTGTCATGATTTATATCAATTTACTATCATAATTTTAAATCGAAACTGCCTTATTTTTGATTGATATCAATAAAAAGGACATATTTTGAAGAGAATGTGTATAAAACTTGTGTGCGAGCACAAAAGGCATTACCTTTGCATCAGAAATAAAGAAATAAGGTATTAAGAAGCTGCAATGAGAGCAGCGGTAAAAAGATTGTTTAACGATAACTAAAGAAAGGGAAAAAGATTATGATTACTTTTATGTTAGTAACAGCAAGTGTAGTAGCATTCGCAGTATTGGCAAGTGTAGGTATGAACATTGGTATGAAGCTTTACAAGTAATCTTCTGATTACATTTAGATTCATACATATCATATAGAAAGCGGTTGGATAATGACCCGTAAGGTCTTTGTCCAACCGCTTTTTCTTTTTATTACATTCAAATCAGGATGGTTGTTTCAGCTTCTTTATTTCTTCAGCATTCAGTCCTGTAGCTTTCGCGATATTCTCTACGGACAATCCCATATTCAATAAATTTTTTGCCACTTCAATTTTTCCTTCCGTTTGTCCTTCCGCTCTACCTTCCGCTC
>DCBP01000036.1:5891-41283 GCA_002314055.1 Prevotella sp. UBA1104
CTCTACCTTCCGCTCTACCTTCTTGTCTGCCTAATATTTTTGCCCCGTCCATTGTGGCATAATAATCAAGCATCACTTTCATGCTCTCGTCATATTTCTCCAGGTCTTCTGGACTCAATGCCGAGATGTCGGCAATTTGTGCGAGTTTCTTGAAAACGGCATTTCGTGCCGCAAACGGCATTCTATCAAAAGTATTCATGTTCTTTAAAATGTAGATCCAACGTTCAAAATCATTTTTACATTCTTCCTCCGAATTCTTATCGAAGAGAGGAAGCATCAAGTATATTAGTCGTATGCGGTCGGAGAAAATTTTTTTCTCCTGCATATCCATCAGGACTGCGTCTGTGCGGAATTTTGTCGGTGTTAACACGTCGGTGTCGTAGTTCATCAGACATACCGTATATACTGGAGCCAGCATGTAGTTCCAGCTTTCGCGCTTGCCGTCCTCAATTTCCTGCATACCCTTCACTCCCTGGTTCACGATATTGCGTGAAGTGTAGAAGATGGAGCGGTCGGTGAAATACGGCTGATATCGGTTCTGCATCTCCACGATGATGTGTTCACCCTTGTCTGTTGTGCAGTAGATGTCGTATATGATGCCGCGCATGCTCTTTAGTTCCGGCAACTGCTCCTTATCCTTGAAGGTCAAGTCGGTGATATGTCGCTCGCCTTCAAGCAAGTCGTTGAGAAACTTGATTAGCAGGTCTTTGTTTATCTCCTGACCGAAAATTTTCTTGAATCCCCAATCGGAGAAAGGATTGATGAATTTTGGCATAACTGTCTGCTTTTTCTGCAAATGTAAGTAAAAGAATTTATTTTGGCAAGATTAAACATGAAAAAATATGAAAACAAATATTCAAAAATCTTTCACCAAGTTTGTAATGCCTTTATATTCAATATTTTATGGTGAAGGATTTTCCCTGTCTGTTGTAAAATGGTAGTTCGTTCGTAGGCTGATGCTACAATAGGGAAATTTCTAATTCATCAATTCTTAATCGCAGTGAAGCGAGAACAGTTTTACATTCTACACTCTAAATCCATTTTTTGGTTTTGTCATCCGGGAGTCTTGTCTGCCATATACAGAAGGATTGGAAAAGCCTAATGAAAGTGTTTTAACTACCGTTTAATTTGTTTTTAGCTACCGTTGAAAACACTTTTAGCTACCGTTGAAAACTTTTTTAACTACCGTTACAACACCTTCGTCTATATAAAACAACACCCTCGTAGGTTTGATTCTTTCCTTTGTAGAGGTGGAGGAGACGCTTACTTAGAATCTATCAGTTTTTATTTCACATATGGATTTTAGAGACTCAGTTCTCGTACTGTAAAGGGTTGATAATTAGTAAGATATAATTTGTGAATTATTTGTGAACTAAAAAGCAGACTGAATTCACAACATATTTTATACCTTTGCAAGAAAAAAATATTTTATAAAAACATTAAATTCTATGAAACTAAAACATTATCTATTTATTTCAACATTATTATCAGCAACTGTGCATGTGTTTGGACAGAATGTAGAACTTGTTCGTATTTCAGGTGATATATTGCAGGGTGGACATTGTCTTGAAGTTCCTGTTGTAAGTCAAAATGGTGATGATATTACTATAAAGGCAGACACAATATTGACAGATGTACGTATTGTGGTAAAAGATGAGCTTGGAAATGTTGTTCATGATTCAATAGTTGAGTTGTCTTCTACGGAAACTACAATATTTGTTCCTGACAACAACTATAGTTCCAAGGCTACTATTGATATTTATTATAAGCGTGAACATTTGTTCGGAACCTTAAGATAAACATTAATCTATAAAGATTCAGCATGAAAAAGATTTTAATTTCGTTGGCGTTGTTTTTCTCAATGTCTGTATTTGGGCAAGAGCCAGAATTATACAAAGTGAGCTACATAGATAGAGTGCAAGATGACTCAGTAATGAGGAATGTGAAGAAAAATATAAAAATGTCAACAGAAGCTATAGTCGATTCTGTTATCCTTAAATCGAGACTTGGAAAAATTAAAGCAAAATGTTATTTGGACAATAACGTTACTAATGGTATTTTGCGTTGTATTAATATTGCAATTAATGTGTTAGAGGATAGGTTGGTAATAGATAAACCTTTTCTTGTTAATTTTAAATTTGACAATAGTCTTGATGAAAATATAGAGGTGCAGACAACGGTGTTTTATGCGTTAAAAAATCAAACGGTGTATCCTCTTAGTCTTTATAAGCAATTATTCAGTAACAATACGCCAACAAGGGTTGCAGAAATTGATTTTAATCCATCTGTAGATTGGGATTATTCTTGGCCAGATGATTCAAAACATTGGGGTAGTAATAATATGATTTCCGAAATTCTCCGACAAATGGCGCATGCGCTGGGATTTGGTACAAGTATTTCAAAAAAGGCTAATGGGAAATTAGAATGTGCAGTTCGAGATGTTAAGTCTCCATTTGACAACATAATTACAGATGGTAGTACTAAATTGTCACAGGTAAGTGATTATGAATCTTTTTTTAAGCGAAAAATATATGTGGAAACGGTAAAAGGAAGATATCCGTTGTTTTCTGCATTAAATGATTTTGTTTCCAACAGAAGTGGATGTTATTTTTCTCTTGATGAGGATAATCTTATGAATTATCCGTATAAAGACAAAACAGAATTGTTGAACATTAATTCGGAGACGTTAGATGTGTTGTCTGAGATTGGATGGAAAACAAAAGACTACGACATGACTATTTGTGCCGATAATTTGAATAGCATATATTTTGGAAATGCTTTTGATGATATAACCTTTTCGGTTGTTGATTCCAAAGATAATTTAATGAGACCAATTAAATGGACTTTTAATGCTTTTAGTAATGTAAAAAACAATTATGAGACTTTTTATCAGAGTACGGAACAAAAATTTTCGCTTGTTCCAGGGACTTTTGGCAGTGATTATGTTGATGATAATTCATATTTGCAAGGCAATATTACTTGTTTCTTAGACCAAAGTGGCGTAATCAAGGAATACTGCAATGCTATTTTCCTTGATTGTAGACCTTTGGTAAAAAAATATACAATAAATAATGTTGTTAAGAATCAAGATGGAAAGAGTTTTGACTTTGACATTAATATAAGTCAGAAAGGTGGAGAACACACTCTTGTAATGGTAACGACAGAATCCGGGACTATTAAAAACAGTAATTTAAATTTACAGGAAGACATAGTTATACATGTTGATAATGCACCAATAAAGGGACTTATTTACGTGAATATTTCTTCTGAAAATGAATATGGAATAACAGATAGAGATATTGAGTTTAGTTACAATTCTTTATGTAATCCAAGGTTAGGGCTTCGTAACGAATTTATTAATGTCAATGATTTTTTTAATATAAATAAAAGTTTTAATACTATCAATTATTATAAAAAAATAAATAATCATGAGAATTAAGGTAAGAATAATTTTTTTTTCTTTTTTGTTTTGTTTATCAGCTTTAGCTGAAGATGAACAGTTCGAAATAGGAATGTATATAAATGGTATATCACAGACGGGAAACGTTTTGATAAAAGACGGTGATTTATGTGAAATGTTCCTTTATGACAAACATAATAATACAGAAATAAAAAATGTATATAGTTGGAAAATGATTTTTAAAGATACGGATACAGGAAAAGAATTCGTAAAAAAGTGTGGTGACTATGTTGAAGACAACATGTTGAGGTTTAAGATGCAACCCTCTTTCACCGGTAGGATATTTTGTGACAGTAAATTGTCAAAATATAAAGAAATTGTTGACGATAGTTGGGACGTAAAATATTCTCAGCAGGCATTGGTAAAGTGTGAGTTCTTTTATGATGGAAAGATGTTCGATGTTGTGAAAGAAATCTCCTTTGATGTCCTTCCAATATTACCTGAAATTAAAATTGGTGATGTTGTATACACTGGAGATTATAATGGTGAAAAAAACTATAATGTTAATGTTGAGCTATCTGACGGCAAGATTGACATGGCTGGTTTCGTGTTGATTGATGAAGAAAATAAAGATGCAGATATTCCGTCATATTATTATTGTTTCATAGATGAAGGAACGAAACTCCCGTGTATAGAGACATTGTCTGATATTTGTGAACATACTAAATGGTGCTTATTTGATGAAAATGACTATGGAGTAAGTGCTTCTGATTGGATGGGCTTGGATATATCCGGAATATCACACCCAAAAACATCTCAATACACGATTTCATTAACTGGTAATATGTTGAAAATATCATCGCAGACTTTACTGAAGAAAATAGAAGTTTATAGCCTGTCTGGAACACTTCTTTCTTCGTCTAAAAGTGCGTATTGTTACGAGTGCATTTTACCATGTGGACTATATATATTGCGTATAACTGATAATAAAAGTATAATAACAAAGAATATAAAAATATGAGTTGCAAATCAATAATTTTAGCTGTAGCAGTTTCCTTACAGTTGAATGCTAAAGCTCAGAATGTTTCTGGTTTTGTCTTTTCCTCAGATGGAGAGATGGTGGTGGTTCCTGAGAGTACGGGGAAACGTCAAATAGTGGGCGGTACTGTTATAAAAGTGAAATACAAAGGTATTAACTTTTCAAAACAAGCACAGGGGGCTTTTGAATATGCCTGCAAAATATGGGAGGAAAAAATTCCTACGACTCTTCCGATAAACATAACGGTAAAGTTTGATAAACTAAAAGACGTAAATTGCCTTGCCAAAGTAGATGCAGTGTATGATGATGAAGGATTGGAGGAGAAAATATTTATTAAGAGAAAATCTGTTTTTGAAAAGTCGTATTATACTCCGCAATATTCGTTGGATTTTATTAGGGACTTTCCTGATGTAAATATTACATTTGCAGCTCCAAGTAATTTTGATTTTTCTTTAGATTCTCAAAATATAGCTTCTGACAAATATGATTTCGTTACTGTTGCTTTGCAGGCAATTGGAAAAGCTTTGGGACTCTGTCTTACTGCAAGTTCTGATGGGGAATCAATAGAGAAGAACTCTTTATGCAATAATTTTACTCATGCTCTTCTTTCTGAGGATAGCAAGTCTAACTATGTCCTTGCCACATCTGGCAATGCCAGAGTAACAGGACATGGAGGAGAGGGCTTCCTTTTATATTGTCCACATGAGTATGACAATAAAAATAGCTTGAACTTTTTTGCCATAGACCGTAGCAACAAAGAGACACTGCTGATGCAGCCCGGGGTGTTGACAAAAGGAACTGTTATTAGGTATCTTGGCGATGAACCTTGGGAGAGCTTTTTTACATTTTGTGGATGGGACAGACCTATTGCTACTGGAATATCTGGAGGTAATGGAGTTGTTGAACCTGCTTCTACAGATGATGTTATTTCATATAATGGTACTAATTCTTCGAGGATTGCCCAATACGCAGCAAGTAGCAATACAGAGGAAGAGACTGTAGAAAGTTATGTAAATAAATTGAGAGAGTTTCAAAATGACGGTACATTTGTATTATTAAACGATGGAAGTTGGATTAAATGTAAGGATGATCTTTCTGATTTGAATGATGATGGTGGTGGTGATTATGCAAGAACAGTGGATGGTTATCTTAGAGTGAAACAATGCTATACGAAAGCTCTTGGTGGAGGATGGCCGAATCGCAGTTATGCGACATACAAATTGGCGGACTTCACTCCGCAAAGACCAATTGCGTCAGTAATTAGTTGTAAAAGATCTAATACAGTTTCAGCGCAAACAACATTGGCTGATAATGTATGTTATGATGTCGTGGTGGGCTTCAAAAATACGGAAGGTTGTGATGAAATTGAGGTAGAGCAAACAGATGGCGTTGATGGGGTGCCGTATTACTACTATGTAGACCCTAAAGCTGGTGTTTTTACCACATGTATGGAATATGGTGTGAAATCGAAATTCAAGTTGTCATACATAAACAAGAATGGTGCAGTGGCAGGTGCCCCTTTTTCATATAATATTCCTCAAATCCCTGAATCTGCAGATAAATGGAATCGACCGGATATTCCTGAAGTAAAGTTTGACAATGATATGATTAGATATGATTTCAGCAACAGTTACAATAGATACAATGGTTCATACCGAATTTCTTCATTGTCTAATGGAAATATTGTTGATTATGGTCCTGTTGATGAAAATAAGGGAGAGATAAATATCGTGAGTCTTCCCAAGGGTAATTATTCATTGACATTTACAGAAACTAACGGAGATACTACTTCTTTGAAGTTGGTAAAACATTAATTCTGAATTTTTGTTACTTTTTATGTTTATTGCCGCAATGATACAATAAATTGTGGCAATAAACGTTTTTCTTGGGTATAGCATACAAGCATTATGATAATGATCAATAAAGAAATACGTTTAATTTTTATATTAGTAGCGACAGTGGCGTTTGCAACTTTCCATACAGCGTGTGACAGAAATAAAGAGGAAAGGTATGACGAACGACTTGCATATGTTGATAGTCTTTGTAATGTTAGTCCGCAAGAAGCCAGAAAATATTTGGATAAACTTCCTGTTGCATGCTTTAAGGATGTGGATACCGTATATTATCGCTTCCTTTGTATCAAGACTGACACTAAACTTGGAAAGATGCCAGATTCTGACAGACATGTATTGAATGTTATAAAAGGATTGGGAAGTCTTGACGACAAACGTTTGTTGGGAGAAGCTTATTTCTATGCCGGAGTGACATATAGAAGACTTGGCAATTATTCCGAGGCGATGGAGTGTCTTAATGCAGCAGATGATTTGACAAAGGATATGTCAGACCTTAGGTTACGTAGCTATATACACTCTCAGAAAGGTAACGTATTGATATCGCTGGGGCTTATGGATATGTCAATAATGGCATACAAAGAGTCTTTAAAGATGGATAGCATAAGAAAGGATACTGCAGATATCATACTTTGCTATCGCAATCTCGCTTATGCCTACGACAAGACAAATGACAAGCGAATGTGTTTGGAAACGATGAAACGAGCAATAATACTTGCCCAAAAAGCAGGTCTCAATGACGAAGAGAATAATGTTCGGGTCCAATTTGCCGGAATATATGCCAACAACAAGCAGTTCAAAAAAGCTGCAGAGATTCTCAGTGGCTGCTGTATAAGCAGAAATAGCCCAGATTATGCTCCTTATCTAAACATTTGCGCAAAGATATTCAAAGGACAAGCTAAGTTGGATTCATTGTTTTACTGTTCACAGCAGATGATGAAGTATGGTTGGATAGACGACAAGGTTTTTGCTTGTAGAAACATTACGGATGTGTTTCTAAACCGCCACATGGTTGATAGCGCCGCCAAGTATATGAATATACATGATGCATTGTTCGACTCGCTGAACCATATGAATACTTTGGATATAACGGCAAAAATGAATGCTGCATATAATTACAGGGAAAAGAGTCGTGAGCTTGAGGCAAGCAAAGTGGCAAGTCTTCGGCGAACCATAGCGCTGATTTCTGCTATTTGCGTATTGCTTTTTGTTGTTGGCGGTGTCGTGTTGAGACTAAAGGAAATGAACCGTCGGCAGCTAAAGCTTGTGTCTGAACTTCAAGGCAGAATTTTAAACAAAACAGATGAAGTAATGGGCAAAAAACAGCATGAAATAGATGAGCTGGAGAAAATAGAGAAGACTTTAATTGCTGACAAGAGCAAAGATGATGAGCTTGACAGAATAAGGGATTATAAAGCACTTCTGCTTGATGATATGGCAGTTGCTGACTATGAGAAACGTAAAGACACTGAGATAATGGAACGAATTTCAGGTTCTGCAGTATATAATAAATTTTGCGAGTCGATATCGGACGGGAAAAAAATGATTGACGAAGATTGGGATGAATTGGATTTATTGGTAAACAATGAATTTCCGAGGTTTAGGGAAAGGCTCGAACTATTATCTGATATTAGTTCACAGGAATATAAAACCTGTCTACTTGTTAAAGTTGGCTTTTCGTCTTCAAAGATTGCTCGGCTTACATTTAGGAGTAGAAGCTCTATTTCGATGCTAAGAAAGCGACTTGCCGAGAAAATGTTCGGGGAAGGATGTTCAGCGGCTGAGTTAGATGAGTATATAAAAGCGTTGTAGCTTCTGTTGATATTTTCATCCAGAACAGTGTAATTGTAATTTCTTTTGTATTGATGAAAGCATTCTCTTATATATAGAAAGCGGTTGGAACACGCCATTTATGGCCTTTTACCAACCGCTTTGGGAATTTCCTATATTGTTTAATATAGCTTGATTATTCCTCAACCTCCTTGTCCTGCCTGCCGAACTCTTCCGGTATCTTGAGGAATGATGCCACGACGAAGGGCAGCAGACAGCTCATCATCACTATGACGAAGAACCACTGGTAGCCTACTGCCTGTGCTAAGGCTCCGGCAAACAATCCCGGCAACATCATCGAGAGAGCCATGAAACCCGTGCAGAGGGCATAGTGGGAAGTCTTGTGTTCGCCCTGGCTGAAGAATATCATGAAGAGCATGTAGGCACTGAAACCGAAGCCGTAGCCCAAATTTTCAATGAACACACATAGGTTTATGATAAACAGGTTGTCGGGCATGTCGAAAGCGAGAAACACGTAGGTGATGTTCGGAATGGTGATGGCGAAAGTCATAGGCCACAGCCAACGTTTCAGTCCGTCGCGGCTTGCCGCAATGCCGCCGAGAATTCCGCCGGCAAGCAGTCCGATAACGCCAACCGTACCGTTGACCAGTCCGAATTCCATCGGCGAAAGTCCCAGTCCGCCCTTGCTCGGCTGAGCCTGTAGGAATAGCTGCGACACGGGAGTGAGCAAAGCTTCAGGCAATCTGAAGAGTAGCATAAAGGCGATGGCGAGCAGTATTTGTTTCTTCCGGAAGAAAGTGGCAAAAGTGTCGCAGAACTCTTTAACAAGTTCGCCAGCCGTACGTTTCTCCTCGTGGTTTACATCCTCTTTAGGTCGGGGCAGAATGTAGTTGTGGTAGAGGAAGAGGGCAATAAACAATCCTGTCAGTGCGAAGAATATCAGGCACCACGAGTATTTTATCTGGTAGCGGTAAATCACCTGTAGACTGCCGGCGAGGGCAATCAGTGCGCCTTTGCCGAAAATCATCGACAGACGGTAGAATGTGCTTCTGATGCCGACGAATGTAGCCTGGTCATGTTCATTGAGTCCCATCATGTAGAATCCGTCGGCAGCCACGTCGTGTGTGGCACTGGCGAAAGCCATCATCCAGAAAAAGCATATCGTGCCTTGTAGCCACCATGATGCCTGAATGGTAAATGCCACACCGGCATACGCAGCTCCAATGAGTATTTGCATGGTAGTAATCCACCAGCGTTTCGTCTTGTAAAGGTCGAGAAACGGACTCCAGAATGGTTTTATCATCCATGGCAAATAGAGCCATGAAGTATAGAATGTAATTTCGGCATCGCTGAGTCCGAGTTGCATGTAAATCTCTATAGCGAGTACGGTAACGGCGATATACGGCAGTCCCTCGGCGAAATATAGTGTGGGCACCCATGCCCAAGGTGAACTCTTTTGTTTCATTTTCTTGTTGTTAATAAATCTTCTTAATCTCTGCATTTCGGTAGTAGTGTAGCAGAATCTCGCTGTATGCATATCCTTTTTCGCCCATAACGGCAGCACCGATCTGACACAGGCCTACGCCGTGTCCCCATCCGGCTCCGGTGAGCTTAAACGTCTGTGGCACTCCGTCCTTGTCCACATCCTCTTTATCCACGACAAATGCACTGCTGTAGAGATGCGTATCGCTGAGGGCGCGGCGAATCTCCAGTTCTTTACCGATAGTAAACGACAGCTTCGTACCAATGATGAGCAGTTTGCTGATTCTTCCGCTCTTGCCTCGCTCCACGGCTTTCAGGTCGAGAACGTCTCCGAAGTCCATCTTCAGTTTATCTGCAAGCAGCTGCTTAAGTTTCTCTTGCGTTATAGTTACATGCCAGCGGTAGAAGTCGGCAGTCTCCTGGTCGTAGTCGTTGAGAACCTGAGAGAGAATCTTCTTGTCGGTAGTATTACAGAAGCTCTCTGGACTTGTACGTATCCATTTTTCAGCTTCTGCCTCATTGCTAAGGTCAGGAACCATACTGTCGTCTTTGGAAGACATGCCTTCCTTAGTGTCTCTTACTGCAATAAGGTAAGGCTTCTTTGTGTCCTCCCAGCAATATTGGAACTCCTCGCTCACTCCTCCACAGCATTTAGAGAAGCGTGCATCGCAGATTTGTCCGTCATACATCAAAATCTGTCCCCTTGTTTGTCGTATAGCTTCAGCCACATGCGTTGATGTTTCTTTCGTAATGCCTTGATAGCGTTGACAATGGTCGTCGGCACAGACATCAAATATCGTATGATCCTCACGGTCGTACCATCGTATGAGCATATCGTCTTTCTTGACAAACGAGAAGAAATTGTTGCCTGAAGTTGCCACTTGTTTCCTCTTTTCCATCTGTGCCAGCAGCCATGAACGGGATATTACGGCATGTGCTTTCAGCAGTTCAACACTTGAAGTTGCACTCATTTCGCTCGAGATAACACTTTCGAGATATTTTTCAACTGGAAGGCAGTTGATGGCGCAAATCTTGTCGGCTTCCACTACGAGACGCAGCTCTCCAAGGAAAGTTTGCGTTTCCTTGCGTTCCCAATGGAAGTTTACTCCTATGGTAACATCCGACAGCGAGAATGATGCCTCGTCGGTTTTCGGCGAGAAGCAAAGTTCGCGGTACAGGTTACCATTCCAAAGAATACCACCCTCAGAGAATTCCACAGTCTGTTTCCCGCTTATAGTTTCTCCTTTTGCCGAGTATTCACCGTTTAGCGAGAATTCAATCTTTTCTCCGCTAACGATTCCTACATGCACATTCGGTTCGTGGTTTTGTGTAGAGACAAGCATCGCAGCGTTATGTTTGGCAGCGGATTCCTTGATGTTCCTTTTCACTTCGTTGAACTCCTCTTCGTTCAGACTAACTTCCTTTAGTATGCTTATTGCTTTTTCGGCAGTAATCTTGTCGAAGTCGTCTTTGCGTGGCGTTATCAGCAGACCCGCCATGTCGAGGGCTCCAGGACTTACCATGAGGGTGGAGTTTGGAGTGTGGAGTGAGGAGTTGCTGTCAGATTGCGGGTAACAGTCAGGACGATGTTTCCTTCTTGGGAAGACAACGGTAAGATAAGTGTCATCCTGTCGCCAGCATACGAGGTTCATCATAGGTTCGGTATCACCGCTTCTCATAGGCAATGCTTTGTATATCATCTTGAACAGTTCAGAGTCAGCTTTCATGCTGTGACTGCGGATGAGCAGTGCCGGCGAAGGATAATCCGTTATTTCCGATATGCTGTCGTCGCTGTCAGTAGAGAATATTTCATTTAGACTCCTTGAATATCTCTGCCATCCAGTCTGCAAGGGAAGCATTCCGTTGCATCCAGCCTGGAAATGACAGTGGTCTGGAGCCGATGCTCCGCATTTCGGTCCGTTATAGAATACCATGAGCTCTGGATATTCTGTCAGTATACGGTGGATTTCCCCGTAATTGCCGAGTATCGCCTGTGGTTGATGACTGCGCATCGGTATTGTGTAGTGAACGGGCAGGATAGGGTATGGGTTGACAAGAATCTCGAAGTCTTTGTCGAGATATTTGGTCATTTGCTCCAATGGTCGATTCTTCTTGCAAAGGAAGCAAGGGCGCTGTTCAATAGATTTCTTGTCAATCTTCGCTCCTGTTGATACTATGCGTGCAGGATTATACTGCACTCTCATTGTTATGCCGTCGGCAGAGAGTGATTTCTGTTCTATGTTGTAAAGGTTGCGGAAGTTGTTGCGTGCCAGTTCCCATTGCTCCATCTGTCTATTGAAGAAGCGGTGGAGCGAGTTGTCGTCCATAAATTCAGTCTGTCCCTTTGTTATCATCTGTCTTGCCGACAGCTCTATGGAGCGCAGACGGTCTTTATAAAGATTGTTGGCATTAACCTTCTCGATGCTCAAAGCCGCATCGCTGTTTCCGCCCCAGCGGCGGCACAGGTATAGCTCTGTGAATATTCTTCCGATTTTATATCTACGGCAGAAGGCGAGAGCCATGGCATAGTCCTCGCCGTAGCTCGTGTTTGGAAACTGTAGTTGGCGGAGCAATGGAGTGAAGAAAGCCCTTGGTGCTCCAAGTCCGTTTATGCGCAAGGCATTGTTGCATCCGTTCTCGTCAGTCCATTCAGCATGGTTAATGAGTCCTGGCGGAAGAGTGTTCAGATCAAAGTCGCACATGCGGTAGCTGCCGATGATCATTGCAGCCTGTTGCTTATGGAATTCGTCAACGATGGTCTGCAGCGTGTTAGGCGATGAGTAGAGGTCGTCGCTGTCGAGCTGTACGGCAAAACGTCCGCAGTGGCTGTCGTTTACAGCTACATTCCAGCATCCGCCAATACCGAGATCCGTTCGCTCCGGTTTTATGTGGATAAGTCTGTGTCTTGAGTTTTTCTTTTCTTTTTGTGTATATTCTTCAAGAAGGCGAGTAGTGTTGTCAGTAGAATGGTTGTCTACAACGATGACATTAAATTTGAATTTCGTCTTTTGTGAAAGTGCACTGTCAACGGCATCACAGATAGTCTTTTCCCTGTTCCTTACAGGTATGATTACAGATGCCTCGTAGTCGAATGCCTGTTCTTTAAAGTCCGGCGTCTCATAGTAAGCCGTATCGATAAACGCCCCGATTTGTTTAAGGTGGTTCGTTACGGCATTTTCCATTTCTATTTGTACCTCGCGGTTGCGTGGATTAACATAGTCGAATTGTTTCTCGCCGCTTGTTCGTGTGTCGCTTTCTTCCTCGGTATACAAAAATTCGTTGATGTGGAAGATGCTGCCTTTACGGCTTAGGAAAAGACGCAGATCGTAGAAACCGGCATATTTGTATTCCTTGTTGGCAGCTGTTTCTGCATATTCGCGAATGCTGTCAGTTTTTAGAAGTATGACGCTACCGAAGTCGAAGTCGTCGCGCAAGCTTCCAGTCTGATAGTCAATTACGGGGTGCTGCTCGGTCTTTCCATTTCCCACAGAGTAGTGGTCGCTGTATACCATTTCCGCATTAGTTTCAACAGCCACTCGTAGCATCCTCCTTATGGCATACAGTCCGATAGTCAGCGGTGTCGTCTTGGTATAAAGCAGAGCATAGTCGCAGTCGATATTATCTGCAATGCTAATTATGGCCGATGACGACATGATATTGTCAACAACGATAAGAGTGCATCCTTCCGGTGCCGTATTGTTTTTGGCAAAGTCTTCAGACACGAGAAGGTTTATATGTTTCACAGCCCTACATTCGCGCATTTGCTTCAGTGTGGGCTCAATTGCTTCAAAATCCGTACAAGGAATGAAGCAGTCTGTTTTTATTATCATAATGAGTATGTTTTGTTTCTTTTTGCAAACTTACGGAAAATAAGTGGAAAAGACGAAGAAAGCTTGTTTAAATGCAATATGGAAAAACAAAAAAACTGGATGAAAATTGTTTTTTCCCAATTTTCATCCAGTTGACTATATTGTAACCGAAGTTTCTGATTTATTTCTTGAGTCCTATCTTGCTGCCGAAGTTGCAGAACCAGAATACATATATATAATATAGGAACATCAATGCTATAGCATAACCAACACCCAAAGCCGGGTTGTCTACAATTGCTCCCATGACGAGTGGAAGTGTAGCACCACCTACGACGCCGAGATTGATAATGCCGGATGCAGCCTTTGTGTGAGGACCGAGCTCCTGCAGACCGAGGTTGAATACCAATGGCCACATTACGGAGTGGAACAGTCCGGCTGCAAGCATTGCATATACAGATGCTATGCCGCTGAGCACGAATGATGTAGCCACACAGATAGCACCGCAGATAAGGCATACAGAAAGAATGTGGCGTGGCTTGAACTTGTTGAGGATAACGGCTCCTGCAAAACGACCGATCATCATTCCTCCCCAATAGTATGAGAGGAATTCAGTAGCCGTACCATATTCAAGCAACGACGGGTTGCTTTTGAAATAGGCAGGCAACATCGATGGAACTCCGAGCTCGATACCCATATAGAAGAATATTCCGAGCATTCCGAGCCATACGTGAGAATACTTGAAAACGCTACTCTTGTATTCCTTGTGCTCGCCACTTGCTTCTTCTGCTTGTTCTGCCTCGTTGATGTTAGGCAATTTCATGAAGAACAGTATAGCACAGAGGATGAGAGTAAAGATTCCGAGTCCGAGATATGGAGTAGGAACGGCATCGGGGGTTGGAGCTTTTCCGGCTATTATTACGTATGTGATGAATACTGGAGCTACGGTGGTAGCTGCTGAGTTCAAGGCATTGGCAAGAGTCATGCGGAATGCGCCCTTTTCAGGAGAACCGAGCACCATGACGTATGGATTAGCCACGAGCTGTAGCATCACGATTCCTAGTGCTACGATAAACATGCTGCCGAGGAACACGGAGTAAATAACCGATGTCTCCATACCGAGCAGTGAAGATATTCCTAAATAGTTGATAATGAAACCGATGCCTACGATGGCAAGTCCGAGAAGAAGAGTCTTCTTGTAGCCAATCTTGTTCATCATCAGTCCGAATGGGATTGAGAGAGCGTAAGCCCCGTAGAATGCGGTGTTTACGAGCTGTCCTTGAGAGTCTTTTAGATTAAATGCCTGTTTGCAGAATTCAATCATAGAATTGTTCATTGTCGTAATGAATCCGATTAGGAAAAGTACGGCAAACATCACTATTAGCGCAAACGTATAGTTAGGCGCTTTTGTCTTGATATTGTTCATAAGTTAGTTATATTTATTAGTTAGGTTACTTTATTATAATGTGTTTGATTGTGGATTAATACCGGAGCAACGGGACATTCCCATCTTGCTCCGGTATCATGTATGTTATGAAAGTCTGTCTTCAGGAACGCCTTTCAGTTCACCGGTCTTTGTAGAGCGGGTTTTTCTGATAGTGCGCTTGCGCTTTGGCTTTTCTTCAACCGGTGCTGCTGTCTTAACTCCAGCCAGCTCTGGGTCGATCATAATTCGTCCGCAATATTCGCATACGATAATCTTTTTGTGCATCTTGATGTCAAGCTGTCGCTGTGGCGGAATCTTGTTGAAGCAACCGCCGCAGGCATCACGCTGTACGTATACAATACCGAGTCCGTTGCGTGCGTTCTTGCGGATACGCTTAAAGCTTGCGAGCAGACGCGGTTCGATTTTTACCTCCAGGTCTTTAGCTTTTTCCTTGAGTCTTTCCTCTTCGGCTCTTGTCTCCTCAACGATTTCGTCGAGCTCATTCTTCTTTTCTTCGAGAGCCTGGTTACGGTCGGCGATAAGCTCCTCGGTATGTTTCAAGTCATGCTGGCGCTCGTCAATTTTTGTTGCAGCCTCGCGTATTTTTTTGTTGCAGAGTTCTATTTCCAGAGTTTGGAATTCGATTTCCTTGCTCAGAGTGTCATACTCGCGGTTGTTCTTAACATCGTCGAGCTGCTTCTTGTAGCGCTCCACGCTTGCCTGTGCCTCGTTGATTTCTGCTTTCTTTTGGGCTACAGCCTGCTGGAAGTCTTCAATCTCGCCCTTAATCTTCTCTACACGAGTGTTGAGTCCGGCGATTTCGTCTTCCAGGTCTTGTACCTCAAGAGGAAGTTCGCCTCTCAGTGCTTTCTTCTCGTCGATAGCCGACAAAGTGGTCTGCAACTGGTAGAGAGTCTTCAGTTTCTCTTCAACTGACAAGTCTGTTGGATCTTTTTTTGCCATATTATTGTTACAAATAGATTATAGGATTCGTGTTGATACCTGAAAGTATTGTCTTTACTCCAGGGCACTCTTCCTCGATTATTGATTTAAATATTTCTTTTGTGAATTGTTCGCTTTGATAATGGCCTATTACAGTAATCTGTATTTCCTGTTCATGCGAGAAATACTCGTGGTAGTGCATCTCGCCAGTAACGAAAGCGTCGGCTCCGAGCTTGATGGCATCCGGCAGTAGAAACGAGCCTGCTCCTCCGCATATTGCCACTTTACGTATTGGGCGGCGCAGTAGCTGATTGCATTGTACACATTCCACTTCGAAAGTTTTTTTGAGCATTATAACGAAGTCGTCGGCAGCCATAGGTTCGATGAATTCTCCTATGGTCCCGCTTCCGCACTTGATGTCGTCGACCTGTTTCTCTGCAAAGAACGAAACATGAGAAAGTCCCATTTTCTCTGCGATTTTAAAGTTGACACCACCCTTTGCATTATCCATATTAGTATGCATGGACAATATGGTGATGTCGTTTTTAATAGCCTTAGCCACAGTTCGTTGCACATCATTCTCGCCGAGTATTCTTTTTAGAGGATGGAATATCAGCGGGTGGTGTGAAACTATGAGGTTACACCCTTTTTCTATTGCCTCGTCTACGATATCCTCGGTCACGTCAAGACACAACAATGCCCCTGATACTTCCGCCTCTGTCAATCCAACCTGCAAGCCGGCATTATCGAAGCCTTCTTGTAGGGGCAGGGGCGCGAAACGTTCAAGGGCACTAACCACTTCTTTTATTTTCACGCTTTTCAGCCTTTCTTTATTAATATTAGTTGCCCATTACGGGCATTATATATATAATAATGTGCAAATTTACGCATTTATTCCTTATCTGTGCAAGTTTATTCTTTTAAATTAATATGTTTTAACTACCCTCACAGTTGTGTGGCAAATCCTTGCTCAGTTAGAGTAAAACTTTTAGATCCCCCAGTCGGATGCATTTGCACTTGCTTCTATTTTATTCTCCGTTTTGTCGGGTAGGGCAGGGAAGAAGTCGATGCCTGTAATCCTTTCCACCTGGTCTACGGAGTTCACGTAGTCTCCTTTGGGGCGGTTTCCATCTGCATTCTTGTATATAAAGCCAATAGCTTTAGGTTCGTCTTTCATGCACAATACCACTTTGAAGAAGGCTTCCGGTACTACGACCTTGTCTTTTCCTATTGTCTTGTGTTTGCCTTTATATAGTATCGGACCGCATACGATATATACATCACCGTATTCCTTTGCCCATTTCCGGCACTGGTTCTCCATCTCGTTCCAGTCGCCGCGGTTCAGACCTGGGGCTTGCGGACAAATATTTGTGAACAGGAATGATTGCATCATAGCTTTTTCGCTCCATTTGTTGTCGCCGGCAGGACACATGTGTCCTCTGTCGTAGCCGGAGCTGTAGTAGTCCCAGTCCGTAGCTCTTGGTGTTGGCACATCTTCGTCTTCATGAAATGCTTTTTGTTTCCTTTTAGCATTACCTTGGCAGCGATTGGCGGTAAGATGCCATGCCACCCAGTTGGGAAGTTTCGTGTCTGCATTATATGACACTGTATATCCTTCGCGTTTCAGAATCTGTTCTTTTCCATTTGTAAGAGGGGCTGGAATTTCCAGACTGCTGCCAGCATCGTTTTCTTGTTTGTATGTTTCTTCCTGAAGTTGCGTTGCTTTTTCTTCGGTTCCTTTTATTCCGCCGATAAGTTGTCCCTTAGGTTTGTTATTTCCTGCGAGGCATGAGGATAGAATTGCCAATGTCAGCAATATGGCAAAAGTCTTGATTTTTTTCATTTTTTCTTTGTTTTTAATTTTGTCTTATACGTATGTCTGTCATTGTGCTGCGAAATTAGTGAAAATATCCGGAATAAAAAAATAACCGATTCTTTATAAGCTGTATTGCTTAAAAAGAACCGGTCTTACTGAAGTTTTTTTACCTATTGAATATCTTCAGTCATTAACTATTACTTTACCTAAATGAATCTTCTTACCTTTTAATTACCTTTTCTGAATACCTATTCTAATATCTTTATCTTGATGCCATGATGGCTGATGAATCTTTTTAAAAGAACGGCTCACCGATATTTGTTAAACAAATGCGCAATGCTGTAAAACTAAAATTAAAACTGGGTACGTTTACTTGGTTGCATGCGTATCGTCATTTTTCACAACATACTAATGATGTGTAATCGATGAGCCGACTTTTTCTCTTAACGTCTTCGCAGATTGCTAAGAGAGCATATCTACAATATTTCGAGTGCAAAGATATTGTGATAATCCTAAAGCTGGTGTAAAATATAGTTCATAGAATAAAAAAAATCGTTCATAATAGTGATTTTGTCATTATTTGAACGATTTGTGCTATTATTCGTAATTAATTTGTGTCCTTATTTGACTTGTATTCCCCTTTTGTTATTGTTTGTTTCTTATATCACCGGGAAGTTTGTTGTATTCGTCTTTGAAACATTTTGTAAAATATGACGGTGAAGAAAAGCCAACCTCGTATGCAATTTCAGATATGCTTTTGTCGGAGTCTGCCAGAAGTTGCATACCCCGTTGCAGTCTTGCCTTGCGCATCAAGTCGACTACAGATACTCCGGTTATTGCCTTTACCTTTCTGTACAGTTGCACTCGGCTGAGTCCCATGTCGTTGCTAAGGTCTTCAACGTTATATTCTATGTTTCCTATATTTTTTTGTATAGTTGTCTTCAAAATACTGATAAAGTCTTTGTCCATGTTGTCCGGTTTGCTGTCTTTATCAGCCTCGTTGCCTACATTGTTTTCTTTAAATACATTCTCCAATTTCCTTCTGCTATTAAGAAGATTTTCCACTCTCGCCTTTAGAATTTTACTGCTAAAAGGTTTTGTAATATAAGAATCTGCCCCATGCTCATAGCCTTCAATTTTCTGCTCGTTCAAACTTTTCGCAGTTAGAAGTATTACCGGTATGTGGCAAATTGCAGTTTTGCTTTTAAGTTCCGTACAGAATTCGATACCGTTCATTACAGGCATCATTACATCGCAAATAACAATGTCAGGAACAATTTTCAGTGCGATATCAAGTCCTTCCTTTCCGTCGGCAGCTTCAAATACAGTATATCCATCGTTGAAAATCTCCTTGATATATTCTCTGATGTCATTGTTGTCGTCAATAATCAGGAGCGTCGGTTTGCCATTGTCGTTGATAATCCTTTGTGTGGCATAACTGTTGCTTTCATTCTTGGCAGGCAATTTAGGTTCTTTGTCGATCAAATGAAATTCGTTCTGTTTCTTATCCGTCGTTTCATCTGTCATGTCCTTTTGGGTACGTGGTATAATGATGCCAAAGTCTGCCCCCTTTCCTTTCTGGCTTTTCACGAAGGCATTGCCGTTGTGCAATTCAGCATAAGCTTTTACGATGGCAAGACCTATACCTGTTCCGCCATTAGAGTTGTTTGCCTGATAAAATCTGTCGAAAACCTTTTTCTGTTCCTCTTCCGACAGTCCTTTCCCTGTATCGCTAACAATAAGTTGAATACAATCATTAGGAGCATCTTTTAGAGAAACAGTGATGATACCTCCTTCATCTGTATATTTTATTGCATTGCTTACAAAATTAAACACAATCCTGTTAATCTTGTCTTCGTCGGCAGTAATGGTGTCGTGTTTGAATTCGTCCATGTTGAGAACGAGAGAAACCTTCTTAGCTTCTGCAGAAGGGTAAAAGGCGTCAATCCATTTGCTTAATTCCTCTTTGATTTTAAAAGTCGACGGCTTCAGTTTCATATTTCCGCTTTGAATTTTTCTGAAGTCCATAATATCGTCAACGAGTCGTTTCATTGTAAAGGCACTGCGCTGCAATGTTTTCAGCAATGCCATAGTAGGTTTGCTGATATTCTTGTCTGCAATAATTCTTTCAAGCGGGTCTATAATGAGCGTAAGAGGGGTTCTCAGTTCATGACTGACGTTAGTGAAAAATTCTATTCTTGATTGAGTAAGACTTATCACTTCTCCATTGAGCCGTTCCAGTTCGTCATTTTTGCTTTTCAGTTGCATAGAAAGGATATTCTTTGCATGATAGTTCTTGTAGAGGAACATGGATGCAATAATTACTGAAAGCAGGAATATACCGAGTAGCCACAGAAACAGAGTCTGTGTTTCATAGTGGCTCTCGTATTTGCTCACCTGTTTGTGCAAGTCTTCCAGGATACCCCTTTGTCTGGCTGCATTCTTTGCAGCCATAAGTGTCAGTTCTGCATTCGCTTTGGTTATAATAGTAGTGGCAAGATTATTGTTCTTGTCGTATTTCTCACCTTTAAGAATTTTCATAGCGAGTTTTATCACCTCGTCCCCACTTGTAGGGTTCATATACGATGCGTCCAAAATTCCATCGCAAACAAGTTCGATGCCTTGTCCTTTACCAGAAAGTCCGTCGATACCGGTAAATTTTATTTTGTTGTTTGGATAAAGCTTTTTAGCAGCAAGGTATGCTCCGTATGCCATTCTGTCGTTGTGTGCAAAGACATAGTCGATATCCTTTGTCTTAGTCAATATTCTATCCATAGCTTGCTGACCGCTTGTCAGTTCCCAATTGCCAAATTCTTCAGTAACGATATTGACATCAGGAAATTTATTCATGGCAGCCTTAAAACCTTTATGTCTTTCGATAGCCGGAGAAGAATCCTTAAGTCCCATGACTTCTGCAACATTACCCTTCCCGTGAAGTTCATTGGCAATATAAGTACCGAGGTCGTATCCCATTTTGTAGTTGTTGCTGCCGATGAAAGCACTGTATTTGTCAGACTTTATCTTTCTGTCGTATAGTATAACGGGAATTCCGCTATTGTATGCTTTTATTACAGCTGGGTCTACAACGTTCACCTGGTTTGGAGAAATGATAAGCAGATCGACTCCCATTTTTATAAAGCTGTCGATTTGTTCTATTTGGGTATTACTGTTGTTATTTGCACTTTTTATTATCACATTAATAGAATCGTTGATGTAGTCCATCATCTTAATCTCGTCGTTTAGTTTCGTGCGCCATGCATCATCCGAACATTGTGAAACGGCAATTGTATACACATGTTTTTTGTCAGAACAATTATATGTGATAAATATTGTCGATACAATAAAAACAATACTAAGTATGAAATATATGAAATTCTTTTTCTTTTCCATAGCAGGTTCGTTTTTATATGGAGTTTTTATAATTGTAGATATGCTTTTCTGTCTTATTAAGAATAAAGCCATACTAACTGCAAAGATATAGGAAAAAAATTATTTCTTTATGGAAAATCAGAAAAAATAATACATGTTTGAAAAAAAAGTCAAAATAGGAACCACCGTTTCTGTTTTTTTTCTAAATTTACAACCGGAAAATCGATGTGTAACCTTTTAAACATTTTTATTATGAAAATCGGAATTCCAAAAGAAATCAAGAACAATGAGAACAGAGTTGGTATGACACCTGCCGGAGTAGCAGAGTTAGTGCGTCATGGACATTCAGTTGTAGTTCAGCATACGGCTGGTGAGAATAGCGGTTTCAGTGATGAAATGTATGTCAAGGCTGGAGCGGAGATACTACCAGATATCGAGGCTGTTTACCGCGAGGCAGAGATGATTGTTAAAGTCAAGGAGCCGATAAAACCGGAATACAAACTGATACGCAAAGACCAGCTTGTGTTTACTTATTTCCATTTTGCATGCGATAGAGAGCTTACAGATGCCATGATAAACAGTGGTGCTGTTTGTCTGGCGTATGAAACCGTTGAGACTACCGACCACCGCTTGCCACTGCTGATTCCTATGAGCGAGGTAGCAGGGCGTATGGCAACGATTAACGGGGCTTATTATTTGCAGAAAACAAAAGGCGGACTTGGAAAGCTGATAAGTGGTGTACCGGGAGTAGACCGCGCTAAAGTCCTTGTGCTTGGCGGAGGAACCGTGGGGGAAGCTGCAGCGCGAATGGCTGCAGGACTCGGTGCGGATGTTTGGATTACGGATATTTCCTTGCCAAGGTTGCGACAGCTGGAAATGGAATTGCCGATAAATGTGCATACGCTGTATTCTACGGAACATAATATCCGCGAACAGCTGCCTGATACAGATATCGTTATAGGCAGTGTACTCGTTCCTGGCGACAAGGCTCCGCATCTGATAACACGCGATATGCTGAAAATAATGCAACCGGGAACAGTACTCGTGGATGTGGCGATAGACCAGGGCGGTTGCTTTGAAACTTCTCATCCTACAACACATTCAGATCCAGTATATATGGTAGACGGAATACTACATTATGCTGTTGCCAATATTCCAGGTGCTGTGCCTCACACTTCAACGCTGGCATTGACAAATGCAACATTGAAATATGCCGTTGCTCTTGCCGACAAGGGGTGGAGAAAAGCGTGCAAAGAAGATCCGGCATTGTATAAAGGACTGAATATCGTTAATGGCAAGGTAGTATTCAAGGCAGTTGCCGATGTTTATGGTATGGAATACGAAGAAATAGAATTGTAGAGTTGTTATGTAAATGATTTATACAGCCACACTTGGAGTTTGTTGGTTTACAGCTCTTTGTGTGGCTTTTCTCCTTTTTTCCTTAATGTAGTATATAAGGTAGGTGCTCTTTTTTCTCAAAAAGTATTATTTATTTCCTATTTTATGCTAAAAACTTTATTTAATACAATAGTTTTGTAATTTGTTTTTGACAAAATATATAAATTTGCAGCGAGAGAGTAAAAATCACAATATTTAAAAAAAGATCTAATGCAAACAAAAGTGAAACCCGCAGAGGGTAAATTAGGAATAATGATTGTCGGCAATGGTGCTGTTGCCACAACATTTATGACTGGTGTTCTCATGACACGTCGCGGATTGACAAAACCTGTTGGCTCAATGACCCAATACGATAAAATACGTGTTGGAAGAGGCGCTGACAAGAAGTATCTTCATTATAAGGATATCGTTCCTTTGGCATCTTTAGACGATATCGTGTTCGGTACATGGGACGTATATCCGCAGAATGCTTATCAGGCTGCAATGTATGCCGAAGTACTGAAGGAGAAGGACATAGACCCGGTGAAGGACGAGTTGGAAAAGATAAAGCCGATGAAGGCAGCTTTCGACAAGAACTATGCAAAGCGCCTGGACGGAGACAACGTAAAAGACTGCAAGACACGTTGGGATATGGTCGAGGCTTTGCGCGAAGACATAAGAAACTTCAAGGCTGAGCACGGATGTTCCAGAATTGTTGTTATCTGGGCTGCGTCAACAGAGATTTACGTACCGGTAGACGAAAGCGTGCACTACAGACTGGAAGACCTGGAAAAAGCCATGAAGGCAGACGACCGTGAGCATATTGCTCCATCAATGTGTTATGTCTATGCAGCCCTTAAAGAAGGAGCGCCGTTCATTATGGGAGCACCGAACACTACTGTAGATATCCCGGCTATGTGGGAGCTTGCAGAGAAAACAAAAATGCCGATTGCAGGCAAGGATTTTAAGACAGGACAGACTTTGGTGAAGAGTGGCTTTGCCCCAATCATCGGTACACGTTGTCTCGGACTTAGCGGATGGTTCTCTACCAACATTCTCGGCAACCGTGATGGACTGGTATTGGATGAACCAGCCAATTTCCATACAAAAGAGGTTAGTAAGCTGTCAACGCTTGAGACAATCTTGAAACCGGATGTTCAACCAGATCTTTACGGACATGGCAATGACGAGGATACCCAATACTATCATAAAGTGCGCATAAACTATTATCCGCCACGCAACGATAATAAGGAAGGTTGGGATAATATCGACATCTTTGGTTGGATGGGATATCCGATGCAAATAAAGATAAACTTCCTGTGTCGTGATTCGATACTTGCTGCTCCATTGTTGCTCGACCTGTGTCTGTTGAGCGATCTTGCTGCAAGAGCCGGAAGATACGGAACACAGCGCTTCTTGAGCTTCTTCCTGAAGAGTCCGATGCATGACTATACAAAGGGAGAGGAAGCAGTCAACAATCTGTACCAGCAGTATACAATGCTCAAAAACGCCATTCGTGAGATGGGCGGATATGAGGCAGACGAGGAGATTGACTGATAGTTGTTCTCCATTGGGCATAATATAAATGTTATACATATTATATATGCCGATACACCTTATTATATATAAGCTGTGTCAGATGTGAAGCGGACAATGGTTTCAAGTCTGGTTTGCATCTGGCGCAACTTAGTTAATTAGCATGTTTTTCATTCATTATAGAGTCTGCCGATAAGAATAGGACAGAGAAAAGGCAGATATATTATATCAATAAATATTAAAGTAAATTGAGAGTTTTCAGAATAACGTTATTATTATTGCTTCTTGCCATAATGCCCCATGCGTTGGAGGCTCAGATAAGAGGGTATATAATTGATGCAGAGACAGGCGACAGCATTCCTTATGCAAGTGCTATATATAAAGGACATGGAGTAGCAGTAGCCTCGGGAATAGACGGCAAGTATCAAATCAGTCGGCATGACGGCTGGCAGTTGACATTCAGTGCAGTGGGATACGTTTCCCAAACAGTGCTCGTAAATTCAAAAATCAAGAATACATACAATGTGCGTCTTAAACAAGACAGTAAATTACTTGGAAACGTAGTTGTAAAGTCGCGCAAGCACAGGTATTCGAGGAAAAACAACCCGGCTGTAGAACTGATGCGTAAGGTCATAGAAAACAAGAAACTTACAGACCTCAGCAACCGTGATTTCTATCAGTATTGCAAATACCAGAAGCTTACGTTGGCTCTGAACGATATAACGCAAGAAAAACTGGAATCGCCGAAACTGAAAAAGAAACCGTGGCTCAAAGACCAGGTCGAGAGATGCGAGTATAACGGGAAACTCATTCTTCCTATTTCCGTTGACGAGACCGTTACACAAAGTATTTACCGGAAGCACCCGAAGGCAGAGAAGAATATTGTAAAGGGACAAAATTCGTCAGGAGTAAACGACCTGTTTCAAACCGGAGATATCCTGACTACAGCGATGAAGGATGTATTTACCGACGTGAATATCTATGACGACCAGATACGTCTTCTTCAGTATCCGTTCACCTCTCCAATAGGAAAGGATGCTATCGGCTTCTATCGCTATTATATTACAGATACGCTTGATATTGACAAGGACAAGTGTATCCATTTGCGCTTCATGCCAAACAATCAGCAGGATTTCGGTTTCCAGGGCGACTTGTATGTCCTGGCAGATTCGTCGTATCAGGTAAAACGCTGCGATTTGTCAATCCCGAAGCGCAGTGATGTAAATTTTGTAGAAGACCTGAAAGTAATACAGGAGTTTTCGCGTTTGCAAGACAATACATGGGTATTGACTCGCGATGATATGATAGCAGAGATGAAAGTTGCAAGCTTTCTCAGTAAAGCCGTCGTGATAAGAAACACACGCTTGTCAGACTATGCTTTCGATGAATTGCCACGCCAGCTCTTCAAGGGTAAGGCAAAAGAAGTGAAAGAAGCTGATGCCATGATGCGCGACGAAGCCTTTTGGGACAAGTATCGCCAGGTGAAGCTTACTAAGGGCGAAAGTGATATGAGTGCATTCGTTCATAACCTTGAACAGATAAAGGGCTTCAAATATGTGATTTTCGGACTGAAGGCATTTATCGAGAACTTTGTAGAGACCGGTAATCCGAGCAAATTCGATTTAGGTCCGATTAACACCATGTTCACAAGTAACAGCATTGACGGCTTCCGCACCCGAATCTCAGGACAGACAACAGCAAAACTTAATCCTCATTGGTTCTTTAGTGGATATTACGCCCATGGATGGGGCAGCCATAAGAATTATTACAAGGGTGAGGTTACATATTCCTTTAACAAGAAGGAGTATTTGCCGAGGGAATTCCCGAAGCGCACACTTACTTTCAGCTCTACATACGATGTCTGCTCACCATCAGACAAGTTTATGCATACAGACAAGGATAATGTGTTTACTGCTCTGAAATGGACAAAAGTAGAGAAAATGATGTTCTATAATCGCCAGGAACTCTCGTTTGAACGAGAGGAAGACTGGGGCTTTAAGACTACAATAGCGACGAAACTGGAAGAAAACCGGGCTTGCGGCGAATTGTATTTCCTGCCGATGCGCGACTATACCAATTTGTATTCGTCATCGACAAATGTAGACGATGCCTCATTGCGAGCCTTGTCGCGTTCGTTCCGTACTACGGAGTTGCGCGCCGAACTGCGTTTCGCACCAGGCGAAACCTTTATCAATACCAAGCAGCGCCGTCTGAAGATGAATTTCGATGCTCCAGTATATACGATAAGTCATACTATGGGCTTCAAGGGAATCTTGGGTGGCGACTATAGCTACAACTATACCGAGGCAAGTATATATAAAAGGTTTTGGCTTAACAGCTGGGGAAAGATAGACAGTTACCTGCGTGGCGGCATACAGTGGAATAAGGTGCCGTTCCCGCTGCTCTGTTTCCCGGCTACGAACCTTTCATACATAATACAGGACCAGACGTTCCAACTCATCGACAATATGGAATTCCTCAACGACCGTTTTGCGAGTCTTGATGTGTCGTGGGACTTGAACGGAAAAATATTCAACCGCATACCATTGCTGAAGAAGTTGAAGTGGCGTGAGTATATAGCCTTCAAGTGTCTTTGGGGAACGTTGACCGACAAGAACAATCCTACGCTTGCCGAAAATGCCAACGACAATGTGTTGATGAATTTCCCCGACGGCTGTCATGTGATGGACAAGAACCGTCCGTATATGGAATTGGCGGCGGGCATACATAATATCTTCAAGATTGTTCATGTAGAGTACGTCCGCCGCCTGAATTATCTATATCCTGGAGTCCATAAGAATGGAGTCAGGTTTATGATAAGAATGACATTCTAAATAGACTCTCAGATAAATATTGCAGTTAGATTTTTTTGAACACAGTCTGCCGCTTATTCCCCTTCGTCGAGCCAAGCGTCAATAAGCTTGCGTGCGATGCTCAGTTTTTCGGGAATCTGCGGCAGGTTGTCTTTTCTGAACCATGCTCCGCGTGCCAGTTCTTCCTTTTGCAGCTTAATCTCTCCACTAACATAGTCGGCGTTAAACCCGACCATAAGTCCGCAAGGATAAGGCCATGGCTGACTTCCGAAGTATCTGAGATTCGTTATCTTCAGATGAGTCTCTTCCATAACCTCGCGGTGAACAGCCTCTTCAAGCGTTTCGCCTGTCTCCACAAATCCAGCAACCAGTCCCATGAAATTACTTTTAAAGTTGCGTGCATGAACTAACAGCACCTCATCACCTCGATGGATAAGGACGATGATTGCCGTAGCGAGCTGTGGCCACACTTCCTTTCCGCATTCCGTGCAACGCTTGCTGATATCGGTGTGCATTTTCATCGGTGCTCCGCATACGCCGCAGAACTTGGTGTTCTGGTCCCAGTAGAGGAGTTCCTCGCATTTCCCGGCTTTAAGATAAAGTTCTCTCGACAGCTTATAGTAGCTTGGTCGCAGGCTGCACATTTCAAATCTTTCGTTGTCTGTTACCGGACTGTCTATCCTGTATGTCCTTACTTCCTTATCGTCAAGAGGACTAACGTTCATGATGTTTGTCCAAGGCTTTACTTCTGTTGGCGGTTCCTCTTCAAAAGGTATGGTGTATGTTCCGTTTGGCAGTTTCTCAAGCATGATGTCTCCTTTACAGAAGACGAAATATAGTTTTTTCATTGTTTTTTTATTATAGGCATATTAGGTATGATGATTATTCTCCGAAAAGTAGCTTGCGGTCGTTGTCAATAGCTCCTTTTGTCCATTTCTCCGGAACGAAACGCCAGTTATTGTTAGCCTTAGGCATAATCTTGCCGCGTTTCTTAATCTCTTCAGCCAGATAATGCCGCAAGTCAAGGTCGCTCTCGAAAACCTTTCTCTTCGTTAGTTCATTTGCAGGAATGCCGGCGCCTTTAGTAAGCAACTCTCCACCGCCGTTGGCGCGGTAGCTGTTCATTGCCACCCGATACCATTTCTTCGGGTCGAATTTCTCACCGTTCGTCATTCGCAGAATCTTAACCTTCTCCCCGTCAGGTTTCGTAACATCAACGACATAGTCGATACCAGCAGCAGAGTCGAAGTTGAACGTCATGTTCTTGAAACCGAACTTCTGCATATCCGTAGAATTTCTCTTGTCGAGCAGCATGATATGGTCATCTTTCGTTTTCATAGTGTTAACCCAGAGGTCGTAGCTCATCTCCAGGTGCCGGCGAATCTCCTCGCCCGTCATCCGCAATACGCAAAGCTTGTTCTCGTATTTATACAGTTTAAACATGTCGCTCATCAATATAGGACCCTCCTTGATAACGGCATTAAACTGTAGCGGGGCGTTAAACGAAACGTCAGCCTTTGTTATGTCGAGCTGTAGATTATGGATAAGGTCGATAAAAGGCGAACTGCCGAAGAAACTGTCTTTTGTGTACATCGTTTCTCCGATATCTCCAATCTTTTGGTCAACATATTGCTTGACCTCATTTATATCGTCGGAAAAATGGCTAACGAAAGCCTCGTCAATAGGTTCGGCGGTGATGTCCTTTACTTCTCCCGATACCGCCTTTCCTGTAACCTTTCCGTCCTTTATCGTAACCGTAATCTCAGCATCAGCAACATTCACGGCATTGCATGAAGGGTCAAGACACAACACTGTATTCCCGTTAGGGGCTTTCATCTCAGCCTTGCGGGCCCTATGGTCGTGTCCGAAGAATATAACGTCAAATCCGTCAACGCCAGTAGCTGTGGAGCGTGCCGCATCCTCATGATATTCAGGAGTTGCGATACCGCCGTCCCATCCACTGTGGAACAATCCTACGATAACGTCCGGCTTTTCATTTTCCCTGATATACTTCACCCATTTCTTTGCCGACAGGTTAATGTCTTCAAAATGCATACCGCTCCATAGCTTCTCTTCCAGCCAATTAGGGATAGCCGGAGTGAGCATGCCGAGGACTGCAACCTTAACTCCGTCTCTTTCGAACACGGCATACGGTTTAGTGTATGGCTTTCCCGTGGCATTGCTGACAACGTTGGCTCCCAGTACCGGACAGTTCATTTCCTTCACCCATTTGTCGTAAACGGCGTGCCCCGGTTCAATGTCATGGTTACCGAAAGTTGCAGCATCGTATTTCATATAGTTAAGAATCTTAGATACGATATTCTGCTTGTCAGTGGCCACATAATTATAATAGTAGCACGTAGGCTGTCCCTGAAGGATGTCGCCATTGTCAAGCAGTATAAGATTCTTGCCGTATTCCTTGCGCAGACTGTTGACATAAGAGCTAACTCTCGCCATAGACCCTTTAGCCTCCTTCCTTTCAATAAAATTATATGGAAAGAAGCTGCCGTGAACATCACTCGTTTCAATAATTCTGATTTTTACAGTTTTGCTTTCCTGTGCTATAGTCTCGCTAAATGTAGTAAATCCGAGTATAGCAGAGAAAATGTATTTAAGATTTAGCATAGCATAAAATTCTTATTATGTTGAAGATAAATATGTTTACAATTAGAATTGTCTAACTCTTATTATATGCTTTCTTCTGTGTCTTCTCGACATCATGCGGTGCTTCCGGCGAGTGTATTTGCGGTATCCCACGAATGCCGTTACAGCAATAAAGACGCAAAGCAGCAGAAGTACGATACCCCCGTTAAGGTTGTCACCTTTCACCTTCGACCACATGTCGAGCACTTCCGGCGTATGCTCCCCTGCATCATGAATCATTGCGCACCTTGCAACGATACAGCTGTCTGGATACATGATAGGGTTAAGATGAGCATTCTTGCCTTTCTTTCCGAAGAAATATCCCAAGTCTGATTTTTCCGGATATTTCGTGGAGTCGTTCATGGCGTTGAAAATTTCGTCAGAAGCCACAGCACTGACATACCCTGTCGTTTCCATATTGGCGAGTGCCACGTCGCCGCGGCACATATAGTCAATGAAGTATGCGGCAGCCTTAGGGTTTCCGGCATATTTCGGTATTACCCATCCGTCAAACCATACGTTACTACCTTCGAGTGGCACCTCGTATCCCAGTTTCACTCCAACCTTTTCCGCCTCTTCTATAGCCCATACGGCATCCCCGCTCCATGTCATATTGAGCCAAGCCTTACCCTTCGTCATCGTCTCCTTTCCGAAGTCAGCCTCCCATCCTTCGATGTTGGGTTTCAGAGCCTTCAGGTAATTCTCTACGGTATGGATATTTTCGGGCGAATAGTCGTTCATCAGTTCCTTTACCGAAGTCTTCCCCTGCTTGATTTCATTCCTTTTGGCATAGATAAGAGCCGTTCCATAGCTGTCGCGATAAGAGTCTTTCATCAGCAGTTTCTTGCGGAATTTTTTGTTCCATAGCGAGCCCCACGTTCTGGCTTCATCCTGTGTGAGTTTCTCCTTATTATATAATATGCCAGCCGTACCCCACATATAAGCCACGGCATAGTCGTGTGCCGTTCGTCCGTTGCAGCTCGTTGCGTCAATCTGTTTCGTTATATATGGCGAAACGTTGCAGATATAATTAGGAGTCTTTCCGAAACACGTGTCGATAGGCAAGAGTATATCTTTGCGCAACATTCGTTCGATAATATACTCCGACGGACAAACCACATCAAAGTCCTCGTGTCCCCGTTCAATTTTGGTGAGCATAATCTCGTTGATGTCAAACGTCTGGTATATAATTCTGATGTTTCTGCCTGTTTGTTGTTTATACCATGCAGGGAACTTTGCGAGCATGTCCTCGTCGATATAGTCTCCCCAGTTGTAAACTTTCAGCACGTCCTTTCTGTCCTCCTTCTTCTGACAGGCTGAGAAAGAAAAAATTACAGCCATGAAGGCAACGAGGAGTATTGCCGTGTTCAAACATTTATTTCTTTTCATTACCCTTGCCTCCTTTCTTGTTTATGAGTATCAGCAACAGCAATACGAGAACGAAAATGATAGTCGACAGCGGTCTAAGTTCCGGAGTCAGTCCACCCTTCCTCGCGTCGGCATATATAAACGTAGACAGTGTCTCCAGTCCTTCGTTTCCGATAGTGAATATAGTGATGGCGAAATCGTCGATAGACAGCGTTATGGAGAGCATGAAGCCCGCAATCATTCCCGGCAGAATCTCCGGCATGATAACTTTGCGGAGCGCCTGCATCGGTGTAGCTCCGAGGTCGAGCGCCGCTTCGTAAAGGTTAGGATTCATCTGTTTCAGTCTTGGCAATACGCTCAGTACCACGTATGGCGTACAGAAGGTGATATGAGCCACGACCACAGTGAGATACCCCTGTTTAATGCCCATCGACACGAAGAGCAGAAACAGAGAAATACCGATAATGATGTCGCCGTTAAGAATCGGAATATTGTTCATGAAAAGCACCGCCTTCTTCGTGCGATTCTTCAGATTATAAATACCTATAGCCGCCAGCGAACCGAGCAGAGTAGCTACCGTAGCCGTGATGAGAGCAATGGAAACAGTATTAATCAGGGCATCCGTCAGCGAGTGGTGGGTACCGGCAGTAAATAGATTCTTGTATAGTTTAAGCGAGAACCCCGTCCAGTTGCCCATCACCTTAGCCTCAGTAAACGAGAAAATCATGATAATGATAATAGGCGAATAGAGCAGCAGCAACAGCAGCCACAGATATCCCTGGCAAAGAGTCTTCTTCAGTAAGCGCATCACAGTATACCTCCTTTCTCGTTATTGTTGTCGTCTCCCGATGCAAACATTGTAGATGCTCCGATGAGCAGCAGCATAATTAGCGAGAGCGCAGCTCCGTAGTTCCACATCGAGTTGTTGATATTCTCCTGGATAGTAGTACCGAAGAGTTTTATGTTGTTCATCGTGAGCAATTCAGAGATGGCAAAAGTAGAAATCGTAGGCATAAACACCATAAGCACTCCGCTTGCCACTCCCGGCATGCTCAGTGGCAGGATAGTCTTTATGAACACCTGCCATGGCGATGCCCCCAGGTCTTCAGCCGCCTCGATATAGCTGCGGTCCATTTTCTGCAATGTGTTGTAGATAGGGTAGACCATAAACGGCAGGAAGTTGTATATCATGCCAAACAGCAGAGCCCCCTCGCCGAGCTGTAAGTCGGCAAAGTCGAATAATGCCACCGTGGCGAGTGTTCTCACGAGGATGTTCACCCACATAGGCAGGATAAAGAGCATGATAACGGTGTTGGCATATCTCGCCTTACTCTTAGCCAGGATATAAGCCGCCGGGTATCCTAACAGAATACATGCTATTGTAGTCAGAGCGGCAATGCCTATAGAATATATAAAGGTGTTCACATCCTCGGTATGATGTGAGAATTTTATGAAGTTTTGTAGCGAGAAAGCCCCGTTCTCGTCGGTAAAGGCGTATGCCACGACCAGCAGCAGTGGCAGAACGACGAAAAATGCCGAGAAGATAACGTAGGGCAGTGTCCAGCTTTTCCTTGAAGAGAAAAATTTCATTTTTTTGTTTTTTTATGATAGGACTGATAGGACAAATAGGACAAATAAGACAAATAGGACAAATAAATCCCAATAAGACCAATAATCCTTAATCCCTAATCTAATCCTTAATCCCTAATCTAATCTCTATTCCCTAATCCAAAATCCTTGATAATAATTCCCACGTGGTCTCCAAGATCCCATTGATCCTGAGTGTCAACATAGAGTTTCTCGCCCCAGTCCGTGTCCACCGTGAGATGATAGTGGTCGCCCTTGTAGAGAATAAAGCTGACGTCGCCGGTAAACGTGCCGTCTTTCTCGTTGTCGGTAAGTTCCACGGCAGAGCACGGAACCGTTGCAATAATCCCCTTTCCGGCATTTCTTGCAACATTCTTCATCTCCTCATTCATCGGGTATTCGCATCCCAGGAACGTTACCGTGTCGCCATTAACTTCAGCGTGGAATACATTTTCCGTAGCGCGGTGCATGATATGGATATTGTCGGGCACCACGCTCATTCCTACTGTCTCGCCAACATCATAGCGGTTGTAGTCTTGAATAAGGAATTCAAAGCCGTCGGCTTCGGCAAGCATCTCGTAGTGAACGCCCTTGAAGATAGACGAAGTAACTTTTCCGATAAACTGAGCGTTCTCCGTATTGCTTGAAATCTCGATATCCTCCGGACGGATAACCACATCCACATCCTCATCCTTTTTGAACCCCTTGTCGACACATTCAATCTCCTTTCCGGCAACCCTCACCAGACAGTCGTGTTCCATCACTCCGTCGAGAATATTACTCTCGCCGATGAAGTCAGCCACGAAGGCATTCGCCGGTTCATTGTATATGTCGGTAGGCGTTCCGATTTGCTGAATCCGTCCGTTGCTCATCACCACGATAGTGTCGCTCAGCGTAAGAGCCTCCTCCTGGTCGTGAGTAACGTAGACGAAGGTGATGCCCAGTCTTTCGTGCATTTCCTTCAGTTCCAGCTGCATGTCCTTGCGCATCTTCAGGTCGAGAGCCGCCAGCGGTTCGTCGAGCAACAACACCTCCGGTTCGTTAACGATAGCCCTGGCGATAGCAATACGTTGCTGCTGTCCGCCCGATAGCGAATTTACGTCGCGGTATTCGTAGTCGCTCATATTTACGGTTTTAAGAGCCGCCTTCACCTTCTTCATAGTCTCACCCTTGGGCGTACCCTTCAGTTTCAGTCCGAAGGCGATATTGTCGAATACGTTCAGATGTGGGAAGAGAGCGTATTTCTGGAACACCGTATTCACCGGTCTTCTGTATGCCGGAGTATCCGTAATGTCCTGTCCGCTGATTTTGATTATTCCCTCCGTTGCCGTTTCAAAGCCGGCGAGCAAGCGGAGCAAGGTAGTCTTTCCGCATCCCGACGGACCGAGTATTGTCATGAATTCGCCCTTGCGTACATAAAGGTTGATATCGTCGAGAGCCGTTTTCTCGCCGAACCTTTTCGACACCCCGTTGATGTCGATAATATGCTGTGATGTAATGTTCATCAGCTGAAATCTGTTTAATATAAAGTCTATAAATAATTTGTAACCTTTGCCGTAATATTTTGTTGCGGCATGCAAAGTTACTCATTTCAATTGCAAATCTTATCCGTTTTCTGTTTTTTTTAATAGATATGTAATGTCGTGAGGCATATTGATACTGAATATTGCATAAAACAAGTATAAAATACTAATTCCTTCTCTGGTGGCGTATTCATCTTATTTATATAGTCTTCTACTCCTTTTTATATCGGAATTTTATGAAAAAATTTTTTTGAGCTTTTTACCCTCACACCCTCACATATCTGTGATAATACGCTGAACAACAGTATGTTGACTGTGTGAGGGTAAGTGTGAGGGTAGACCTTTATCCCTCACACCTGTAGTGAAGGTCTTATTTGCCTATTTAGCCATCATTCAGCCATCAGCAAAGCTATCATTTGTTGTCGGTGCATCTATACTGCACCAAAGGTGCAAAGTGCATGCACCTTTGGTGAAGCCGCTATCCAATTCTTTCATTCCTAAAACTTTGCCTATATATTATAATGTAAAGTGAGTAATTTTTTGTACTTTTGCAAAGTTAAAGCAAAATATAGCAGAAACAATGGCAGAAAACAAAATACCCTTGATGGGACAAACCCTTGATGAACTGAAAGAAACGGCACGCCAACTTGGTATGCCCGCCTTTACCGGTGGGCAGATGGCAAAATGGCTGTATGGCAAAGGGGTAAGGAGTATCGACGAGATGACAAACATATCCAAGGCTAACCGCGAGAAGATGAAGGAGACATACACCGTTGGCTGTATGGAGCCGCTGGATTGCCAGAAGTCGGTAGACGGAACTATAAAATACCTTTTCCCTACGGCAAGCGGAAAATTCGTCGAGACGGTATATATCCCCGACGGCGACCGCGCTACGCTCTGCGTCTCGTCGCAGGTAGGCTGCAAGATGAACTGCCTGTTCTGTCAGACTGGCAAGCAGGGGTTCGAGGGAAACCTTACGGCAGCGGATATCCTTAACCAGATTTATACGCTGCCGGAGAGAGAAAAGCTTACCAATATCGTTTTCATGGGGCAGGGAGAGCCGATGGACAATCTCGACAACGTGCTGAAGGTAACACGTATCATGACTGCCGACTACGGTTTTGCATGGAGCCCGAAAAGAATAACCGTGAGCAGCGTGGGAGTAAAAAACAAACTCAAGCGCTTCCTTGATGAGAGCGAATGTCATGTGGCAATAAGCATGCACTCGCCGATACCGGAACAGCGCGCCATGCTGATGCCGGCAGAAAAGGGAATGTCGATAAAGGATGTCGTGGCACTCATGCATCAGTATGACTTCACGCATCAGCGTCGACTGTCGTTCGAATATATCGTGTTTGGTGGCGTCAACGACTCGATGCTCCATGCGCGGGAGATAGTAAAACTCGTGGAAGGGCTGGAATGCCGCGTAAATCTTATCCGTTTCCATCAGATACCGAATGTGGACCTGCATGGGGCGACGGACGAGAAAATGGAGTCTTTCCGCGACTATCTGACGAAACATGGCGTGTTCACAACGATAAGGGCAAGTCGCGGACAGGATATCTGGGCTGCCTGCGGACTGCTGAGCACTAAGAGAATGAGAAATGAAGAATGAAGAATGAAG
>DCBP01000036.1:41336-49066 GCA_002314055.1 Prevotella sp. UBA1104
ATGAAGAATGAAGAATGAAAGTATGCTTTAGTTCTCCCAGTTCTCCCAGAACTCCCAGAACTCCCAGAACTCTCATTTCTCCCATTACTCCCATCCCAACTAAATAATAAAAACAACAAAACAATGGAAAACAGAAAAATAAGAGTTGCCATAACACATGGCGATACAAACGGAATAGGATACGAAGTTATATTTAAAACCTTTGCCGAGCCGGCAATGCTCGAATTGTGCACACCGATAATCTACGGTTCACCGAAAGTTGCCGCATACCATCGAAATGCCCTCGGAATACAGGCAAATTTCACTATTATAAATAATGTGGAAGATGCTGTAGACGATAAGGTGAACCTGCTCGCCGCTTTCGACGATGAAGTGAAGGTGGATATGGGGCAGCCTACGAAGGAAGCCGGCATGGCTGCTCTGAAAGCTCTCGACAGGGCTATGGAAGACTATAAGGCGGGACTGTATGACGTGCTCGTAACGGCTCCGATAAACAAAAACGATATTCAGAGCGATGAATTCCACTTCTGCGGACATACGGAATATATACAGGATAAAGTGGGCGACGGAAAACAGGCTCTCATGATCCTTGCCGGAGAAACACTGCGCGTGGCTCTCGTTACCACTCATCTGCCAATATCACAGGTGGCTCAGGCTATAACAAAAGAGGCTATAATGGAGAAGGCGCGGATATTCAGTGAAGCTCTAAGGCGCGACTTCAATGTGGCTTCGCCAAGAATTGCTGTGCTCTCGCTCAATCCGCATGCCGGCGACGGGGGAGTAATAGGTATGGAGGAGGAAACAGTCATAAAACCAGCTATTCAGGAACTCTCGGATGAGGGTATTGATGCTTTCGGACCTTTTGCTGCCGACGGATTCTTCGGCCACGGCTCTTATGACGCCTTCGACGGAGTTCTCGCCATGTATCACGACCAGGGGTTGGCTCCATTTAAGACCATCGTGGGGGATGAAGGCGTAAATATTACTGCCGGACTGCCTATCGTGCGCACATCGCCAGATCATGGCACGGCATACGACATCGCCGGACGAGGCATCGCTAACGAGGCGTCTTTCAGAAATGCCGTTTATAAGGCTATCGACATTTTCCGTAACCGCAAGGCATACGATGAACCGCTCGGCAATCCGCTCAAAAAACTATATCATGAGCGCCGCGACGACAGTGAAAAAGTGCGTTTTGCCGTGCCGAAGGCTAAAACTACAGAGAACAACGAATAACGGAAATGAGCAAGAAATACCAAAACGGGTTCTTCCTCTTCGGCATCGTCGTACTGATCATTATGCTTACGCAACTCGACTATGCCGAGGTGTGGAACGGATTGCAGCGTGCCGGATACTGGTTCCTTGCAGTATTGGGGATATGGCTCGTACTCTATGCAATAAACACATTGTCGTGGCTGCTGATAATCCGACAGGGGGGCAAGGGAAAAGACAAAATGCCGTTCAGCTTCGCGTGGCTATATAAAGTAACGGTGTCGGGCTTTGCCCTCAACTATGCCACTCCTGGCGGACTGATGGGAGGGGAGGCATACAGAATAATGGAACTCGCACCGAAAATCGGTACCGAGAGGGCATCATCATCCGTAATCCTGTATGTCATGACACATATCTTCAGTCATTTCTGGTTCTGGCTCCTGTCTTCCGTATTGTTCGTGCTGACAGAGCCCGTGAACGTGGTGACTGGAATAATACTCGCTCTTACTGTGGGCTTCTGCATGCTCGGAATATGGTTCTTTATAAAAGGATACAAAAAGGGACTTGCCTTCCGGCTGGCATGCTGGCTCAGTCATTTGCCGTGGATAGGAAAATGGGCACATGGGATGATAGAAGAGCATAGGGAACAACTGGAAACTGTAGACAGGCAGATTGCCGCGCTACACCGGCAGAACCCTAAGACATTCGTCTCGGCTGTGCTCCTCGAAATAGCCTGCCGCTTCCTTTCGAGCTTCGAGATAATGTTCGTGCTACTCGTGGTAATGCCCGACGTGAGCTATTCGGCATGCGTCATAATGCTTGCCTTCACATCACTATTTGCCAATCTGCTGTTCTTCATTCCATTGCAGCTCGGCGGAAGGGAAGGCGGTTTCATGATGTCGGCTTCGAGTCTCGCAATAACAGCAAGCAACGGAATATTCGTAGCGCTGATAATAAGGTTAAGGGAACTTATCTGGACGGCAATAGGATTACTCCTCATAAAAATGGAGAAGACGGCAAAAGCTATAAAAAAATAAAAAATAAGGGCGAATGGCATGATAGTGGATTTTATTGTGTAATTTTGCCGTGGAATTATGAATACATCCGATCTTCAGAAAATAAAACAAAGGTATAATGTCGTAGGAAACTGCGAAGCTTTAAACCATGCACTGGACATCGCCCTCAAGGTGGCGCCCATCGACCTTTCTGTGCTCATTATCGGTGAGAGCGGAGTGGGAAAGGAGATTATACCGAGGATTATACACGACAATTCACCAAGAAAAAGAGAAAAATATTTCGCTATCAACTGTGGTTCAATACCTGAGGGCACAATCGACAGTGAACTCTTCGGACACGAGAAGGGGGCTTTTACAGGAGCAATAGGCGAGAGCGAAGGATACTTCGGAGTAGCTAACAAAGGCACGATTTTCCTTGATGAAGTGGGAGAACTCCCTCTCGCGACACAGGCACGCCTCTTGCGCGTGCTGGAGACCGGAGAGTATATCCGGGTAGGTGGACAGAAAATCATGAAGACAGATGTGCGCATCGTTGCTGCAACCAATGTGAACATGCGTAAGGCGGTAAGCGAAGGACGCTTCCGAGAGGACCTTTACTATCGCCTGAATACTGTGCCGATACAAATGCCGCCGCTTAGAGACAGGGGCGATGATATACTATTGCTGTTCAGGCTCTTTGCAATGCAGATGGCTGAAAAATACAATCTTCCGAAGATTTCCCTTTCTGAGGAAGCAAAGCAGATAATGCTAAAATACAAATGGCCGGGCAACGTAAGACAACTGAAGAATATAACGGAACAAATGTCGGTATTGTCGCCGGAAAGGGTCCTCTCGGCTGAAACTCTGCTTAATTATATTCCGCGCGACCAAGAGTCTATGCAGCTTGCGAGAGTGGGGCAGAAGGACTCTTCGGAACATTCATACGAAAAGGAAAGGGAAATGCTCTATAAAATTCTCTATGAACTGCGTGGAAATGTTGCGGAGCTGAGAAGCGAGGTTGATGAGCTGAGGAAAAAACTCAATCTGCCTGTGGAAACAAAACGCATAGAACAGGTTGACAGCAGTTCTACAATGCCTGCCGTGTTTGCTCCACAACAGCATAATATCAATACGCAGAGGGAACAGAACGTACAGGATGCCGTGGCTGAGGAAATATCGGAGCCGGAATCGCTGAATCTTGAGAGCCTGAACAGACACATGCTTGAGAGGGCACTCGAGAAAAATGGCGGAAACCGAAAAAAAGCAGCTCAAGAACTCGGTATATCAGACCGCACGCTGTATCGAAAAATCAAACAATACGGACTCGAAAAGTAGGATGGTGTCCGGTCATGGAAAAAAGAATGATAAAGATAGTCTCACTGGGAATGAAACAAAGAATAAAAGATAAAAATATATTTTCTTATATATATAATAAAGGTACGCGCGCATCGCGTATATATAATATAGGTGTATGCGGCATCGTGGCGGCTCTCGTCCTTACCGTTGTCACGGCTTGCAGCATATCTTATAAATTTAACGGGGCAAGTATTGACTACACCAAGACAAAGACAATACAGATTAATGATTTCCCGATACGTTCAAGCTATGTGTGGGGACCAATGGCAAGCATCTTCAATAATCAGCTGAAGGATGTGTTTGCCAACCATACACGTTTGAGCCAGGTGAAGAGAAACGGCGACCTGAAAGTGGAAGGTGAGATCACACAATATTCTCAGCGCAATAAAGCCGTTACGGCACAGGGCGAGTCTGCACAGGTGGAGCTCTCGATGACGGTAAATGTAAGGTTTACTAACAACGTTAACCACAGTGAGGACTTCGAAAGACAGTTTACGGCTACTACAACATACGACAGCCGACAGTCGCTCAATTCCGTACAGGAAGAGTGTGTAACACAGATGGTAAAGGATATTACAGACCAGATCTTTAATGCCACCGTGGCTAACTGGTAATAAAAAACATCGGCAAAATGGACTTAGGGCAATTAATAAAACATCCGGAGCTACTGGATAAGGAGACGCTTTACGACTTGCGTTCCCTGGTCGCTCTGTATCCATACTATCAGACCGCAAGATTGCTGATGCTGCAGAATTTGTATATCCTGCATAGTCCGTCGTTTGATAAAGAACTCAGAAAGGCTGCTCTCTATCTTACAGACAGAAAGGTTATCTTCAAACTTGTTGAGGCTGCACACTATAAACTGCGCAATGCTGAGGAGGAAAACAAAAAATATCATACCGCAACAGAGGAAAACAGAACTATTTCTCTTATCGACCAGTTCCTCGATACTATTCCTGAGGATAAGAAAGAGGAGGAAAATAAAAATACGTCAAAACGTAAGCCTACTCCTGCCGACGCTGCCGTAGACTATGTGTCGTATCTGCTCGAAACTGAAAGCGAGGAGGAAAAAGAACAAAGCGAAAAGGAACCGCACCTGAAGGGACAGAGCCTTATCGACAACTTTATCAATAACGAAGGGGGAAAAATAGAACTCGCTGAGGCTCCCGACAATCCACCGCCTCTCGACGACAACAAAACTGAAGAAAAAGAGGGTGATGAAGGAGTCTTTACGGAAACTTTGGCGCGAATTTATATAAAACAAGGGCAATATTCGAAGGCTTTGCAAATAATTAAGCGTTTAAATTTGAATTATCCAAAAAAAAATGTTTACTTTGCAGACCAAATACGCTTTTTAGAGAAATTAATAATAAATAATAAATACAAATAACAGAAAGAAAATGTACACATTATTCTTAATTCTTATCGTACTGGCAGCTGTGCTCATGATTGGCATCGTGCTGATTCAGGAATCAAAGGGAGGCGGTTTGGCTTCAAACTTCTCTTCTTCTAACCAAATTATGGGTGTCCGCAAGACTACGGACTTCATTGAGAAGGCTACATGGGGCTTGGCTATCGCAATGGTTGTATTCAGCGTCGTTTGTGCTTATACCGCACCGGAGTCTACTGCTTCACAGAGCGTGATGGAGAATTCTACTGAAGCTCCGCAGACTAACCCTAACAATCTGCCTGGTTTCGGTGCCGGACAGAAGGCTACTCCTGCTCAGCAAGGTGCGCAGAAAGCTGCTCCTGCAGAGGTAAAATAAAAAAAATGCAAAAAATACGTGATTTGTTTGGTAGTTTCAAATAAATCACGTACCTTTGCACTCGCTTTGAAACAGTAAGCATTTACATGGTGGCCGTAGTTCAGTTGGTTAGAGCGTCAGATTGTGGTTCTGAATGTCGTGGGTTCGAGTCCCACCTGCCACCCATAGAAAGAGGAAAGTTTTTAGCTTTCCTCTTTTTTTGTTTGTTTGAGGCGAGGCTTGGGCGGCTATGACTATTCGTGGCAGCGGGTTTATGGGAAAGTTGTGATTATTGGGCTACCTGAGTGGTTGTTTTTAACCTAAAATTGGGAGTTCCAAGACCTCTAAGATGTCTTAGACCTCCCAATTATCCTATTTTTTCTTAATCCTATTTTTTTTCTCAGTCAATAAACCTCTTCGTTATATCCCCGTATTCATCTATCCTGCGGTCGCGGAGGAATGGCCACCAACGGCGCACCTGTTCGCTGTGCTTGAGGTCGATGTCGAGCACAAGGCTTTCTTCCTCGTTGTCGGATGCCTGATAGAACAGTTCGCCCTGCGGACCGGCAACAAACGAACTGCCCCAAAACTGTATACCGTTGGTCTGTCCCGAAGGATCCGGCTCATGACCAACGCGGTTTACTGTTACAACCGGCAGACCATTAGCTACGGCATGTCCGCGCTGCACTATGGTCCATGCCGTGCGCTGGCGCTGTTGCTCCTCCTCGCTGTCGCTCGACTCATAGCCGATGGCGGTAGGGTAGATTAGAATCTCTGCTCCCTGCAGAGCCATCAGGCGTGCTGCCTCGGGATACCACTGGTCCCAGCAAACCAATACTCCAAGTTTTCCGACAGATGTCTGAATAGGATGAAAACCGAGGTCGCCAGGCGTGAAATAGAATTTCTCGTAGTAGGCAGGGTCGTCAGGGATATGCATCTTGCGGTAAATACCGGCAATGCTTCCGTCTTTTTCTATCACCACGGCAGTGTTGTGGTAAAGACCGGGAGCACGTTTCTCAAACAAGGATATAACCATCACGATGCCGAGTTTCTTTGCCAAGGCACCATAGAAGTCGGTAGACGGACCCGGTATTGTTTCAGCAAGGTCAAAATTGTTTACATCCTCCACCTGACAAAAATATAGGGAGTTGTGGAGTTCAGAGAGAATGACGAGCTGTGCACCGCGGCGTGCAAGGTCGGTTACTTCCTCTTCAATTGACTTTATATTTGCTACTATGCCGGCAGTCTTCTGCTGCTGCAGTATTCCTATTCTTAATTCACTCATATTTTTTAGATTTAATATAATTGCATGGAGCAGCAATGCAGTGATCCGTGTTGTCTCACCACGATGCTGCTGTCAATACCTATCATTTCTCTGTCGGGGAATGCCTGTTGTATAACTCTTCTTGCCTCTTCATCCTTTTCCGGTTGGTTGTAAGTAGGATAAACTACTGCATCATTGATTATAATGAAGTTGGCGTATGTTGCCGGCAGTCTCTCGTCGTCGTAAAACATAGCGTCGGGCATTGGCAGACGAAGAAGGCGATACGGATTACCGTCTATTGTGCGCAAGCCTTTCAGTTGTTCCTCCATACTCTTCAGTTCATTAAACTGTTCATCGGCTGCATCGTCGCATCCAACATAAACGAGAGTATCATTAGGAGCTGTGCGCACAAGAGTATCAATATGCCCGTCGGTATCGTCTCCGGTCAGCTGTCCGTAGTCAATCCATACTATGCGTTCAGCATGGAGATAGTCCTTCAGTTTATTCTCAATCTCATCTTGAGTCAGCGGTTGATTGCGGTGTGGCGCAAGCAGACAGCATGAAGTAGTGAATACAGACCCTTTGCCGTCGCTCTCAATCGAACCGCCTTCAAGTACAAAATCATTAAGGTCAATATATTCCCCTTTGACAATTGCCTTGTCGAAAAGGCTTCTGTTAATTTTAGTATCGAGGTTAGCCTTGAATTTCTCTCCCCATCCGTTGAATTTAAAGTCGAGCAAGACCTTCTTGCTGTTGTCTTCCTTGTCTTTAAGCGTTATAAACCCGTGGTCGCGAGCCCATGTATCGTTGGTAGGGCATTTATGGAAAGAAACCCTTTCAAGTTGTTTCGTCGACAATGTTTTAGATAAATACGCTCTCACGACGTCAGGCTTGGGCGAAACGACAATAAGATTTTCATGCCTTGTAATGGCGTCAGCCATTTCCGCATAAGTATTGAAGATATCGTCGAGATACTCTTGCCAGTCAGTCTTTTCGTGAGGCCATGTCAGTTGTATGGCGCTCTGTTTTTCCCATTCAGCGGGTAGATATAATTTGTTCATTCGTTTTCTTTTATGCAAAGATACAACAAAAAGTTGAAAATCGGGAAAGTTTGAAGCAAAATCGTTGAGAATGATTGAATTATGATTGCGAAACTGC
>DCBP01000034.1:0-36687 GCA_002314055.1 Prevotella sp. UBA1104
TATTATACATCTTATTACATCCATTCGTCAGCAAAGGTAAGTAGGATTACCTTCCTGATTTCGGTTGCAAAGGTACGGTGGTTTTGTTACAGGGCGGTTGCGATGAGGTTGAAAGGTTTTGACGAAGCTAAGACAAAAGTGTTACCGAATCAATCGAGATAAGCAAATGTACTATATTTGAAAAGAAATCATCTTGCAGAAATCATCTTGTATGATGGTACTTGGGATGCTATTGTATGAAAAGACAGCATGAAAACTTGGTAATGCAAGGAAGCATATATGATACAGTAAGAAGTATTATCTTATGAATATTTGGCGACCGACAACTATTTGTATGACGGTCGCCGTGAAGTTGAATGGCGGTCGTCAATAGTGTGAGTTGTGGTCGCCATCCATTTTGTTGTTGGTCGTCAATGTTTAAATAACCCTAATTCTTTGCACCGTAAGATACAAGTTATTACATTATTATATATATTTGCATTCAAAACAACAATATAACCCATCACGTAATAACACAATCACAATGGAATTGAAATACGACATTTATAAACTTCATAACTCGCAAGGCACAGGTGAGGAGCGACAATACGTTCGCATCATACAGCACGAACCGATGAGCGAGAAGGCTTTGCAAGAGCGAATCCAAAACCGTTGCTCGCTCACTAAGGGTGATGTGGCGGCAGTATTGGCAGAGCTTCACGACATCGCTGTGCAGGAATTTTTGGAAGGTCGCCGATTCTATATCCCCGAAATTGGTTACTTCTCCCTGTCGGCAAGCTTGGAGATGCCAGAGAATAATCCCGACAAGAAGATTACTGGCAAGGAGGTGCGAATCACGGGTATTAACTTCCGCCCAGAGGCAAGGCTCCTACAGGAGGTTCAGCGTCAAGCCCATTTCGTGCGTTCCCGATACACTAGCCAATCCACTCCCTACACCGAGGAAAAGCTGTTGGCAAAAATCCAGGAGTATCTCAAGGACAATCGTTACATCACTGCCCGCATCATCCGCTGTCAGTTTGGCTTGACGCAATACACCACGCAGAAGTGGCTCAAGCATTTCTGCGAGAAAGGTATCTTGGTAAAGGATGGAACAGACCGTTCGCCCATCTACTTCTTGAAGTAAATTGAAATGAGTAGAAACGATAGGATAGAAATATCCTTCACAGTAACTCTATGTATATCAAGCGGAAAATGTAAATAGTGAAGGATATGTTGGAAAAGGAAATCAAAATAAATCCCTTCTTTTTCAAACCTGTAACGGTATTTGAGACACCTTTGCCATAATTTTGCAGAAAAAATATTGAACATTATGACTCTGAAAGAATTACTCGATTCACTTACGTTTGATGAAATTGCGCCATATATTCTTGATAGATATAAGGATTGTGACGTTAGGGGATTGTTAGCTCCTTACAAACAGCATTTTGACTACTTGCGTAGTTTGATACCGACTGCCCCTAATCTTATAGAGCGAAAGGAGGCGCGGATATCGTTGTACAAGGAAGAAGGTAACACGCATTTGGATGCATATCCTTTGGAAGGTGACTGTTGGGAGGATAGCCTTTCAAAAGAGCTTGTTGTTGACGATGAAGTAAAAGCTAGTCATGCCGAAATCGCCGCCTGTTGCTTATGGCATTTGTCTTTCTATGGATATTTGCCGTATCAGCGAGAGGAAACTTTTGATGGTATGTTTGATGGAATTGTTAAGAGAAGAACTTTATTGAACTCATACAAGGAGAAATATTCAGACATGATTCCTTCTAAACGTGAGATGGCAGGAATAACATCATTCCGCAATGAGATAAGGACCCAAATGAAATACTATCGCCACCGCAGAAGAACAAAGCGAGATAAGTGGGACGATTGTTTTCTCTCATACAGAAAGAGGTGTTGGCGCAGTATGAAACGTAGAAAGATAAATAGTGAATATGCTAAGCGTATCAGTTATTGCTCTTCTTTTATAGATGGTATAATAGAATGCGGATGCGACATAGAAAAGAAGCAGGCTTTGCAAGAACTCAGTGTACTGTATCGTTCAAACCATATTAGTATAAGAAGGCTCGATAGTATTGCGTGCAATGTGGTAGAACGGTTTGGCTATCTCAAAGAACTGATAGAAAAATATGGGGCAATGGATGATATTTCTCGTTATGCAAACAGCTTCGTTTGTTTGAGTACATCATCGGTTCATCCTATCACGGAAGAAGAGAAACAGATAACAAGTATCTTGACCAAAGGACTCTCTGGAAAACATCGCTTCTATGTCAAGACAGACGATTCGTGTGGTGATGGAATAAGAATAGATGTAGCATTTTACGAATGACAGCAATTGAAAAATACATTTGGGTAGTTAATGCGCTCTTCTGTGCAGGAGAACGTGGCTTGTCGTTGAAGGAACTTAACGACAAGTGGGTTCGTGACATTAGTGTAAGCAATGGCGCTCCTTTGCCTCGGCAGACGTTCGACCGTTGGAAGGGGAATATTCTTTTGGCATTCGGTGTGAATATAGAGTGTAATCTGAAAGGTGGGTATCGGTACTATATATCCAATCCTGAAAGTTTGAGCAATGGAGAGACTGTTCGTTGGCTCTTAGATGCATATTCCACAGCAAACACTTTATCTCAAAGCATTCAACTGAAAGGTCGAATACAGCTAGAAGAAATTCCTTCCAATCGTAGCTTTCTGACAATCATTATTGAGGCAATGAAAGAGGATATAGTGTTATTGGTAACATATAAGAATTTTGTATGCAAGAAATCTTATACGTTTCCAATTGAACCATATTGCTTGAAAATGTTTCAAAAACGTTGGTATCTATTGGCAAGGAGTGTCAATGATGGCAGAATGCGTATCTATGGGCTAGACCGTTTGGAAAATGTGGAAGTAACAACCGAGCGTTTTTCTATGCCAAAGGATTTTGATGCGAAAGAATATTTCTCTACGTTTTTCGGCATAGTTGCTGATGACAGCGTTGCCACAGAACGAATAGTTATTCGTGCCTATAAGCAACATCAGCAGTATGTGCGCTCTTTGCCAATCCATTCTTCGCAAAAGGAATTGTGTGCCAATGATGCTTATGCTGATTTCGAACTACGGCTTCGCCCAACTTATGATTTTATCATGGAACTGCTCCATGCTGGCAACATGGTAGAGGTGATGGAGCCTCAAGCATTGCGCAAGACAATGAAGGCTTGGGCAAGTGGTCTATGGGTCATGTACAAAAATGAGTAAAATATTGTAACTAATAATTATATATTTATGAAGACTATACATGAAAAAATAATTGATTGGGCAGAGATGTATGTTCCAAAGTTTAATGCTTTGGCAGAACAAAATAACATGGATTTTTATACGCAATCCCCTTTGAATCAGATAGATTCTTCTGTCAAGTGCATAATAGTAGGAATTAATCCTGGTTGTGGTGGTATATGGAATGGAACATACAAAACAACAGAAGATTTTTTGCAAGGAAACCCTGCGTGGAAAGATCGGTTCGGAATTGATAATCTGCCTTCGGGTGGTTGGAAAACGTACCTGACAGGTGTTCATACTTTTATGAACTTTTCGAAGGAAAGACAGTCCGACTCTATAGATAATGATAGCCAATATGTATGGACAAATGTTACTCCTTTCTCAACGAAAAAGGCTAATCAGATACCTGCAGCATTGATTCCCATAAGTGTACAATCAACGATAGAGCTAATATCTATTCTGTCTCCTGAGAGAATAATCTTATTGGGGGTAAACTCGTATAAGTATTTCGAACGATATGCAAAGCAAAACAAGAAGGAAACTGACATCTATTTTAAGAATGCTTTCCCGAATGGCATTAATATTCATATTGGCAGAATCAACGAAATACCATGCTATTGTATTGTGCATCCTACAGGACATTGGCCAATCAATCATGATTTTACGACCATCGTTTTAAATCTGCTCCAAAAGATAGATACAGTAAAAAATGGTATGGCTGTTAACACGATTGATTTTGTGATAGAAAAATTGAATGACAGTGATATTATTCAGAAACTGATAAAATAAGGAAATGAACATGAGCAAGAAAATATATTTTGCAGGTTCCATACGAGGAGGAAGGGTTGATACTGCTCTTTACAAAAGAATCATCGACTACATCAAACGTGCGGATACAGTCTTGACAGAACATATTGGCAAGTCTAACATGAGCTTGAAAACTCAGACGAAAGCCATAGATATACATATATATGAGCGAGATACGGAATGGCTCAGACAGAGTGATATGGTGATAGCGGAATGTACTTGCCCTTCTCTTGGAGTAGGATATGAGTTGGCTTATGCTGAAGCCCATAATATACCAGTCTATATTCTTTACGATAAGACCAAGGCGAACATCTCTGCAATGTTGAATGGCAATAAATACTTCAACATCATCCCTTATGAGAAAGAGGATGATATTTATCTTGAATTGGATAATATTTTGCAAGTATGATTTTATAAGTGTATTTATGCCCGAAGCCATCCTGTAGATATTCCGTTAGGTTAAAAAGTTCAATATTTTAATGCGTAATGAATTGAGTTTCAAATAAAAGTTGTACATTTGCAGAAAAATAGCAGACTATGGCAAGAAAATTATATCCTTTGGGCATTCAGACCTTCGAGCGAATCATCAAGGAAGATAAGCTCTATATCGACAAGACGGAATACATCTACCATATGGCTCACACCAATGGCACGTATTTCTTCTTGGGGCGACCACGCCGTTTCGGCAAGTCGCTCCTCGTAACCACTATGCAAAGTTACTTCGAGGGCAAAAAGGAACTATTCAAGGGACTTGCCATCGAAAAATTAGAGAAGGAATGGACGGAATATCCAGTGCTTCACTTCGACCTGAGCGGTGGCAAGCACATGGAGAAGGAACAACTGGACCAATATCTTAGCTACATTTTGCAAGATGAGGAGCAGAAATGGGGAATTGAGAATCCAAGAACAGGATGCAACAATCGCCTGATAGACCTTATCAATACCGCTTACCAAAAGAGCGGCAAGCAGGTAGTGGTGCTCATCGACGAGTATGATGCGCCCATGCTTGATGTTACGCACGAGAAAGAACAGCTCGATGTGCTTCGCAATACGATGCGCAATTTCTACAGTCCACTGAAATATAGTGAGGCAAAGCTACGCTTCTGCTTCCTCACGGGCATCACCAAGTTTTCGCAGGTAAGTATCTTTAGCGAGCTCAATAATATCACCAATATTTCAATGGATGATGAATACGCAGGCATCTGCGGAGTCACCGAGGAAGAACTGCTGACACAAATGTCGGAAGACATAGATATGCTTGCAGAGGCACAAGAGATGAGCAGAGAGGTGACCATCGCCAAATTGAAGGAGTATTACGATGGCTATCATTTCTCGAAAAAGTCGCCAGATATATTCAACCCATACAGCTTATTCAATAGTTTCTCTAAGCGAGAATTTGGTAAATATTGGTTCAGTTCGGGCACGCCTACTTATCTCATCAACATGCTCAATAAATTCGATGTGTTGCCAGCCAGCATCGCACCTATCGAGGCCCTTTCCTCGGCATTCGACGCACCTACGGAGAAGATGAAGACCATCACGCCTCTTCTGTATCAGAGCGGTTATGTAACGATAAAGGATTACGACCCGGACATCGAACTATATACCCTCGACATCCCGAACAAGGAGATTCGCGTGGGACTCTTTGAGAACCTCCTCCCTAATTATGTGGATGGTATCTATGCCGAGCGTGGTGGGGTGGCGATAGCCCGTATGTCGGGACTCATCCGCCGCAAGGATATGGACGGAGCTTTGCATCTTTTGCAAGACTATCTGGGCACTGTGCCATATTGCAATGTTACGAACTACGAGGAACATTACCAGCAGATGCTCTATATCATCTTTACCCTTCTCACCGCCTTCGTGGTAGATGTTGAAGTGCATACGCCGAAAGGCAGGGTGGATATGGTATTGCAGACAAAGACCGACCTCTACTTCGTTGAGCTAAAGCTGAACAAAAGCGCACAGGCGGCTATAGACCAAATAGACATCCGGCAGTATCACAAGCGCTTCGCCCTCTCTGGTTTGCCGATAACGAAGGTTGGAATCAACTTCGATTCCACTACTGGTAACATAGTGGATTGGAAGATAGAGGAATGATAGGAACAGGGGGATTAAAACATTCTTACGAAATTCGAAATTAATATCTTTTAATCCGTATACTAATGGATAGTATAAATAAAAATATTACCTTTGCCTAAATTAAATCTTTCCTTTATGGTTTTTACGGGGAAAGAAAGTAAAAAATATTGTAAAAGAAGATATGAGAAAAATAATTACGATGTGTGCAGCACTAATTCTGAGTGTGTCGACGGCACTTGCCGGCAATATCCTTTCGCTGAAAGATATCACTTCAGGTAAATTCGCTCCAAAGGGACTTGGCAGTATTACGGCTCTCGATGACGGTGAAAGCTATGCCCAGGTAAGCAAGGACGGGAAGAAAGTCGTGAGGTATTCTTTCAAGACAGGAAAGCAAGTCGATGTGTTGTTTGATGTCGACAAGACCATAGGAGAGAAGATAGAATCCTTCGACGACTACATCCTGAGTCCAGATGGTACCAAGATGCTCATCCAGACCAAAACGGAAAGAATATACCGCCGCTCGTTCACGGCAGTCTATTATATATATAATATAGGTAGCAAAAAGTTGGAGAAACTCTCCGACTACGGACCACAGCAGGTGCCAACATGGTCGCCCGACGGAAAACAGGTAGCCTTCGTTCGCGAGAACAATATCTATCTCGTAAAACTCCTTTACGGCAATGCAGAAAGTCAGGTAACGAAAGACGGCAAGAAAAATGAAATCATAAACGGAATACCGGATTGGGTAAACGAAGAAGAGTTCGGTTTCAACCGCGCCCTTACCTTTAATGCCGACGGAACCATGATATGCTGGATAAAATATAACGAAAAAGACGTTCCGCAGTATTCCCTGCAGATGTTCAAGGGTATGAAGCCAGAGAAAGAAGATTATAAGGAATATCCGGGATTATACACATACAAATATCCGAAGGCAGGACAGAAAAATTCGGAAGTTGCCGTTTATAGCTACGACATACAGTCGCATCAGACACGCAAACTCCAGGTTCCAGTAGATGCCGACGGCTATATCCCACGCCTTTTCGCCACAAAAGACGCCCAGAAAATGATTGTCTTCACGAGCAACCGTCATCAGAATCAGTTGTCGGTATATTCCGTAAATCCGCGAAGTACCGTAGCCCAGCTCCTTATAAAAGAAAAGAACGACAAGTATGTTCCGGAGGAGGCAATGGACAATATAAAGATAACCGATTCGCATATCCTTCTGCCCAGCGACAGAGACGGTTATATGCAGCTCTATCTTTACAGTATAAACGGCAGTTTGGTACGCAAGGTAACCACCGGCAACCGTGATGTAACCGATGTTTACGGATACGATGAGGCGACCGGCGACACCTATTATCAGGCAGCAGGAAAGAATCCGCTGAACAGAGAAGTGTATGTAACAGGAAAAGGCGGAAAAACCGTTTGTCTGACAGCAAGAGAAGGTTGGAGCAGTGGAACGTTCAGTAAAAACTACAAGTATTTCGTAAATCGCTGGAGCGACAGAAACACCCCGTTTGAATATTCCATCTATAGCAATACTGGCAAGAAACTGTCGGTAGTAAACGACAATGCAGAATTGAAGTCCCTACTTGCAACATACAATCTTCCGCAGAAGGAATTCTTCACTTTCACAACCTCAGAGGGAGTGAAACTGAACGGAATAATGGTAAAGCCGCATGATTTTGACCCGAACAAGAAATACCAGGTCATAATGTGGCAGTATAGCGGACCGGGCAGTCAGCAGGTAGTAAACTCATGGAATGTAGGCTCCATGGGGCAGGGTTGCCTGTACGACGGCTATTTGGCAGACCGCGGATTTATCTTAGTCTGCGTCGACGGACGCGGAACAGGCGGCAGAGGAGCCGACTTCATGAAATGTACATATCTGAAATTAGGAGATTTAGAATCAAAAGATCAGGTAGAAACAGCGCTATACCTCGGTAAGCTGCCGTATGTCGACAAAGACAATATCGGAATATGGGGTTGGAGCTATGGCGGTTTCAATACACTGATGAGTATGAGCGAAGGTCGTGGCGTGTTCAAGGCAGGAGTAGCCGTAGCACCGCCTACCGACTGGCGATTCTATGATACCGTATATACAGAGAGGTATATGCGAACACCAAACGAAAATCCTACCGGATACGATACGAATCCGATAAAGAGAGCAGAAAAGCTGAATGGAAGTCTGCTAATCTGTCATGGACTTGCCGATGACAACGTGCATCCCCAGAATACGTTTGAGTATACAGAAGCATTAGTACAGGCAGACAAAGACTTCAGGATGAACATCTACACAAACAGAAACCACAGCATATATGGAGGCAATACACGCAATCATTTGCTTCGTCAGATAGCAGATTTCTTTGTGGAGAAGATGAAATAAGGTAGAAAATAACAAATATTGTCTTTTGATTCCGCATTTATAAATAATAATTATTATATTTGCAAAATAATCGAAAAATAAAATAAAAATGGAATTTACCGCAAAACAAATTGCTGAATTTGTAAAAGGTCGTATTGAAGGTGATGAGAACACCGCAATAAATACATTTGCAAAGATTGAAGAAGGTAAGAAAGGAGCCATTTCTTTCCTTTCCAATCCTAAATATACCCACTATCTGTATGATACCGAGTCGAGTGTCGTACTTGTAAACGAGGATGTTGTTTTGGAGCATCCTGTAAAGGCAACACTGATAAGAGTGAAGAATGCGTACGAGTCGGTTGCCCAGTTGCTTCAGTTGTATGAATCGATGAAACCGAAGAAGACAGGCATCAGTCCGCTTGCAAGTATTGCAGCATCAGCAAAAGTAGGCGAGAACTGTTACATTGCCCCATTCGCCTGTATCGGTGAAAATGCTGTCGTTGGCGACAATTGTCAGATATATCCTCATGTAACAATCGGCGACGGAGTGAAAGTAGGCAGCGGATGCCTCTTCTATCCGAATGTAACAATATACTACGGTTGTAAGATAGGAAACAACGTAACCATCCATGCCGGTTCCGTGATAGGTGCCGACGGTTTCGGTTTCGCACCGAATGCCGAAGGTTATGACAAGATACCACAGATAGGAATCGTAACAATAGAAGACAACGTAGAAATCGGTGCAAATACCTGTGTAGACCGTTCAACGATGGGAAGCACATATCTGCGCAAGGGTGTCAAACTCGACAATCTCGTGCAGATAGCACACAATACCGATATCGGTGAGAATACCGTAATGTCGGCTCAGGTAGGAATCGCAGGAAGTACAAAAGTCGGAGCCTGGTGTATGTTTGGCGGACAGGTAGGTCTTGCCGGACACATCAAAATCGGCGACAAGGTATTCCTTGGAGCACAGTCAGGAGTGCCTGGAAACATCAAGAGCGACCAGACCCTTATCGGTACACCGCCTATGGAGCCAAAGAAATACTTCAAGTCGCAGGCAGTGTTCCGCAGATTGCCGGATATGTATGCACAGTTGAACGAACTGCAGAAGCAGGTAAAGGCACTTGAAGAAAAATTGAGCGAAAAATAAAGAAATAGATATATGGCAAAACAAAAAACACTAAAAGGTAGCTTTGCTCTATGTGGCAAGGGACTTCACACGGGACTCAGTCTCACCGTGACGTTTAATCCTGCTCCTGAAAACAGTGGATATAAGATACAGCGTATAGACCTGGATGGACAGCCAGTTATAGATGCCATTGCCGAGAATGTAGTAGATACCCAGCGCGGTACTGTATTGGGAAAAGGCGATGTGCGTGTGTCGACAGTAGAACACGGAATGTCGGCACTTTATGCAATGGGAATCGACAACTGCTTTATTCAGGTAAACGGTCCGGAGTTTCCTATTCTCGACGGTTCAGCAGCAATGTACGTCGATAAGATAAACGAGATAGGAGTAGAGGAGCAGAATGCTCCGAAAGACTATTACATCATTCGCCATAAGATAGAGGTAAAGGATGAGGAAACGGGGTCGTGCATCACGATTCTCCCAGATGAAGAATTCAGTATCACGGCAATGTGCTCATTTGAGTCAAAATTCATCAATAGCCAGTTTGCCACCCTCGACAAGATGGACAATTACGCCAGTGAGATAGCCCAGGCAAGAACATTCGTTTTTGTCCGCGATATCGAACCACTGCTAAAAGCCAACTTGATAAAAGGCGGTGATATGGACAACGCCATTGTAATATACGAGAAGCAGACAACACAGGAGCGTCTCGATCAGTTGGCAGACTTCCTGAAAGTTCCGCGTCTGGATGCCACAAAGCTCGGATACATTCAGCACAAACCATTAGTTTGGGAAAACGAGTGTACCCGTCATAAGCTCTTGGACATCATCGGAGATATGGCACTCATCGGCAGACCAATCAAGGGACGTATCATAGCAACCCGTCCGGGACACACGATAAACAACAAGTTCGCGCGTCAGATACGTCGCGAGATAAGAAAACATGAAATACAGGCACCTATATACGACTGCAACGAGCCGCCAGTAATGGACATCAAGCGAATACGGGAGTTGCTTCCCCACCGTTATCCAATGCAGCTCGTAGACAAAGTAGTGTCATTGGGAGCCAACAGCATTGTCGGTGTGAAGAACGTAACGGGCAATGAGTCATTCTTCCAGGGGCATTTCCCCGAAGAACCGGTAATGCCGGGAGTATTACAGATAGAGGCAATGGCACAGTGTGGAGGACTTCTCGTATTGAATACGTTAGAGAATCCAAAGTCGTGGTCGACATATTTCATGAAAATCGATGATGTAAAATTCCGTCAGAAAGTAGTGCCCGGTGATACCTTGTTATTCAAGGTAGATTTGCTCGCTCCGGTAAGACACGGTATCTCATCGATGAAGGGATATGTATTTGTAGGCGACAAGGTCGTTTCGGAAGCAACGTTTACCGCCCAGATTGTGAAGAACAAGTAATTTTGAAAAGATAAAGATATGAATCAGATAAGTCCGTTAGCTTTTGTTCATCCTGAAGCAAAGTTGGGCGACAATAATGTCATAGGTCCCTTTTGCTATCTAGACAAAAATACTGAGCTTGGTGATAACAATATTTTGCAGAATAGCGTAACGATCCATACCGGAGCACGTATCGGCAATGGAAATGAATTCTTTCCGGGTGCAAGTATCAGTACAAAGCCTCAGGATTTAAAATATAAAGGTGAGGAGACAACTTGTATTGTTGGCGACAATAACAGTATACGAGAGAATGTAACACTTTCCCGCGGTACGGCATCAAAAGGCACGACGCGAGTAGGCAGCAACAACCTTCTGATGGAGTGTGTTCACGTTGCCCATGACTGCGTGTTAGGCAGTGGATGTATAATAGGAAATGCCACTAAATTTGCCGGAGAGGTAGTGATCGACGACAATGCAATTGTCAGCAGCACCGTATTATGCCACCAGTTCTGTCATATTGGCGGATATGTAATGATACAGGGCGGATGTCGTTTCAGTCAGGACATTCCTCCATATATCATAGCAGGAAAAGACCCGACAAAATATTGCGGTATCAACTTGATAGGTCTGCGTCGTCGCGGATTCAGCAATGAAAAGATACAGATGATACATGAAGCATACCGCCTTCTGTATTCAAAAGGTCTGATGGCAGAAGGTATAGAGGAGATTCGAAAGAATCTTCCGGAATGTGATGAGATAAATTATATTATAGATTTTGTAAGTTCATCAAAGCGTGGCATCGTGAGATAACAATACCATGCCGTATCTTGCAAAAAAAGGATATAGCTTGGAGCGTTATGCATATAGTGTAGACAGCTCCAAGCTTTTTTATTGTCATTATATATAATAATGTATATGGATAATACGTTGATTGTAATACTCGGTCCGACTGGAGTTGGAAAGACAGAATTGTGCTTGAGCGTTGCCGAGCACCTTGGAGTTCCGATAATCAATGCGGATTCCAGACAAGTGTTTAGGGAAATACCCGTAGGAACGGCGGCTCCGACAGAAGAGCAGCTATCCAGGGTAAAGCATTATTTCGTGGGAAATCTGAGTTTAGACGACTATTACAGTGCCTCGAAATATGAAGAAGACGTGATGGCATTCCTTGAGAAATACTTTTCAGAAGGGAAGAATATAGCACTTATGACCGGCGGCAGCATGATGTATATCGATTCAGTATGCAATGGCATAGACGACATACCGACCATCGACGAGGCGACACGCACGATGATGAAGCGGAGGTATGAAGATGAAGGACTGGAGGCACTGTGCCATGAACTTGAACAGCGAGACCCAGAGTACTATGCCATAGTAGACCGAAAGAACCCCAAGCGCGTTGTCCATGCACTGGAGATATGTATAATGACAGGCAAGACATATACCTCATTCCGTAAAAACGAACGGAAGCAGCGCCCGTTCAATATCCTGAAGATAGGACTAAACCGTGACCGCCAAGAGTTGTACGACAGAATAAACAAAAGAGTAGAGCAGATGGTAGCCGACGGTCTTGTAGACGAAGCCAGAAGAGTATATCCAAAGAAAGGCATAAATGCCCTGAATACCGTAGGCTACAAAGAGCTGTTTGAGTATTTCGACGGCAATTGCTCTCTTGACGAGGCAATAGTACGAATACAGTGCGACTCCCGTAAATACTGTAGGAAACAGCTGACATGGTTCCGTCGTGATCCGGAAATACATTGGTTTCACCCGGATAATATTGAAGAAATCATAAAATACATAGACACATATAAAAACTTATAAAGTATTTTTGTATTTTTGCAGCATGCCAAAAAGCTTTCCGAAAGTTACGGCATCAATTGTTAATAATAAAAAGACTCAGTATGTTTAACAAACTAAAAAGACTGTTTGCTTTCTCGATAAGCAAAATACGTCAGTTTTGGAAATGGTATAAGAAATTATACAAGGGAAAAGCCTGGTATACAAAATGCCTCGTCGGCTTTTGTTCGTCAATCGTTGCCTTCTTCATATATTTAGGAATGGTAGACATGAACTTCCTGTGGCTCTTCGGCAGTTCACCGGGTTATTTCTCCGGAATATGCGACCCGCAGGTCAACGAGGCGTCAGAGATTTACAGTGCAGACGGAAAGCTAATAGGAAAATATTTCAACGAGAACCGTACTCCTGTAAAATACGAAGATGTAACGCCATCGTTCTTCAAGGCCCTTGTCGATACAGAAGACGAGCGTTTCTATAAGCACATGGGAATAGACCCGATAGGACTCTTCGGAGCCTTGAAAGATGCGGCTACCCATCATGGAGCACGTGGAGCGTCGACAATAACACAGCAGTTGGCAAAAAACATGTTCCGCGTCAGGAAAAACTATTCAACCGGCTTGCTCGGTAAGATTCCAGGCTTGAAGATACTCATCATGAAGAGTAAGGAATGGATTATTGCCGTGAAGCTTGAGACAGTCTATTCCAAGAAAGAAATAATCACAATGTATGCCAATACCGTAGACTTCGGTTCCAATTCATACGGAATCAAGACAGCGGCAAAGACATATTTCAATACTACGCCGAAGGATTTGAAGACAGAAGAGGCGGCAGTACTCGTCGGAATGTTGAAGGCTACTACTTATTACAATCCGAAGTCAAATCCAGAGAACAGCAAGGCGCGTCGCAATGTTGTCTTAAACAATATGGTAAGTCATGGCGACCTGTCGCGCAACGTCTGCGACTCATTGACACAACTCCCGATAAAGTTGGATTTCAACCTTGAGGAAAATTACGACGGACAGGCGAAATACTTCCGTGAAGCAGTAGCAAAAGAACTGTCAGACTGGTGTAAGGACAATGGTTATGACCTCTATTCAAGTGGTTTGAAAATATATACAACCATCGACACCCGCATGCAGAAATATGCCGAGGCTGCCGTAACCAAGCAGATGCGACAGGTACAGCGTAACTTCAACAGTCATTGGAGCGGACAAGATCCTTGGCGTGATGAAAACGGCAATGTAATACCGGGTTTCATAGAAGGTATACTTCAGAAACAACCTGGATACCAGCAGCTTTTAGCTCGCTTCCCTAACAATCCCGATTCTGTTGCCTATTACGTGAACAAACCACACAAAGTAAAGCTCTTCGATTATGAGAAGGGAACAATAGAGCAGGAGATGAGTATGGCAGATTCCGTGCGCTATATGGTGAAATTCATGCATTGCGCCTTTGTCGCCATGGAGCCACAGAGTGGAGCCGTCAGAGCATGGGTCGGTGATATAGACTTCGACACATGGAAATATGACAAGGTAACAGCCGACCGTCAGCCGGGTTCAACCTTCAAGCTCTTTGTATATACAGAAGCAATGAACCAGGGACTCACCCCTTGCGACAAGCGTCGAGACGAATATATCCGTATGGAGGTGTACGACAAGATAAAGCACGAGAATACCATCTGGACTCCAACGAATGCCAACGGCAGATTCTCCGGCGATTCAATACCATTGAAGAGTGCGTTCGCAAAGAGTATAAACTCAGTTGCGGTGCGCCTCGGACAGGAAATGGGTATAAAGAACATCATCAATACCGCCCATCAGATGGGAATAACCAATCCGCTCGATGATACACCGTCGCTTGCCCTCGGCTCATCCGACGTAAAACTCCTCGACATGGTGAATGCCTATTGCTGCGTTGCCAACAACGGAAAACATGTCTTGCCGATGCTCGTAACAAAGATTGTTGATAAAGACGGCAAAGAAGTATATACCGCTCCTCAGGAAGAGCAGCAGGCAATACCATACAAGAGTGCGTTCTTCATGCAGCAGTTGCTAATCGGCGGTATGCGTGAACCGGGCGGAACATCACAAAGTCTTTGGGCATATACCGACACGGCGCGTGATACCGACTTCGGAGGAAAGACAGGAACAACGAACAATCACTCAGATGCATGGTTTATGTGTGTCAGTCCGAAACTCGTATGCGGCGCATGGGTTGGAGGAGAATACCGCTGTATCCACTTCCGTACAGGAGCTTTAGGACAGGGTAGCCGAACCGCATTGCCGGTATGTGGATATTTCATACAGTCAGTTATGGGAGACCCTGCTTTCAAGAAATATCATGCCAAGTTTGACAAGCCTCACGATGATGATATCTCATACGGAATGTATAATTGTGCAAGTTATACACCGGCGCGTCGTGATACCGCACGCATCGACAGTACGCAGGTTATCGGCGACATGGAGGATGTGCAGATGCTCGACGAGAACGGCAATGTAATCCATGAAGGAAACGGAGAAGGAACATCCGGTCATAATGCCGCCAGTGAGGAAAGTCATAATAGCAACGCTGCAAGTTCTGAAAGCAAAAGTAAGCATCAGAAGCCGAAGTCGCAGCAAATGTCGCTCGAAGACTTTTAAAGATTGAAAGACTTAAAAATTGAAAGATTGAAAGACTTTTAAGGATTGAAGGATTTAAAGATTGAAAGATTGAAGAGTTGACTGATTCTGAGAATATTATAGATACGACAAACGAGGAGTTCAAAAAGGCACTCCAGATTATAAACTATACCCGTCGTTCGCTTTTCCTTACCGGAAAGGCGGGGACGGGTAAGTCTACATTCTTGCGTTATATCTGCCAGCACACGAAGAAAAAGCATATCGTGCTTGCTCCGACGGGTATTGCAGCAATAAATGCCGGAGGCTCAACACTCCACAGTTTCTTCAAGATACCCTTTCATCCGCTCATCCCCACCGACTCACGTTTCTCCAACCGTAACATTAAGGAGACATTGAAGTATAATAGTGAGAAGCGCAAGATATTGCGCGAGGTAGAGCTGATAATAATCGACGAGATAAGTATGGTACGTGCCGACATCATCGACTTTGTCGACAAGGTGTTGCGTATCTATTCCAGAAATATGCGGGAGCCGTTTGGGGGAAAGCAGCTGCTGCTTGTCGGCGATGTATATCAGCTGGAGCCGGTGGTAAGAGAAGAAGACCGCCAGTTTCTGCGTCCGTTTTATCCCTCGGCATATTTCTTTGATGCCCATGTGTTCCGGGAGTTCCAGCTTGTAAGCATCGAGCTCCGCAAGGTATATCGCCAGTCAGACCCTACGTTTATCAGTATCCTCGACCACATCCGTACAAATGCCGTTGCCGACAGCGACCTTATCCAACTGAACAATAGGGTAGATGCCGAAGCAGACAAACACGATAACGGTCTTGCCATAACTCTCTCCACGCGTCGAGATACCGTAGACCATATCAATGAACAGAAATTGAAGCAGTTGCCGGGAGAGCCAACCGTATTTATGGGAGAGATAAAGGGCGAATTTCCAGAGAGCAGTCTTCCGACCCCTATACAACTCGATATAAAAGTAGGAGCACAGGTAATCTTTATTAAAAACGATCTTGACAAGCGCTGGGTAAACGGTACCCTCGGTATAGTTGAAGCAATCGATGAAGACGAGGGAATATTATACATTGTTACCGACGAAGGAAAAGAGTTTGAAGTAGAGCGCGCCTCATGGAGTAATGTGCGCTATACATACAACGAGCAAGAGAAGAAGATAGACGAGGAAGAAATAGGAGTATATGTGCAGTATCCCATACGTCTTGCCTGGGCAATAACAGTGCACAAAAGTCAGGGGTTGACCTTCCGTCGTGTAAATATCGATTTCACGGGAGGCGTCTTTGCCGGTGGACAAACATACGTAGCCCTTTCGCGCTGCACTTCGCTCGATGGAATCAGTCTGAAAGAACCCATCCGTCGTCGAGATATTTTTGTAAAATCAGAAGTCGTGTCCTTCTCCCGCAATTACAACAACCAGACAATAATAAACAAGGCATTGTCGGAGTCAAAAGCCGATCGTGAGTATCACGATGCCGTGGAGAGTTTCGACAAAGGCGATTTCGACAGCTTTCTTGTCAGTTTCTTCAAGGCGATACACAGTCGGTATGACATAGAGAAGCCCCTTGCCAAGCGCTTTATCCGTAAGAAACTGAACGTAATAAATACTTTGCGAGATGAAAACAAACGGTTGAAAGACGAGAAAAAGAAGCAGGAAAGGTTCTTAAAGCAACTTGCCGTGGAATATGTTATGCTGGGCAAGGAATGTGAGCGAGAACACATGCCCGATGCAGCGATAGCCAACTACGAAAAAGCCTTGAAGCTTTGTCCGGATATCCCCGAGGCAAAAAGAAAGCTGAAGAAGTTGAAGGGGAAAGGAAAATAGTATAATTGCTTCCGATGATATATATTATTGTTCATTTCAGATAGGTGATGGCATTATAATGTAAAACAGGGTATGACAATAAAAGTTTTGTCATACCCTGTTTCTTGTTAATGTAAAATTACTTTTTAAACTTTCTGTAAATCTTCCATGCAAAGAGAGCGCCATCGAGAACCCCGATGCCGGTGTTCATGATACCTTGAAGACTCATGCCCTTCTTCCTTGATTTCCTTTCCGGCTTGAACATCTCATTCCAAAGCGTACCCATTTCCGCTTGATCCTTCTGGATTTTAGCGAGTAGCTCGGCTTTGCGCAGACTAATATCGTCGAGCGACTTATAGTGAGTCCTATTATCGTTGCTGTTAGCCATAATTTAATTCTCCATTAATAAAGTAGTGAGAAATTTAACAAGCGGCTTCTCAATCAGCTGTTTCTTGAACAGGACAAAAATGATGAAAGCCAGGAAATAGAAGATACCCACGATGCAGAAAGCCCAGGCGTAGCCCACAGCATTTGCCAGAGCCACCGTGGCAGCAAGAGACAGGAAAATCAAGACGAGAATGATTATCAGCGACAATACGGCAACAATGATGAGAGCCGTAACCAGTCTCACCGTCTTGTCGATAGCGCCAAGCTTGATATATTCCCCCTGCAGTTTCAGATAATGCCGGGCAATCTCAACAAGTCTGCCGATAATATTAATATTTTTGTCGCTCGAAAACATACTGTTCCGTTTTTTATAAAACCTTCGTCAGTAAATAAAAGATTAAACCTCCTCAGCGTCAGCCTGTGCGTCCTTGATGTCATCAGCAAGGTCGCCCATTTCTTTGCGAGTAAGGTTAATCTTGTGGCGCTTGCAGAAGTCGTCGATAGCGTCAGTGATTTTCTCTCTTGTATCAGTTCCCTTTTCAGGTGCAAGTAAAAGTCCGAGTGCTGTTCCAGCGAGAGCTCCTCCGAGGAATGCTCCAATGTAGCCTAATGTTTTCATAATCTTCGATATTTAAATTAATAATAAGTTCTCCACAAAGTTACTCTTTTTTTCTGTTGCTGCAATAGTTTTCCATTGTTTTTTACCACTTCTTTATTACTTTTTGTTCATTTAACAAACTTTATGCAGCATTTCTGCCATTATTCTACCTAATTTATGTAATTTCGCAAAACATTTATACAAAGACATTTAATAACAAAAACAAAAATAGAAATGAAGAAATATGCTATAGTATGCGCAGGCTTGTGCCTCGCAGTTGCTTTTACAAGCTGTGGTTCGTCGGAGAAAGCTTACCGTAAGATGTATGAGAAGGCGCAGGCTGCCGATGCCAACAAGACAGCTACAGAGCAGCCGACAGAAGAGGTTGCAGTAGTTACACCGGTAGTGGAGAAACCGGCAACAGAGACAACTGTAGTCGACAACAGCGACAATGTACCGGTACGCCAGGGAAAATACCAGGTAGTAAACGGTGCCGGTCTGAAGGCATTCAGCGTAGTAGTCGGTTCATTCTCAGTACAGGCAAATGCCGAGGGAATGCAGGGACAGCTCAAGAACAAAGGCTATGATGCACAGGTGGCTTATGATGCTTTTACAAGAATGTATCGTGTCGTAGCATCTACATTCGACACTAAGAGCGATGCCGTGCAGAGCCGCACACAGCTCCGCAACCAGTATCCTGATGCATGGCTACTCTATAACAACTAATTTCAGGAAGTGGCACGTATACTTTCTATAGACTACGGAAAGAAGCGCACAGGTCTTGCCGTAACCGATCCGTTGCAGATTATCGCAAACGGACTTACCACGGTACCTACAGCCGGCTTGTATGAATATGTCGACAAGTATGTGCATACGGAACCAGTGGAGCTGATTGTCATCGGGGAACCAAAGCAGCCCAACGGACAGCCAAGTGAGAATTTGGCACGTGTAAAGGAGTTTGTTGCGAGATGGAAAAAGAGACAGCAGATTCCCATCATACTTTATGATGAGCGATACACTTCAGTCCTTGCCCATCAGGCAATGATTGACGGCGGACTCGGAAAGAAGGCAAGACAGAACAAGGCGCTGGTCGATGAGATCAGCGCTACTATAATATTGCAAAGTTATTTGGAATCAAGAAGATGATATTACCTATTTATACATACGGTCAGCCGGTCTTGCGAAAAGAGTCGGTTGATATTCCTACAGACTATCCGAACCTGAAGGAACTGATAGCAAATATGTTCGAGACGATGGAAGAGTCGAATGGCGTTGGACTCGCGGCTCCTCAGATTGGACTTAACATCCGCGTAGTAGTAATCGACCTCGATGTTTTGTCGGAGGATTTCCCTGAATATAAAGGTTTCAAGAAGGGATTCATCAATCCGCATATCCTTGAATATGACGATACGAATACGGAATCTCTCGAAGAAGGATGCCTCTCGTTACCGGGCATATCCGAGAAGGTAACACGCCCTACACGCATCCACGTACAGTATCTTGACGAGGACTTGCAGTCGCACGACGAGTGGGTGGAAGGTTATCTGGCACGTGTCATGCAGCATGAGTTTGACCATTTGGATACAAAACTCTTCATCGACCGCATCTCGCCACTTCGCAAACAACTAATAAAAAATAAGTTGAAGGCACTGCTTCAAGGACGTTTCCGTTGCGCATACCGCACGAAAGCACCGAGAAGATAAACCCCATACACCCCCGCTCCTGATTGTAGGGAATGGGGGTGTTGACTTTAGACCATTCGAGGAATGTAATATTTCTCTTTGGTATTGAAAGGGGATGGTAGAATCCCTTCAGTTAGTATGGTTTTGGAATATTATTGTTTTATCAGTTCTCTCCCCCTTGGGGGAGTTGGAGGGGGCTTTTTATGAGAAAATTATTTTTTTCCCTTTTTTTCCTTTTTTCCTTTACTCTTGTTCATGCCCAGTATAACATCGACCGTATGATAAGAGTAGGGCAGAACGCACTGTATTATGAGGATTACGTATTGTCGATACAGTATTTTACACGTGTCATCACGGCAAAGCCATACCTCTACGAACCATGGTTCGGTAGGGGGGAGGCAAAGTTTCGACTCGACGATTTCGTGGGAGCCGAGGCAGACTGCACCGAGGCTATAAAGCTCAACCCGTATGTTCCGGTACTCTTTGAGCTGCGTGGACTCTGTCGTATCAAACAGAACAATTTCAAGGGTGCCATTGCCGACTACGACAAGACCATCGAGTATGAGCCAGACAACAAGAGTCTGTGGTATAACCGTGTGCTTTGCCGTATCGAAGACAAAGACTACGACAAGGCTTCATCCGACCTCGATGTGATGATGAAGCGATGGACCGACTATTCTCAGGCATACGCACTGAAGGCACAACTCTGTCTTCAGCAGAAAGATACCGTTGAAGGAGAGAAATATATCGACAAGACACTTGAGCTCAACCCGTATGACGGTGATGCCTGGGCAGTACGCTCAATGATAAGTCTGTCGCATTCCAAATGGCGCGATGCCGACCAGCAGCTCACAAAGGCAATCCATTACAAGCCAACGAACACAAACTATTACGTAAACCGTGCACTTGCCCGCTATAACATAAACAACCTTCGGGGGGCACTTGCCGATTACGACAAGGCAATAGAACTTGATCCCAATAACTTCCTTGCCCATTACAACCGCGGACAGCTGCGTGTACAGGTTGGCGACGACAACCGTGCCGTGGAGGATTTCGATTTCGTAATCCGTTTGGAGCCTGGTAATGTGATGGCAATATACAACCGTGCGTTGCTTCGTGAGCGCATCGGTAATCTTCGTGGAGCCATTGCCGACTACAGTAATCTTATCAGTCAGTTTCCTAATTTCTGGATTGGACTTCAGAGTCGTGCCCGTTGCTATCGCCGTCTTGGTATGACGGGTAAAGCAGAGATGGACGAGTTTCGCATCATGAAGGCACAGATAGACAAGTCTAATGGCTATCAGCCGCGTTGGAACAAGCGGAAACTGCGCAGCGTGAGAAAGCGCAGCGAGATAAACTTCGACAAGTACGACCAGCTTGCCGTAGACGACAATCAGAATGTTGGCATAGAATACGAAAACTCCTATCGCGGTCGTGTACAGAACCGTAAGGTGGACATCGAGCTGATGCCGATGTATCAGCTCTCGTATCTGCAATATGCCAATGGCGTCAAGTCATACGTAGCGTCAGACGAGAGTGTGGATAAATTCAACAAGGAGTTTGCGGTGAAGAAAAAATCACTCCAGATAACCTGTAATCCAAAGAATTTGAGCGAGAGTGAGTCGAAAGAATACTTTAATATGATAGACACTCTGACCGGCAAACTCGACAAATCGGCGAATCTGCAGAAAGACAAAGGAATACTGTTGCAGCGCGCCGTAGCATACAGTGTGTTGCAGAATTACTATGATGCCGAAAACGACCTTTCGGCATATATTCAGACCGACAGTCTCTCGTCGCTTGCATATTGGCAGCGAGCAGTGTGTCTGCAGATGATGGAAAGTCTCGACAAGTCGCAAGGCAAGTCGGTTGACTTCAAGAGTCTGCGTGTCCTCGGCGACCTCGACAAGGCGATAGCTCTCGATTCCGACAATGCCTATCTTTATTACAACCGCGGCAATGTGTATGCCCGGCAGAAGGATTATCCACGGGCGATTGCAGATTATACAAAGGCGATATCCTTGGATTCCCATCTTGCAGAGGCTTATTACAATCGTGGACTCGTATATATATATTATAAAAAGGTGGATGCGGGAATAAAAGATCTGAGTAGAGCCGGAGAACTCGGTCTTGTCGATGCTTACAGTGCTATAAAGAAATACAGTGGCAAGAAGTCTGCCAAGTGATTAATTCGTGGAAGGACAAAATAATAACACTAAATATAGCAAATAAAATAATTTATACACCACTGGCGGATGATTAGCCGTCACTGATGGCTATTGGTTTATCACTGCTGAATAATTAGCCGCCAGTGGTGGCTATTTTATTTTTATATCTCCTTGAAGTAATTTACAATTAAAAAGACGAGAAATAATACATCTACGCAAACGTTTTCGTAAATATATTTGTATAAGTTTTACTTAACCTATCATATTTATATCTATATTTGCAGAACATAAAACTATCAAGGAATTTTATCTACTAACATATTCTAACAATCTATTAAACTAAAGTTTAGATGAAACAACTTATTGTTATGGCAATGGCTGCAACAGCATTTGCTACAGTCTACGCCCAGGATGCAGATACCGATAGGGAAGTGAGAAGATGGAACCTCACGTCGGTTTCAACGCAGGATGTTACAAACATCAAGGCAGATGCCAATTGGAAAATCGACTCTAAGAGTCGGTACTGCTATTTACAAGCTCTCGACAACGCACCCTTGACGGCTAACGGAACAGAACTTGAAACAACCAAAAATCTTACTTTTACCGTTACGGCAAACTCCAATGGTAATGTACGTCTCGGCGGCAGCACCGGTACTCTGTGGCTCGGTGATGCCTGTTCCGTAACAATCCCCGACTGCAAGGCGGGCGATATGCTCAAGGTGGAATATATGACATCAAACAAATCGGCTACCCGTTCGCTGACACTGACTAATGTTGATGCAACAGCTTTCCCGTCATCAACCGGAAAGGAACACCAAACAGGTAGCGGCAAGGTTCTTGCCGACGGCACTGTTACTATCGGTATAACGGGCGGTATGTATATTTATAATATCGCCGTTGGCGACGAGGAGACTATAGGCGGAGGCGGAACGGCTTCGCCAGACAATCCAGACAATCCTAACGACCAGACTCCAGGACTGAAATATAACACCGGCGACAGTCCGATAGCCACCCCTAACATCGGCAACGGACCAAAGCTGTATGTCTCTCCTACAGGAAGCGACACAAACGACGGTCTCACTGAGGCTACTCCTCTTGCCAGCATTCAGCTTGCCATCGACAAGGCTGTAGACCCAGGTACGACAATCTATCTCGCACCAGGCGAATACCGTCCTACAGCACGCATTAATATCGATGAGCGCAACGGTACTGCCGACAACTACAACTCGCTCATTTGCTTGAACGGTAGGGCTGTAATCAACTGCGACCATCCGCAACACGGACACAGCGACAACCCGTATCAGGGAATACGCCTAACCTCATCATATTGGCATTTCTATCATGTAGACGTTACAAATGCCAGCGACAACGGACTCCTCATTGAGCGCAACAAACCTACTGGCGGTTCGGCAACTGACATCAAGAACCGAACTCAGGATGCACACGATAATATCATCGAGGACTGCAAGTTCTATAAGAACGGCGACACCGGCGTACAGATAAAGAACCTCGGTTCGTTTAACTATATCCTCAACTGTGATGCCTATGAGAACAAGGACGAGGGTGACGGCGATGCCGACGGTTTCGCACCGAAAATTTCCGTTGGAACAGGTAACTACTTCTATGGTTGCCGTGCATACAACAACTCGGACGACGGTTACGACGTGTTCTTTAAGAAGACAGGCGGTTTCGAGGACAACGTAACAATCGTGTTCGAAAACTGTTTGGCATACGAGAATGCTATCATCAACGGTACTGTAACGAAGGGTAACGGAAACGGTTTCAAGTGTGGCTCTGACCAGGGAGCAATGAATGTGGTGCTCAATCGCTGTATTGCCGTGAACAACGTGAACAAGGGCTTCGACCAGAACCACAACTCTGGCGACATCATCATGAACAACTGTACGGGTTATGCTCTAAAGTCTGTTGATGGCAACACTCTGAAGAAGGCTTACTCTTACCGAGCATATGAGCCGATTGCTGCAGGTCATGAGCTGGTGGCTACAAACTGTATCGCCATCAATGATAACCTAAAGACCGACCGCCATCATGACGACCCTACAAAATGGGGAGAGAAGAGCACGAAGTATGGTAGAACAGAACTTTCTGTTGGTACGATGGTTACTTCCGACCTTAATGTAGACCCATCGAATGTAGTCAGCGAGGACAATTTTGCTGAACTCATTGCCGAGCGCAATGCAAATGGCGACTGGGTATGGGATAATCTGACATGGGCTCGTCCGGTAGAGGGCAATGCCTTGCTCGTTGACAAAGGAACCGTAGTAGGGGAGAGCGACCGCTATGCTTCGCAGAATGTAGTCGTTCCGGCAATCCGCTATGCTGGCGATGCTCCAGACCTTGGTGCTTTTGAACTCGGATTGACAACAAAGACCGTTTCTTTCGGTACTCAGACCACAGGCATCGGCTATATCCAGAGCAGCAAGAGCAACGGAAAACGCGTGCGCCTCGTTCAGGCATTCAACGGACAGGTTATCGTGAATGTCGACGGCGCACAGGCAAAGGACAAGTTCCAGATGACTGCATACGATGTAAACGGCAAACTCCTCGGAACCCATCAGTTCAACGGTACCAACTCCAGCATTTATCTGCCGAATGTAGGTGGAATGATAATGTTGAAAGTAAAAGGCAACGGAGTAAACGAAACGGTTAAGGTGATGATGAAATAGAATCTTATGGCTCTTATTCCATAAATGAATACCAATCAGATAGGTCCGGATACTTAGTGTCCGGACTTTTTTATTGTAAATCACTTTTTTTTCTCATCTTGTTGCCGTTTATTTGCATGTTTAGGGAAAAGTCTGTATCTTAGCGGTTATAAAACGTCAAGACTATGGATGAAGTTAGAAGATACCCGATAGGAATACAGACATTCCAGAACATCATTGAGGGGAAATATATTTATGTAGACAAGACAAAGTATATTGCGGAATTCAGAAGACAAGGTTTGAAATATGTCTTTCTGAGTCGTCCGCGACGCTTTGGCAAATCATTATTTGCCTCAACCCTTCATTCATATTTTGAAGGAAGGCGTGAATTGTTTACCGGACTCGCAATAGATGAATATGAAAAGGAGTGGGCAAAACATCCGGTTCTGCATTTAGACTTGAGCGGGGCGAAACATTTCGACAAGAAAAAGCTGGAAGGATATCTCGACTGGCTCTTGCAGCCATACGAAGAGGAATATGGTTGCGAAAAAGGAGAAAAGGACGTGAATGTACGTCTTTCCGATATTGTGAGACAAGCCTTTAAGCAGACAGGCAGAAAGGCTGTTGTAATCATAGATGAATATGATGCACCGCTCCTCGATGTAGTGCACGACGAGCAGAATCTGCGCGAGCTACGTCTTGTTATGCAGAACTTTTACAGTCCGCTGAAGATGCTCGACCCGTATCTTGAGTTTGTCTTCATAACGGGAATAACAAAATTCTCGCAACTCAGTATATTCAGTGAGCTGAACAACCTTTACAATATCTCCATGACCGACCAGTTTTCGGCAATCTGCGGTATCAGCAAGTCAGAACTCACAACCCTGCTATCGCATGATATAGAACTCTTTGCAAAAGATCTTGGTATAAGTTCAGATGAAATGTTCCGCAAGCTCAAGGAATATTACGACGGCTATCACTTCAGTAAAGATTCTGAAGATATTTTCAATCCGTTCAGTCTTATCCTCTCTATGGCAAATCGTGAACTTGGCAATTACTGGTTCGGTTCCGGCACGCCGTCGTATATAATAAATGTGATGAGAAAATTCCATACCGGTCTTGCGGATATAGAGAATAAATCGGCAGGAGTTGCAGACTTCGATGTGTCTCCGGAGCAGATGACCACGTCGTTGCCTTTACTTTACCAGAGCGGATATCTCACGATTAAGAAGTTCAACAAGTTTACTCAGCGCTATATCCTCGACTATCCAAACCACGAGGTGCGCATAGGCATGTTGCAGACACTCGCCCCAAACTATCTTTCGCCGAGACAGATGGACAACAGTTCGTTTTTGGGTGATTTCCTTGATTTGCTCTTCGAGAAAAAGTATAATGAGTCGCTCGAACTGATGCGTTCATATCTTGCCGGGATAAGCAACCGCCTGTCGAACAAGTCGGAGCGCGATGTGCAGACCGTGTTCTATCTCATATTCAGTCTTCTTGGCGCATACGTCAAGGTAGAGGAAGACAGTGCCGTGGGGCGTGCCGATATGGTAGTACACATGCAAGATGAAATCTGCGTCTTTGAGTTCAAGTTCGACGGCTCAGCTGAGGCAGCTCTTAGACAGATTGACGATAAGGGATATCTTATTCCGTATTCAACCGAGGGCAAACGACTCGTAAAGATAGGTGTTAACTACAATAGCGAGAAGCGCACCATAGACGACTGGATAGTAAAGGAAGAATAATCTGTGAACGCGTGTTGTGGAATATATTCAAGAACAGGGCGAAGCAATATTTAGCATCATGCTTCGCCCTAATTTTTATGTTCTGTGATAGCTTAATAGTATCGTTTCTCGTTGAAATCCCATAAAATAGAACCATTGCTCTTAGACAACTATATGTCTATGGTTGTACCCAATTAGGAGTAAAAGCCAATATAAAGGGTGGAAAATCATTCAAATATAATTGTTTCTGCCTTTTGATTTTGTATCTGATTTGTTCATTTCATTTTAAATGACTAATTTCGCATTGTGAAACTTTTGCCATTACTTTTGATGGTAAATGATGATAAATTTTTATTAAAGCTATATAATGGATTTCAAGAAACTATTCATGATGAGTGCTGCGGCAATCGCCTTGAGCGCCGTACCAGCATCAAATGCCGTTGCCGACAATTTGCCGGCTTTCCCCGGAGCCGAGGGCTTCGGAAGATATACCACAGGAGGACGTGGTGGAGCTGTATATCATGTTACGAAACTCGACGATGACGGGTCGGAAGGAACTTTCCGCTGGGCTTGCAATAAGTCGGGAGTGAGAACTATTGTCTTCGACGTGAGTGGAACGATATATCTGAAGAGTACCTTGCAACTGAAGAAAGGAAATGTTACCATTGCCGGACAGACGGCTCCGGGCGATGGTATCTGTATCGCCGACTTTCCGTTTGAGATTTCAAGCGACAATGTGATAATCCGCTTCATGCGCTTCCGTCTCGGCAACCGCCATGTGGACAAGCACGAGGGCGACGGATTGGGCGGCATGGACCGCAAGAATATCATCGTAGACCACTGTTCCATCAGCTGGAGTATCGACGAATGTCTGTCGGTTTATGGAAGTAAGAATATCACCCTGCAGTGGAACATCGTATCGCAGAGCCTGAAGTATTCCGGACATTCAAAGGGTGCACACGGATATGGTGGCAACTGGGGCGGCAGCGGAGCATCGTACCACCACAACTTGTTGGCTCATCATGATTCCCGTGTGCCACGACTCGGTCCGCGTCCCGGCACTCAGACTGATGAACGAATGGACTTGCGAAACAACGTGATGTATAACTGGGGTGGAAATGGCTGCTACGGTGGTGAGGGCATGAACGTGAACATTGCCTATAACTATTACAAACCGGGACCAACAACGCTGAAACTTAAAGGCGAACGTAAGTACAGACTTGCCGCTCCGGGTATACGCACTGTAGACTATTGTCTGAACAAAAGTACTATAGCTTATAACTACAAGACGTTGACGGGAGTGAGTGTAACTGACAAGGATGTTAGCGGATCTTCTGACGGTACGAACAATTATGTGACGATAAAGGGAACGAAATATCTGATTGACATGACCACCAACAAGATTGATGTTGACGGAAAGCAGATGACTATTGCCTGGAACGACTGGAAGAAGATGCTACACACATGGGGACACTACTATGTGTATGGCAATTACAATCCGAATTATGACAACATGAACAAGGATAACTTCAAGTATGGCGTTGCTGACCAGATAGACAAGAGCGGAAACGACAATACTTATCCTGGCGATGATGCAATAAAGTTGACTACGCCTATGACATTCGAGGGCGTTACCACTCATACTGCACAGGATGCCTACGACAGAGTGCTGGCTTATGCAGGAGCTTCGCTACACCGCGACTGGGTGGACGAGCAGATGGTGAACGACACGAAGAATGGTGTTGCTACAGCTACCGGAAGCGGAAATACGGGCGGTATTATTAACTCGCAGGACGACAATAAACCTGCCGGGGCTGCTGACGACTGGAGTCCGTGGCCTAATCTCGTTACTGATACTTCTATTAACGTTACCGATACCGATGGCGACGGTATTCCTGATTATTGGGAGGATGCTAACGGACTGGACAAGAACAATAAGGCTGACGGTAATCAGACTGATGCTGAAGGTTACACCAATTTGGAGCGTTATATGAACAGTCTTGTTGCCGACATCATGGCGAAGGAGAATGAAGGCGGTAAATTCCTCAGCGGTAACCAGACATACGAGAATCCTACTGGCATTGCTGATGCTCCTATATATAATAAGGTGGCAGACGGCAAGATTTATAATCTTCAGGGAATGATTGTGAGTAAACCTGTGTCGGGAAGGGTATATATTCAGAACGGGAAGAAGTTTGTGAAGTAAGAAACCCACCCTAAAAACGCACCCTAAAAACCCACACTAACCCTCCCTAAGGGAGGGAATGAAACCCACCCTAACCCTCCCTAAGGGAGGGAATGAAACTACCCTATAAAAAATAAAATCCCAAGCGAAAATTAAATTCGCTTGGGATTTTTTCACTTTTTGATTTTTATTTCTTTTTATATAAATAAAGCATATTACTCCCCTCCCTATGGGGAGGGGTAAGCCGCCTTGTGCGGCGCGGGGGAGAGGCTTTTTCCTATGGGGAATGGTAAGCCGCCTTGTGCGGCGCGGGGGAGAGGCTTTAAATTCTCTGTTCCCTATTATTGTATGTCAGCATATCCTTAGGCACATTTTCTTTCACTGAATCAACGATAAGTTGAGCAATAGAGTGGCGCACGAAATTCTTTGTCGTTAGTAAAACCACGTCTCTAACAGGAATCGGCAAGGCAAACGGACGCACGAGTTCCATTTGGTTCTCCGACAATTGGCTGAGGGCAAGTTCGGGAATAAACGTAACTCCCTGTCCGCTTTCCACCATACGCATGAACGTCTCGATACTGCCGAGCGAATATTTCGATTTGCTCTCAGTAGCCGATTTTAGGTTACAGAACTTCACGAGCTGATCACGGAAACAATGTCCCTCGTCGAGCAACCACAGAAACTCATTACTCAAGTCGGAAGTCTTGATATTCTGATGCGAGAACAGCGGGTCGTTTTTCGCCACGTATGCAATAAACTGTTCATAATACATCGAAGTCTGGTTGTACACATCCAGTTCGTCGAGTCTCACGGCGATGGCTGCATCAATCTCGCCACGACTCAGAGCCTTCTTAATGTCGGCCGTCTTCATCTCGATGATATGGAAATCAATATCGGGATTCTGTTTTTCCAGTTTCGTAAAGAAGCGTGGCAAGAGGTATGGAGCGATAGTAGGCAAGATACCTATTTTAAATGTTCCGGAAAGCGAATGTTCCTCTTCGGCAACAATATCTTTAATTTTGTTGGCGCGCGACAGAACCTTCCAAGCCTGTTCCACCACGAGTTTTCCAACAGCCGTCGGCGTAACCTGTTGAGATGAGCGTTCGAAAATCTTTACTCCTAATTCCTTTTCAAATTTCTGAATCATGGCGCTCAGCGTAGGTTGAGTAACTCCGCACATTTCTGCAGCCTTTGCAAAATGTCTCACGCGGTAGACTGCCACGATATATTCCATCTGTTGTAGTGTCATAATATTTTTCCTCCTTTTAAATAAAAAAGCATACAAAGGTAAGGAAAAAATCTTAAACTCAAAAGCAAAAGCATGTCTTTATAGAAGGTTTTAGCTGACAGCAATAAAAATCATACAAACAAGTTCCCACATGTACTCATTTAATCATTCTTTTCATGAAAATAAAAAATATATATGTGCAAATATAATAAAATGAAGTCATCTGCGTTAGTATAAAAGAAAGGACTAAAAATATAATGCCTATGAAACATTTTACTTCAGAAGAGGCGCAACCGTCAAAGAGAACTCTTGACTTGATTCGCGCTATTGCGTACACATATAGGGTGATAAACCTAAATGGAAGGATGACTCCGTATTGTCTTAATTAATGTTGCGGGGAATTTAACAAGAAAAATTAAAAGATATTCAAGGATGGCGACAATTATATCTCCGTCTTTGCTGGCAGCAGACTTCACAAATCTGCGCGGCGAGGTGGATATGATAAACAAGAGTGAGGCAGACTGGCTTCACATGGATGTTATGGACGGTATGTTCGTGCCGAATATTTCTTTCGGCTTTCCCGTGATAGATGCCGTGGCGAAAATATGCAAGAAGCCGCTCGACGTGCATTTCATGATCGAACAGCCGGAGCGGTATATAGAAAGAACGGCAAAGACGGGGGCAATGATGATGAATGTGCATTATGAGGCGTGTGTTCATCTTCATCGTGCCGTGCAGCAGATACATGATGCCGGAATGAAGGCCGGTGTCACGCTGAATCCGTCGACTCCGGTTTCTGTGCTCGAGGATATACTGGGGGATGTTGACATGGTGTTGCTGATGAGTGTTAATCCGGGATTCGGAGGACAGAAATTCATTGAGAATACGATAGAGAAAGTTGGAAGACTGCGCGAAATGATCAGTCGCAAGAATGCTTCTGCACTTATCGAGATAGACGGTGGCGTACAGGCAGAAACAGCTCCCCGTCTTGTAGAAGCCGGTGCTGATGTCCTTGTCAGCGGAAGCTATGTTTTCAAAGCTGCCGACCCGATAGCTACAATATCTGAGCTAAAAAGATTGAAAGATTGAAAAACGTTGGAAGATTGAAAAATTAAAATAGGAAAGATTGAAAAATTGGACATGGGAATGTTGAACCCATTTTCCTTTTTTTCAATCTTTCAATTTTTCAATTTTTCCATTTTTCAATACTGTACTTCCAGCGACATTTTGCTTTTCTTAGCCATGCGTCTGAGGTTAAGGATAGCATAATGCATGCGACCGAGGGCGGTATTAATGCTTACTCCAGTAGTTTCGGCAATTTCCTTAAACGGCATGTCTTGGTAAAAGCGCATGAAGACAATCTCTCGCTGTGTCGGCGGGAGCAGGTTCATCATCTTCTTGACGTCTTTCAAAACCTGTTCATTGACAAACCTGTCCTCGATGTTAAATTCGAGACAACTGTTTGTGTTAATGTTCGACAAGTCATTGTCTTCAGTAGCCTCCACGATATTTTGTGCACGGTTATCTCTGTACCAGTCCATAATGACATTATGGGCGATACGCATAATCCATGCCGAGAACTTTCCGGAGTCAACATATTTCCTCTCCTGTAGCTTTGTGATAACCTTCACAAAAGTTTCCTGGAAAATATCATTAGCCAAGTCCTGGTCGTGTACGACAAAAAGTATATATGAAAACAACTTCGATTGATTGCGCAACAATAACAAATCGAAAGCCTGATTGTTTCCGTTTACGTATGACAATGCCAACTCCTCGTCGGTCATTTCATTTAAATTTATCATTTTATTCAAGTTTTAGTGAAGTAAATGATGTTTCTATAGGCTATTCAATTTTATTTATTGTTAATAATATATTTAATATGGTGACGGATATTATTAATAGCTTTTATCCCTTACACGTATGCAAAAGTATATATATTTGTTCGGATGAGCAAATTTTTTTCTTTATATAATTGTTTTTCTTTGTATTTTGCAAAAAAAGATATACATTTGCAGCGGAAAAGACATGTTGTTTGTCTTTTAAAAGAAGCGGAGGTGTGCCGTCGGCGCACTTAAAAGGGAACGGAGTGTAAGTCTCCGACTGTCCCGCAGCTGTAAGCTCCTTTATTTTCCTTTGTATGATGCCACTGTTCGGAGAAGTAGGATGGGAAGGCGCAAAGGAGAGGAGTGAAGTCAGAATACCTGCCTCTGCTTGTTGTTAAGGCGGAATCTTCTCGATGTAAGGAGTGGAAGCGATATTGTTTGTTTATTTTTGGAGTCGTGTGGGGAGATGTTAAGTCTCTTCGTGTGATGCTTTATAGGCATATCCGCTTCTTTATCTGTAAAATCGGCAAGACGCTGTCGTGTCGGTAAGACATGCGTGTATTATTATATAAGTTTTAATTTGGAATGGCGTTGCCGTGAGGCAACGCCATATTCGTATCGTGTTTTAATTTCCAAAACCAAATTAGATACTTTAATTACTCCTCTATGTCGTAGAAGTATATTTCCTTTATCCCCGGAATCTTCAGGTATGTAGTCTTCATTCCGTATACCGTAAGTAGTTTTCCGTAATTCTCGGGATTCTGTGCGAGGTTCAGTTCCTCCCTCATGGCAGATCCGCTCTTCAGTTGTATTGATATGACTTTCGCTTTGTCGTCTTCGCCCAGTTTGTCGGCGAGCAGTAGTGCCGTTTCATATTTGAACGGTTTTGTGAAGTTATAGTCATATCCTTTAGCTCCCGTCGCCGAGCCAACGATATAGCCTCTAACGATAACTATTTTATCATTTTCCGTTTCCATAAACTGGCTCACGCTGATAGTATCGCCGTCTTGCCAGTCGTTGCCTTTATTACCTTCGCCGTTAATCCATCCGCCGTTATCGTTCTTGCCATGCGAAGCCCCGTCGCTTTTGTTTTCCGTCTTCTCCTTGTCTTCCTCCTCGTCGTAGACAGGTTTCTCGCAAGCCGTAAATACGGCGAGCAACATGGAGAGTATAGATATGATAGTGGCTTGTTTCATGTTTTCTTGATTTATGTGGTTCCTTAGGTTATGTGCTTTGATAGATATGATGTTGCAAATGTAATAAAAGAATTCTTTACCCACAAGTATTTGCAGTGTAAAATGTTTTTGGTAAATTTACCCTCACACCCTCACATTTGTTGCAAAAGTCCCTGTATATCGATGTTTCGAGGGTGAGGGTAAGTGTGAGGGTAGGTGAGGGTAACTGTCGATAAAGTAAAAGCATTACAGAAAAACAAAAGAGGTTGGCGCAGGATGCAACCAACCTCGATAGATTTCGTAAATGGCGAAATCATAAATAAGATGCCGCAAATATAGACTTTACTTTTTAAATATGCAAGCAAATGCGGATTTAATTTTCTAATTTAACATTTCCCCACGTTATTCATCCTTTTTCAAAGAAGTATTTCCTTTTCTCTATTCTCTCAAACACCCGATAGGCACAACGTACACCCCATCTTTACGACGATATGCAAAATCGCCTGTTCCCGTAAGTACCATCATAAAGGATGGTTCGTTCATTTTTTCTGTGTTGATTTTTCCTGCAAGAGTGAGTAAATTTTTCGCACCTTCATTGATAAGTCTATCACCTCCCAACTTTACTTCATTCTCGTATTTACCAAGTTGGCTGAATATTATTTCCTTAGTTGGCGATATTTTATATCCTCTGTTGGCTGTTTCCTGTTTCCTTAGTTGGCTATTTGTCTATCATTATTATCTGCAATACTTGGCATTTCCTCTCCATCAGTTAGATACAAAGTTTTATTTAATCTCATCACCAACTGTTTTTCTGTCAAGGCAAAACTTTTCCTCGTTTTTCCTTATCATAAAACATGAAAATCCAATAAGTTCGACTTTAGAAGAAACCCGTAAAAGCTGATTTAAAATGCAAATAATCCTTATTTTTGCGTTTTAATTTAGTGTATATATATAATAATGTGTATCTTTGCAGAGATAATGTTGCAAACGTTTGAATAAAAAACTTAAACCGAATACATTCAACAACTAAAATTTATGAAAAAGCTAAATGCACTATTCTTGTTGTGCCTGCTTTTCCCACTCACTATGATGGCATCCGTATGGGATACCGAATATAAGCAGGTGGAGCAGAGCATCAGAGAGCCTAAGTTCCCTAACCGTACATTCAGCATCACCAAGTATGGCGCTTCGCTGAAGAATACAGCGGCAAAGAACCAAAAGGCAATCAACAAGGCAATTGAAGCCTGCTCGAAGGCAGGCGGCGGTAAGGTAATCGTACCTGCCGGAACATGGAAGACCGGCGCAATCCGTTTGCGCAGTCATGTAAACCTGGTAATCGAGAAGAACGCAACACTATTCTTCGAATTCGACCGCAACCTGTATCCTCTCGTCGAGACACGTTGGGAGGGACTCGACTGTATCAACTACTCTCCGCTAATCTATGCCTTCAAGGAGACCGACATCGCCATTACCGGTGAGGGAGTAATCGACGGAAACGGTTCCGACGATACTTGGTGGCTCATGAGCGGTAAGACTCCAAAGAGCCGCGACGTGGAGGTGAAGGAGAAACAGCAGAACCCAGGCGGACGTGCCGATTTGCTGAAGATGGCAGAAGAAGGCGTGCCGGTAGAGAAGCGCGTGTTCGGTCCGTGGAAGGGACTTCGCCCGCAGACCGTAAACCTGAACCAGTGCGACGGTATCCTCATCGAAGGCGTCAAGATGATACGCTCACCGTTCTGGGTAATGCACCCACTGCTGAGCAAGAACATCACCGTGCGCCGCGTGCATGTAGAGAATCACGGACCAAACGGCGACGGCTGCGACCCGGAGTCATGCGAGAACGTGCTCATCGAAAACTGTATCTTTGATACCGGCGACGACTGTATCGCAATCAAGAGCGGACGTAACGAAGACGGACGCGAGGGCGGAAAAGGAAAATACGTAGGTCGTCCGAGCAAGAACATCATCATCCGCAACTGCGACATGAAAGACGGTCACGGCGGCGTGGTGCTCGGTTCCGAGATTTCCGGCGGATGCAGCAATGTGTTTGTAGAGAACTGCACGATGGACAGTCCAGACCTTGAGCGCGTGCTCCGAATCAAGACAAACTCATGCCGTGGCGGAGTAATAGAGAATGTGTACTTCCGCAACGTGACAGTAGGTCAGTGTGGCGAGGCAGTATTGAAAATCAACACCAACTACGAGCCAAAGGAAGTAGGTCGCCGTGGCTTCTATCCAACAGTGCGCAACGTATATATGGAGAACGTAACCTGCCAGAAGAGCAAGTACGGCGTGATGATAGTAGGTTTCGACGACCGCAACACTATCCACAACATCAACCTGAAGAACTGTAAGTTTGACGGCGTATACAGCAAACCGGTATACATTACCGGACAGACCGACCAGCCAAACTATGAGAACGTAACAATCAACGGTTCGCAAGTACTCTCACAGGCACCATACAAGACATACAGCCAGTGGATGGCAATGTCGGAGATACAGCGCAACCCGGATCCGGTATACCTCGACTTCGCCAAGAACCCGAAGTGGGGCTATGTAACAGGCATCGAACTCGAGTCATTGCTCGACGCATACAACTCATGCAAAGACGAGAGTATCATCAACTACCTGAAGCAGTATCCGGCAAAGATGATCGACGAGAAGGGAAACATCACAGGCTACGACTATGCAGCCTTCAACCTCGACAATACCCGTCCGGCACGTTTCCTGCTTCGCTTCAACCAGCTCTTCCCTGAAAAGAAAAACGAACTCGCCCTGAAGACAATCTTCAAGCAGCTCGAGAAGCAGCCGCGCACAACCGACGGCGTTTGGTGGCACAAGGCAATCTACGCTTACCAGGTATGGCTCGACGGCGTGTATATGGGACATCCGTTCTATACCATGGCAGCTCCGATACTGAAAGGCGAGAAGAAAGCAAAGAAATATTACGACGACTCTTTCGAGCAAATCTCAAAAACCTTCAAGCGCACTTACGACGAGAAGACAGGTCTGTGGAAGCACGCATGGGACGAGACCGGCGAGATGTTCTGGGCAAACAAAGAGACAGGACTCTCTCAGCATACATGGTCGCGCGCCCAGGGCTGGTATGCCATGGCAATCCTCGAGGTTCTCGACGCTCTGCCTGCCGACTATGCACACCGCCAGGAGCTTATCGACATGCTGAACAAGGTGATGAAGGCAACAGTGAAATATCAGGACAAGAAAACCGGTCTGTGGTATGACGTTATGGACGTGAAAGATTCTCGCAACTATCTAGAGGCAACAGCATCATCAATGTTCACATACGTATTGCTGAAAGGCTCACGCCTGGGATATTTCGACGGCAAACTGAAAGAGGCCGGCATCAAGGGCTATAAGGGCATCCTGAACAACTTCGTGAAGGTGAATCCCGACAAGACAATCTCTCTTACCCGTTGCTGCGAGGTGTCAGGACTTGGTCCGGGCATGAGCGCAAAGGTGCTCAAGGCAGCTCCTAAGGTAAAGGAGAACAAGCGCCGCGACGGTTCGTTTGAGTATTACATCAGCGAGCCAATCCGCGACAACGACGGTAAGGGCGTTGGTCCGTTCATCTGGGCATCCCTCGAGATGGAGAAGATGGGATATGATGTTGAGGCTCTGAATAAATAAAAAATATTTTTCTGAACTTTCTGATTTACAATCTTCCCCTCTCCCGTCTCCCCTTCCAGGGGAGAAGCGGTTACTCTTTCCGCTTGAGAGTAGATATTTTTGTTTTTGAACATTTGCAAGTCGAGAAAA
>DCBP01000034.1:36791-41988 GCA_002314055.1 Prevotella sp. UBA1104
ATGAAGACAAGTATGCAAGTTTATAGCAATCAAAGGTAACTGCTCCGCCCCTGGAAGGGGAGGCGGGGGAGGGGAAGAATATAAATATGAAACTAGAAAATTTTATACTAAGCAATTATAATTGATAAAAACTGTTATCCGCTTAGGATTAATTGATAAAAAATTAGTAAAAACGGCATAGGCAACAAACCTTTGTCGTTTTTTCTTGTCATATAAAATAATAAGACGTAAATTTGCAGCGAAAGAATAGCTATCAGTTTATTTCTATATCAGAATAAAAAGCTGAAAGCTTCAATGATTAGCAAAATCTATTAAAATCAAAACAATAATGAAAAAGGTATATTCCACAATCTTTGCCCTTGCCGTTGCTTCGGCAGCCCTCGCACAGGGCAATGTTCCGGCATTCCCGGGAGCCGAAGGCTTCGCCCGGTACACAACAACCGGCGGTCGTGGTACCGACGGCAAGACCACCGTATATCATGTAACGAATCTCAACGACAGTGGCTCCGGCTCTCTGCGTGAAGCACTGAAAAAGTCAGGACCGAAAACCATCGTCTTTGATGTTAGCGGATACATCGACCTGAAGTCAAACCTCCAGGTAACATCCAATACCACCATCGCCGGACAGACAGCCCCGGGCAACGGTATCACTCTGCGCTACTATACCGTGGAGCTGACAAAATGCGACAACGTAATCATCCGATTCCTGCGCTTCCGCCGCTCACAGGTGAAGAACGTGAACGATGGAGCCGATACCACATGGGGCCGCGAGCACAAGAATATCATCCTCGACCACTGCTCCATGTCGTGGAGTATCGACGAACTTGCCTCGTTCTACGACAACCGTAACTTCACCATGCAATGGTGTATGCTCGCCGAGGGCTTGAATTCCGGTCATGATAAGGGCGACCATAGCTACGGTGGAATCTGGGGAGGTAAGCCGGCATCCTTCCATCATAACTTTATAGCCCACGTGAACAACCGCGCTCCGCGCTTCAACGGTGCACGCTATAACTGGACGGGCTACGACAAGACCCTCTATGCCAACTCCATTCAGGCAGAGCGTGTAGACTTCCGTAACTGCGTGATGTATAACTGGGGCAACGGCAACGGCTGCTATGGCGGTCCCGGTGGCGGATATATCAATATGGTGAACAACTATTTCAAGGCAGGTCCTGGCACGAAGAACAAGACCCGCGTTACCCAGATTTCATTCTCAGATGCTTCTAATGGCGGCGATAACCCGTTCCCTAATTATGCCAGCCGCTATTATATCCACGGAAATTATGTTACCGCAGCCGGCTCGTCTGCCGAGAACTACGACTGGAAGGGAGTAATATACGATAAGACTATAAAGGTGGATGGTGAATACTGCATGCAGGATGCCAAACACTATTATGGCGAAGACCAGACATACGTGAAAGACGACAGCGGTGTGGACTGCATCAAGATAAAGCTCGACTCTCCGATAGATGCCGGCGACGTAACAACCCATTCTGCACAGAAGGCATACGAAAAGGTGTTGGCGTATGGTGGAGCAAGTCTGTATCGCGATGCCTGCGACGTGCGCTACGTAGAGGAAGCAACAAACGGAACGACAACTTATAATTCCTCGCACTGCAAAGTTGCCGGAATCATAGATTCAGTAAACGACCCGTCGTCTGCTACTCAGGATGCAACTACAGTGAGCTATCCGGAACTGACCTCAGAATCTCGTCCAGCCAACTTCGATACAGATAAAGACGGTATTCCAGATGCATGGGAGATAGCCAACGGCTTGAATCCCAATGATGCAAGCGATGCTGCAAAATACACTATCGACCAGAAGGGATGGTATACTAACCTTGAGGTGTATATGAACTCGCTTGTAGAGAATATCGTCAAGGCGCAGAATGCAGATGCCGAAACTTCCGTAGACGAGTATTATCCATTATGCAGCACATCGGGTATATCATCCGCCGTGCAGCAGTCGGAAGTAAAGAATATAGAGTATTACTCTCTCGACGGACGGAAACTTTCCGCTCCGTCAACAGGAGTTAGCATCCGCAAAATGACATTCTCGAATGGCAAGACCATGGTGGATAAAGTAATCAAGAAATGATAAAGAAAGGTTGTCGTAAAACGATAATTGTAACATTTATTTCACAAAATAGGAAGGAAGTACCTTAAAGTACTTCCTTTTTTCCTATATAACAGTTTCTTAACCCAAATTTAACATCCCAAAGAGTTGATTGTATTGATAAAAATCCTATCTTTGCAATACTTATCAAAAACATTAGTAAATTTAATTTAATCAATTATGAAGAAAACTTTACTTTTATTGGCTTCATTGCTTATGACAATGGGCACATTCGCAGACGAGGTGACATTCGACTTCGTCAACAATGGTCTCACAATGTTCCAGGGCATTACTGTCGGTTCTACACAGGACGGACAGGACAACACAACATTGACTCACGACGGCGACATTACAGAGAACAAGACTGCTACTATTGATGGCGTTACTCTTGAGGTGACTCCTTCTGGAGCAACTAATCCTAACCGTATCTGGACAGTTAAGTCAAGCGGTGCAACATCTCTTCGCTACTATGGCGGTACAATGACTTTTACAGCTTCTAAGAATATCAAAGAGATAGAGTTTGTAGATGACAGCAAGTGGAATGCTCCTACTCCAAGTACTGGTGCATTTACAAGCAAGACATGGACTGGTGATGCAGCTTCTGTAACCTTGACATTTACAGGTCAGTGTCGTATCAAGTCTATCAAAGTATCTTATGGAGATGTCGTTGTAGATCCTGTTCAGACAGTATCTTATACAAAGGCAACGGCTATTTCAGATGGCTCATATCTTATTGTAGCAAATGCCGACGGAGCTTTGAAAGCTGCAACTCCTATTTCTGGTAAGGCTTATGGATATCTCAATGTCGTTGATGCAACTGCAACAAACGATGTTATAGCTATGGAAGCTGGTAATGAGTTCACATTTACAGCTGTAGACGGTGGCTATACAATCCAGCAGGCTGACGGCAAATACCTCTATATGAAAGGCAAATACAACAGTTTCAACCTCTCTGATGCTCGTGTAGACGGCGATGTATTCACTGTAGATGCAAATGCAGACGGTACATTCAAAATTACAAATGTTGCCATGGGTAAATATTTCCAGTATAGCACAAAATATACTTCATATGGTGCTTATACTGACGAGCAGGGAATCATGCCTTCTCTCTATAAAATGGGCACAACTAGCATCAACCACGTTACAGCAGAGAAGTTCAACGCTAACGCTCCTATCTACAACCTCGCAGGTCAGCGCGTAAGCAAGGACGCTAAGGGTATCCTTATCCAGAACGGTAAGAAGTTCGTTAAGTAATATCGCTTACATATAATTCCTATAAAGAGGCATCTTCATTTCGGTGGAGATGCTTTTTTTTGTCGTTTCTTCCTCTCTCGTTTCCCCTTTATTAACCTGTATAAATGAGATAATGTATGTCATTCTGTGGATTAAGCAGGTTAAAAGTCCTATTAAGCAAGGGGAAAAAGTAGATGCAACTTTGGTGCAACATATCTGCACTTTTGGTGCATTATAGAAATACCGCTGCTAAATAATAGCTTTACCATTACTGGAAGACGCCTTAAAAAGGCAAAATTACCCCTTTGTTACATGGGTGAGGGTAGATATTTACCCCTCACACTATCCCTCACACATTTAACCCCTTGTTAATCAGGGTGTTATTGCTAAAAGGTGAGGGTGTGAGGGTAAAATGACCGAAAAATATTTTTGAGAAAAAAGTGCAAAATATTTATCAAAAAGTTTGTTCGTATTGAAAAACTGTGTATATTTGCAATCAAATTAATAAAACAAGCAAAATTATGATGAATACTCTATTTACAGCATGGTGGTGGCGTTACTCAAGATTCAAGAAGTCGTGAGCAATACAGCCTATGCGTAAATAAAGAGAAAAGAATAAAGAAGCAAAAGGGTCTGTCGTACTTACGGCAGACCCTTATTTTTTTATCCCGATTTTTACTTTAATCAGTTTCAGAACCTATAAAAAAAGAAGATATGGAAATGAAGGAAATACTCAGCAATGTGGTGGCAGGCGGCAGACTGTCGAGGAAGGAGACAAAAGATATACTGCTCGGCATAACGCACGGAGAATATTCCGGCGAACAGATAGCTGCCCTACTTACAGCGATGCAGATGCGCGGAGTAGACGTAGACGAACTGCTCGGTTTTCGCGACGGCATACTTGAAACCGGCGTCGGCGTAGATATCAAGAGCGACAGGTTTATCGATATCGTGGGTACGGGAGGCGACAAAAAGAACACCTTCAATATCTCCACCTGCTCATGTCTCGTAGTGGCAGGAGCAGGATACAAGGTAGTGAAACACGGCAATTATGCCGCAACCTCAACAAGTGGTGCGTCGAACGTGATAGAGGCACACGGAGCAAAGTTCACCGCCGACGAAGACAAGATAAACCGCAGTCTCGACGAGAGCGGTTTTGCCTACCTCCATGCCCCCTTGTTTGCCAAGGCGATGAAATCAGTAGCTCCAGTACGCAAGGCATTGCAGTTTCCTACATGCTTCAATCTTCTCGGACCGCTCGTCAATCCCTCTCATCCCGGCTGTCAGCTCCTCGGCGTAGCCACACTGGGTCAGATGCGCCTGTATGCCAATGTTTATCAGAAGATAGGTGTAGACTATGGCATAGTGAACAGTATCGACGGATATGACGAGATATCGCTGACGGGCGATTTCAAGGTGAAGACAAACGAGAGAGAGAAAGTTTATTCGCCACAGGATTTAGGGTTCAGTAGGGTAGAGCCGCAGCAGCTCGAAGGTGGCAACAGTGTTGAGGAAGCGAAAGAGATATTCGACAGCATTTTGGAAAACCGCTCCACGGAAGCTCAAAAGAGTGTTGTTCTTGCCAATGCAGCATTTGCCATAACGGTGGTTGACAAAAAAAAGTCGCTTGCCGATGCTTTACAAACGGCAAGAGAGTCGCTCGAGAGTGGCAGGGCTCTCAACGCATTACGGAGGTTCGTGGAGATTTACAATTGATTATTGTTTCTTCCCCTCCCCCGCCTCCCCCTCCGGGGGCGGAGCAGTTTCCTTATCTAATCAAAAGATAAAAATATTGTTTTCTCAAGAGCAAGAATAACAAAAAGGAACTGCTTGTTTACTCAAGAG
>DCBP01000034.1:42093-44743 GCA_002314055.1 Prevotella sp. UBA1104
TGCTTGTTTACTCAAGAGCAAGAGTAACAAAAAGGAACTGCTTGTTTACTCAAGAGCAAGAGCAACAAAAAAGAAACTGCTTGTTTACTCAAGAGTAAGAGTAACAACAAGAAATTGCATGTCTTCTCAAGAGTAAGAGTAACCGCTCCGCCCCTGAAAGGGGAGGCGGGGGAGGGGAAGAAAAGAAAAAATAACAAACGAATACACTATGGATATACTCGACACGATAATAGAATACAAGAGAAAAGAGGTGGAAGAGATGAAGCAGTCCGTTCCGCAGTCGTTCCTCCTCGACCAGATAGAGAAAGGCAACTTATCGATTTGCCCCTCGATGAAAGCCTCGCTGATGAAAACCGGCTATGGCATAATAGCCGAGTTCAAGCGCAAGTCGCCGTCGAAGGGATGGATAAACGAAAGTGCAAAGCCAGAAGTCATTCCCGTTAGTTATCAGCAGAACGGAGCCTCGGCATTGAGCATACTCACCGACAACAAGTTTTTCGGCGGTTCCGACCGTTTCATCCGCAAGGCACGCACATCGGGAGTTACGCTCCCCGTATTGTACAAGAACTTTATCGTTGATGAATATCAGGTGTACGAGGCTCGTGTATGTGGAGCATCGGCAATACTCCTTATCGCAGCATGCCTGACAAAAGAAGAATGCAGACAGTTAATAACCTTGGCACATCAGCTCGGAATGGAAGTGCTACTCGAAATCCATTCCATTGCAGAACTCGACTATATCGATTTGCTTCCAGATATGTGTGGAGTGAACAACCGCAACCTCGGTACCTTCCATACCGATGTGGAAAACTCCTTCCGCCTTGCCGACAAACTGCCGGTTGGTATCTGCAAGGTAAGCGAGAGCGGCATCTCAAATCCGCATACCGTAGCCGAACTAATATCAGTAGGCTACAGCGGTTTCTTGATTGGCGAGACATTCATGCGGAGCACGAGTCCGGGAGATGCTTTGAAGGAGTTTATAGAAGATGTTGAAAGAATTAAAGAGGAAAGGACTGCGGTATGAAAAGAAACAAGTATCTTTGTAGGGAGAATGAAAACGAAAAAGAGCAAAATCCTTTGACTGGCAACACCATAACCGCCCTGTCGCTGATGATGCTCGGGATAAAAATTTGAAAATTAGATTACTATGATAATAAAGGTTTGTGGCATGCGTGAGCCGGAAAATATTCGCGCCGTGGAAGAACTTGGAGTAGACATGATAGGATTCATCTTTGTTCCGCAAAGTAAGAGATACGTTAGGATGATTTCCTCAAATGCCGGAATTCTGCCTGATTATGCCGACGAGAGGCAAAACGAGACGTCGGCTGCCGGTAAGAAGGCTCCGCTCAGGGTAGGGGGGTTCGTAGACGATATGCCGCAGAATATCATCACCAGAATCTATAACTACAATCTTGACTATGTTCAGCTCCATGGCGACGAGTCGGCGGTAATGATAGACAACCTGCGACGGAGCGTGGATCCCGATATCCACAAGGGACTGAAGATTATCAAGGCTATCAGCGTGGCGAGCGAGAACGACGTGAAGCGATGGCGCGAATATGAAGGGCATGCCGACATGCTGCTTTTCGATACGAAGGGCGATGAGGCTGGCGGCAACGGCAGGCATTTCGATTGGGAGCTGCTCAATGCTTACGACGGTAATATCCCGTTCCTCTTGAGTGGCGGCATAGACATCGATGATGCCTTGGAGATAAGGAAAATCAAACATCCGATGTTTGCAGGAGTAGACATAAACAGTAGGTTTGAAACAGAGCCGGCAGTGAAGGATGTTGAAAAGATAAGAAATTTTATCAGACTTTTGAAAGATGATTGATAACACAAACAAGATAGATTCTCTATTCAGAGACAACACAGACAACAAGAAATTTTTGTCGCTTTATTTCTGTGCCGGTACGCCAAGCCGCTCCGGCACAGCCGACACACTGAGGGCTATGCAGCGCCACGGCATAGATATGGTGGAGGTTGGTATTCCGTTCAGCGATCCTCTCGCCGACGGTCCCGTTATACAATCGGCTGCAACGCATGCACTCGCCAACGGCATGACTCTTCGCATGCTGTTCTCTCAATTAGTCGAGGTGAAGGATGAGATAATGATGCCGATTATACTTATGGGATATCTCAATGTCGTTATGCACTATGGCTTCCGCCGTTTCTTCGAGAGCTGTAGGGAGACGGGAGTATCGGGCGTCATAATCCCCGATTTACCCTTCGATGATTATCTGAAAGACATAAAACCGCTTGCTGATGAATTCAACATTAGGGTGATAATGATGATTACCCCCGAAACGAGCGATGAACGAATACGAAAGATTGACGACAATACGAGTGGTTTTATTTATATGGTGTCGTCGGCAAGCGTAACAGGCGCACAACAGTCGTTCGGCGAGGCAAAGCAGGAATATTTCAGACGCATAAACTCGATGCATTTGAAGAATCCAAGAATGATAGGCTTCGGGATATCCAACCGTCAGACTCTCGTTTCGGCACAGGAGAATGCTGCCGGCGCAATAATCGGCAGTAAGTTTGTTTCGCTTCTCGAAGAGAGCAAGGATGCCGACGAGGCGCTCGACAAGCTCTTGCTCGCATTGGAGAAATAAAATATTTTTATATTCTTCCCCTCTCCCGTCTC
>DCBP01000109.1:0-1307 GCA_002314055.1 Prevotella sp. UBA1104
ATTTAACGGAAGAACCGAAAAATATCCGTGGAATGTAGTCGGAATATAGACGGAGATGAGTCTCCCACAGATCACGGATTGACACAGATTTTATTTTTGAACACGAATCACACGAATAACACGAATATTTTTAGTTCCACAGAATAATTAGTCTCCCACGGATTTCACAGATTAACACAGATTTTATTTTTGAATACGGATAAGACTGATTAAACTGATTTCTTGCACATGGGATTCCACGGATTTTGTTGTTAGCTTCGCTACAATAGGGGTGGATAAAATCCGTGAGATTCGTGAGATCCGTGTGAGAAAATAAATATTTGTGTGGGAGAAAAATATCTGTAGGATATGGTTGAGAAGCTCCCACGGATAAACACGGAAATCAAAACAAGAAGAAATTTATTTTTGTATTTCGATAAAAAGCTCTAACTTTGCATGCGCCTAAAAAAGGTGTAAAAACAAAAGATAATGTTGAAATTCATTTCATTCGGAAGTGGGAGCAGCGGGAATTGCTATATCCTCGTTTCAGACGAAGAGACGTTAATGATAGATTCAGGTATAGGGATAAGATCGGTAAACAAATACTTACACGACTTCGGGATACCGTTAAATTCAATCACAGGCATACTCGTAACCCACGATCATGCAGATCATGTAAAAGCTGTTGGAGCTTTAAGCAACAAACTGAATATTCCGGTGTATGCCACAGAAGCCGTGCATAAAGGTATTGAGGCAAATTACTGCGTAAGAAAGAAAGTAGATGTTGCAAATAAAATAACAATAAAGTCAGGAGAAACATTCACCGTTGGAAAATTCAGTATCACCCCATTTGATGTTCCTCATGACAGCAAAGGGAATGTAGGATACAGGATAGAGAAAGACGGAACGGTATTTTGTCTGATGACAGACATCGGTCATGTAACAGACGACATACGCAGAAATATATCTTTGGCAAACTATTTGGTGATAGAGGCGAACCATGATAAGGGGATGCTCGCCGATGGACCTTATCCGCAGTATCTGAAAGAGCGTGTGGCAGGCGACTATGGTCATATGAGTAATACGACATGCGCAGAAGCGATACGTGAATGTGCAACGGAAAAATTAAAGCATATATGGTTATGTCATTTAAGTGAAGAAAACAACCATCCAGAGTTGTTGCGCAAGACAATGGAAGAAGAACTTTCGCAAGGTACATATAAAATAGGTAAAGATTTTGTCGTTGATATATTAAAGCGAAAGACACCGATGGGAGCGTTTGATCTTAATTAATTAGGAATTAGGAAATAGGAATTAGGAATTGGTTG
>DCBP01000109.1:1483-26669 GCA_002314055.1 Prevotella sp. UBA1104
ATAAAAAAGCAAATAAAGCAATGAAAAAGGAAATAGTAAAATCAGTAATTTTCTGTGCACTGATGGCAGGATATACAGTAAACGCCAGTGCGCAGTCAAACATCGGTAGTATTCTCGAGGGCGTAGCGGGAGCAATATCAAACGGTAGTAGCTCCAGTTCGTCGACAAGTGACAAGGGTCAGTCGATACTCTCCGGTTTGACAACAATATTCTCAAATAGTAAGGTGGCGACAGCCGACAAGCTCGTAGGAACATGGGTATACGAAGAACCGGCAGTAGTGTTTGAGAGTTCAAATATGTTGAAGAAAGCCGGCGGTACGATGGTGTCATCAGCCATAGAGAAGCGTCTACAGACAATACTAAACAAATATGGCATCAAGAAAGGTAAGATGACCATGACATTCGACAAAAAAGGAAACTTCACACAGACAATAGGTAAAAAGACCGTAAAAGGAACCTATACCGTAGATGGAAAAAGTGTGAAACTGAAATATGCCACAGGAATGTCGCAGCTCCTCGGAACAACCCAGCTCGAAGGCAATTCATTGCTGATAGTAATGGATGCCACAAAACTGTTGAAGTTTGCCGGAGTAGTAGGCAACCTCTCAGGAAACTCAATGCTGAAGACCGCCGGTTCACTACTGTCAGGAATGGACGGAATGGAGTGTGGTGTAAGACTAAAGAAGAAGTAAGGTTTAAAAATATTTAAAAAGTCAAAGTCTTTAAAAGATAATTGACAAAAAAAGAATATCTTTGCACGCCATTACGAGTTAATGGCATTAAATTCAAACCTAAAAAAATAAAAATTTAAAATGGCAACAAAAATCAGATTACAGCGCGGTGGCCGTAAAGGTTATGCCTTCTACAGCATCGTAATCGCTGACGTTAGAGCTCCACGTGATGGAAAGTTTACTGAGAAGATTGGTACTTATAACCCAAACACTAATCCTGCCACAGTAGATTTGAATTTTGATCGTGCTCTTTATTGGGTAAATGTTGGCGCACAGCCTACAGATACAGTACGCAATATCTTGCAGCGTGAAGGTGTCTACATGATGAAGCACCTGCAGGGTGGCGTAAAGAAGGGCGCTTTTGACGAGGCGACAGCCCAGAAGAAATTCGACGCATGGAAGGCTGACAAGCAGAAGGGTCTTGACAATCTCCGTGAGGAAGAGGCTAAGGCAAAGAAAGCTGCTTATGAGAAGAACCTTGCTGAGGAGAAGAAGGTAAATGAGGCTATCGCTAAGAAGGTGGCTGAGAAGAAAGCTGAGGCAGAAGCTGCCAAGGCTGCAGAGGCTGCTGCCGCAGAGGCTCCAGCTGAAGAGACAGCACCGGCTGCAGAGTAATCTTCTGCTAAAAGAAAAGAATGGGGTAGACTGGAGGTCTACCCTTTTTTTGTAGGTGGGGTAGGTTGGATTGGTTTTGTTGGTTTGATAGGGGGGGGTAAAAGCAAAAAAAACTTAATTATGGGATGTAAAAGCTGTAATGTTTTGCTAAATCGGAAAAAGTTTGTAATTTTGCATCCTGTTTGGAATAAGTATCAAAAGGAAACAACAAAAAACGTAGATAGCAATGTCGAAAATTTGTCAAATCACAGGGAAAAAGGCTCAGATGGGCAATAACGTTTCCCACTCAAAGCATCGCACAAAGCGTTCCTTTGACGTAAATTTGTTTAATAAAAAATTCTATTATGTAGAAGAGCAGTGCTGGATTAGCCTGAAGGTTAGTGCTGCTGGTCTGCGCCTGATCAACAAGGTTGGTTTGGATGCTGCCATTAAGAGTGCAGTGTCTAACGGCTATTGCGATTGGAAGGATATAAAAGTTATAGGAGAATAATACAATGGCAAAGAAGGCTAAAGGCAACCGTGTGCAGGTTATATTGGAATGCACAGAGATGAAGGAGAGCGGTCTTCCTGGAACAAGTCGTTATGTGACAACCAAGAACCGTAAGAATACTCCGGAGAGAATGGAGCTTATGAAGTACAATCCAATTCTCAAGAAGATGACTCTTCATAAGGAAATTAAATAATCTAATTAAAATAACTTTAGAAAATGGCAAAGAAAGCAGTCGCAACCCTTCATGAAGGTTCAAATGACGGTCGCGCTTATACAAAGGTTATAAAGATGGTGAAAAGTCCTAAGACAGGTGCATATGTTTTTGATGAGCGTATGGTTCCTAACGAGGACGTAAAGGATTTCTTCAAATAAATCCTGATTCTATAGAATAAAATAGAGCTGCAAATTATTTTGCGGCTCTTTTTTTTGCTCCCACGGATATTTAGTCTCCCACAGATTACGCGGATTGACACGGATTTTTATTTTTGAACACGAATAACACGAATAACACGAATTTTTTTGTCTCCCACAGATTAATTAGTCTCCCACAGATTGACACAGATTTTATTTTTGAACACGAATTTTACGAATAACACGAATATTTTTAGTTCCACAGATTAATTAATCTCCCACGGATTCCACGGGTTAACACGGATTTTATTTTTGAATACGGATAAGACTGATTAAACTGATTTCTTGCACATGGGATTCCACGGATTTTGTTGTTAGCTTCGCTACAACTGTTAGAGTATAAATTCGTGAGATTACTTCCCTTTGGTCAGTTGGTCTTCGACGAGTCTCGTGTTCAAAAAATATATTTTTGTGTGTAGATAGACGATCTGTGTAAATCTGTGAAATCTGTGGGAGAAAATAATCTGTGGGAGAAAAATAATTTCCAGGAGATAAAATCTGTGGAATCTGTGAGGTCTGTGGGAGAAATTTATCAACCCATATAATCTTTTATTTGCTGCAGTGAGTTTTTTTTTATAAATTTGTACCCGAAAATAAATAAACACTATGGCATTTTTTGGTCTATTCGGAAAAAAGAACAAAGAGACCTTAGATAAAGGTCTCGAGAAAACAAAACAGAGCGTGTTCTCGAAACTTGCTCATGTCGTTGCAGGAAAATCAAAAGTCGATGATGATGTCTTGGACGATTTGGAAGAGGTATTGATAACCTCCGACGTTGGAGTGGAAACGACAATAAAGATAATAAAAGGTATCGAGGAACGCGTTGCACGGGACAAATACGTCTCGACTGCAGAACTGAACACAATACTCCGTGAAGAAATAGCAAAGCTACTGGATGACACCAACAGTTACTCAGACTGGAATCTTCCAGGAGATCACAAGCCGTATGTAATACTCGTGGTTGGAGTAAACGGAGTAGGCAAGACAACAACGATAGGAAAGCTTGCAAAACAATTCAAGAATGCCGGGAAGAAAGTATACCTCGGAGCAGCAGACACATTCCGTGCGGCAGCCGTAGAGCAGTTGTGTATATGGGGAGAACGTGTCGGCGTGACAGTAGTGAAGCAGCAGATGGGAGCCGACCCGGCAAGCGTAGCATACGACACCTTGAGTTCAGCAATAGCAAATAATGCCGATGTGGTATTGATAGACACAGCAGGACGTTTACACAATAAAGTCGGTTTGATGAACGAGTTGAAGAAAATAAAAGACGTATTGAAGAAACTCGCTCCGACGGCACCAGACGAGGTGATGCTTGTGTTAGACGGAAGTACGGGACAGAACGCCTTCGAGCAAGCAAAGCAGTTTGCTGCTGTTACCCAGATAACGAGCATGGCAATAACAAAGCTCGACGGAACAGCAAAGGGTGGAGTAGTGATAGGAATCTCCGACCAGCTGAAAGTGCCGGTGAAATATATCGGACTTGGAGAGGGCGTAGATGACCTCCAGTTATTCGACAAAAACGAATTTGTAGATTCATTATTTAAGACAGAAAAGTGAAACACAATCAGATAGATTTCATAACAATGGGGTGCTCAAAGAATCTTGTAGATACAGAGAGCCTGATGAGGAAATTTGAGAGTTACGGATATGACTGCACCCATGACAGCGACAATCCGGAGGGAGAAATAGCCATCATAAACACCTGTGGGTTTATCGATGATGCAAAAGAGGAAAGCATAAATATGATATTGAGGTTTGCCCAGGCAAAAGAAGAAGGCAGACTGAAGAAACTCTTTGTAATGGGGTGTCTCTCGCAAAGGTACCGCAAAGAACTTGAGACAGAGATACCGCAAGTAGACAAGTATTATGGCAAATTTGACTATAACGGTTTACTTGAAGATTTAGGAAGAGTAGAAAGGAAAGTAGAAAGCGACAGCGACACGGCAGAGCGTCATCTCACTACGCCATTACATTATGCTTATGTAAAAATCAGTGAAGGCTGTGATCGTCATTGTGCATATTGTGCGATACCGATAATAACCGGAAAGCACAAAAGTCGCACGATGGAAGATATTCTCGGAGAGATAAAAGAACTTGTGGCAAAAGGAGTAAAGGAATTCCAGATAATAGCACAGGAACTGACCTATTATGGTGTAGACCTCTATGGCGAGCGACGGATAGCTCAGCTCGTGGATGAGATAGCCAAGATAGAAGGTGTAGAATGGATAAGACTCCATTATGCCTATCCAACACACTTCCCGTATGAATTGCTTCCGGTGATGAGAAAGCACGATAATGTATGCAAATATCTTGACATTGCATTACAGCACATCTCAGACCATATGTTGACAGCGATGAGACGCAATACGACAAAAGCCGAGACAATGCATCTGATAGAAAGGCTTCGAGAAGAAGTGCCAGGAATCTGCATCAGAACCACATTGATGGTAGGTTTCCCGGGAGAAACCGATGAAGACTTCCAAGAACTGATAGAATTCGTAAAGTGGGCACGCTTTGACAGGATGGGAGCCTTTGCATATTCAGAAGAAGAAGGTACATACAGTGCAGAACATTATAAGGACGATATTCCGGCAGACGTAAAGCAAAAGCGCCTTGATAAGATAATGCGAGTGCAGGAGCGTATAAGTGCAGAACTGCAGGCAGAAGAAATTGGCAAGCAGCTCAAAGTAATAGTCGACAGAACAGAAGGCGACTATTATGTAGCAAGAAGTCAATACTCATCACCAGAGGTAGATCCGGAAATATTAATTCCAGTTAGCGATGAAAAGCCATTGGAGATAGGACATTTTTATAATGTGAAAGTTACAGACGCAGAGGAATACGATGTGTATGCCGAAGTCGTGGAGGACAATAATGAATAACAAAAATTTCATATCAGAACTATCAAAAAGAATAGGAAAAAGCATCGATGAGACCCAGATGCTCACATACGCACTTGTAGATTCCATGAACGAGGCATTTCAGGAAGGAAATGTAGTAGTAATAAACAACTTTGGAACCTTCGAGGTAAAGAAGCGTATGGAAAGAGTAATGGTATCGCCGACGACAAAGAAGAAGATGCTCGTTCCCCCAAAACTTGTCCTTGGATTCAAACCGTCAGCCGCTGTAAAAGAGAAGATAAAAAACGGAGGTGATGAATAATGGCAAAGTACGGCATAAAAGATATAGCAGCAATGCTTGCTGCCAAAAAAGGTATGGATGCCGCTGATGCAGAGAGATATGTAGAGACATTCTTCGCATTAGTGAGCGAATCCCTCATCCCAGACAAGGTCGTAAAGGTAAAAGGCTTTGGAACATTCAAGCTCGTAGAAGTACGAGACAGGGAAAGTGTAGACATAAACACAGGAGAAAGAGTAGTAATCGACGGACATTCGAAAATCTCTTTCACCCCCGACAACACATTAAAAGAACTCGTAAACAAACCCTTCTCGCAATTCGAGACCGTAGTATTGAACGAAGGAGTAGATTTTGACAAGCTTACATTAGGAGACATTGCAGAAGAAAGCAATGAAGAAAGTGATGAGTTCGCCGATAATCCTTCAGAAGCCGTAGAAGAGAAGACAGCAGATAACGAAGATGAAGCAAATGGAGCAGGAGAGCCCCAATCTCTTATAACGGAGGCTTTGTCGCAAGCAAAAGAAGAGCTTCCGCCGATAGTAGAGGAAGATACAGCAGAGGCAGAAGAGGCAACAGAGCAAATAGAAAAAATAGAGTCAATAGGACAAATCGGACAGGTAGAGCCAATAGAACAAATAGAAGATTGTCATCCGACAAGAGAAACGGTAGAACCAAAAGAACCGGTAGAGTGGGCAGAATCAGACGAACCGGTAGAGCCGACACACGTTCGTTGTAAATCTTCGTATGTAAAAAAAGCACTGTATGCAGTGGCAACCGTGGTATTGCTTGTAGTAATCTTCTTTGGAGGTGTATATTTCGGTAAGCAAAGCAATAGAGCAATAAAGGAAACGATACCAGAACGCCCGACAGTAAAAGTTGCAAAAAAGGCAGCAGTTCGTCAAGTGGCAAAAAAAGAGAAACAACACGTAGACACGGCAGCAATACAAGACAGTTTGAGAAAGGTTGCCGAAGCAAAAGCCATAGAGCAGGAGCGTCAAGAAGTCAAGAAAGAAGAGCCAGAGGAAAAAGGCAGTCTTGACAATGCCCGACGTATGGTAAAAACAGGAGCGTATACAATAGACGGACCTGACAAGACCATAACCGTAAAACCAGGTCAGACCTTAGAAAGTATATCAAGATTATATTTAGGCGAAGGAATGGAATGTTACATACAAGTATATAACAACAAACTGGAGCTAAGAGAGGGCGAAAAGGTAAATATTCCGAAACTGAAGCTGAAGAAGAAGGCAACGAATAAAAAAGTTTCTTAAAATTAGCCATTCGTGGAGCTATTTTAATATATTTTATGTACATCTTCTTTTTATTACGCATATAAAATTATTACTTTTGCCGTATAAAAAGAAAATGTACATAAAACTAAAATAAAAAATCATGGCAGAGGCTGTAGACATACGCGAGCTTAATATCCTTATTGAGCAGCAGAGTGCTTTTTTAACAAATATCACGAATGGCATGAACCGTGTCATCGTCGGTCAGAAACATCTTATAGATTCTTTGCTTATCAGTTTGCTGAGCAATGGACACATACTCCTCGAAGGAGTGCCCGGACTGGCGAAGACATTAGCAATAAAGACACTGTCGCAATTAGTAGATGCAGATTTCAACAGAATCCAGTTTACTCCGGATTTGCTTCCTGCAGATGTGATAGGAACGATGGTGTATTCCCAGAAGAACGAAAATTTCCAAGTAAAGAAAGGTCCGGTATTCGCCAATTTCATTTTGGCGGACGAGATAAACCGTGCTCCGGCAAAAGTACAGAGTGCCCTGTTGGAAGCGATGCAAGAGAAGCAAGTAACGATAGGCAGCAATACCTTTGAGTTGCCAAGTCCGTTCCTTGTTATGGCGACACAGAATCCGATAGAGCAGGAAGGAACCTATCCATTGCCAGAGGCTCAGGTAGACCGTTTCATGTTGAAAGTCGTAATAGAATATCCGTCGCTTGAAGAAGAGAAGCTAATAATACGAGAAAACCTCAGTGGTGCGATGCCAGAGGTAAAGCCCGTTGTCAGTTTATCAGACATAATCAAGGCTCGCGAGATAGTCCAGCAGGTATATATCGACGAAAAGATAGAGCAGTATATTGCAGACATAGTATTTGCAACTCGTTATCCGGAGCGTTACGGTCTTGACGAGCTGAAGCCACTGATAACATTCGGTGGAAGTCCGCGTGCAAGTATAAATCTTGCCAAGGCATCAAGAGCGTACGCCTTCATCCGTCGTCGTGGTTATGTAGTGCCAGAAGATGTAAGAGCAGTAGCCTACGACGTGTTGCGTCATAGAATCGGACTGTCGTATGAGGCAGAGGCAGACAATATCACGAGCGAGGAAATAGTAAGCAGAATAATCAATAAAGTGGAGGTTCCTTGATGGAAACCCGGGATTTGTTTAATAAAGTCCATAAAATCGAAATCAAGTCACGTGGACTCAGCAGCAATATATTTGCCGGTAAATACCATTCAGCCTTCAAGGGCCGAGGAATGGCATTCAGTGAAGTGCGTGCATATCAGTATGGCGATGACGTAAGAGACATCGACTGGAATGTGACGGCAAGAAGTCGTACACCCCATGTAAAAGTATATGAGGAAGAGCGAGAGCTAACCGTAATGTTGCTTGTAGATGTCAGTGGTTCGCTCGACTTTGGAACACGTGGAGAGTTGAAGCGCGACCTCGTAGCCGAGATATGTGCAACGTTAGCGTTCAGTGCGATACAGAACAATGACAAGATAGGAGTAGTATTCTTTTCCGATAAGATAGAGAAATTCATCCCTCCCAAGAAAGGAAAGAAGCACATACTGTATATCATTCACGAGCTGCTCGACTTCAAACCGGAAAGTCGTAAGACCGATATCTCATGTGCTTTAGCGTTCATCGCCAAGGCAGTAAAGCGCAAGTGTACCACCTTTTTGATAAGCGATTTCTATTCGAGAAAGAGTTTTGAAAAAGAGTTGATGGTATGCAGCAACAAGCATGATGTAGTAGCGATACAGGTTTACGACCAGTTTGCCAAGACACTTCCAGATGTAGGACTGATGAAGGTTTCAGATTTAGAGACCGGTCACGAGATGTATATAGACACGGGTGACAAGAAACTAAGAAAGGCTCATCATGAATATTGGGTTGACAGAGAGAAGGCAATGGACATGCTCTTCAAGAGAGCACATGTCGACAGTGTGTCGATAGCAACAGACGAAGATTATGTTTCGAGTTTAATCCATCTCTTTAAGATGAGGTCGTAAAACGTTTACATATAGCAAAATAAACAATGAGACGCATTATATTTTTATTAATATCCATTATGTCTTGCCATATATGTGGTGCTCAGGTCACAATAGACCAGAAATTAGACTCGATGCAGATATTAATAGGAGAACAGTCAAGACTGACACTGTCTGTCGTTGTAAATGACGGACAGAAAGTGAAGTTTCCGGAGTTTGGAAGAAGTCAGTATATTACGCCAGGAGTAGAAGTACTCGAATGTATGAAGCCAGATACGGTATCGCTTGACGGCGGTCGTCTGCAAGTATCAAGAGCGTATGTCTTGACTTCGTTCGACGAAAGACTATATTACATCCCGTCGCAGAAAATAAAGGTAGACAATAAAGTATATGCGTCTAAGGCACTGGCATTAAAGGTGTTGACAGTTCCTGTTGACACCTTGCATGCAGACAAGTTCTATCCCCCCAAAGACGTACAGGACAATCCATTCTCATGGAGCGAATGGAAAGCCCCGTTGTCATATAGCATCATTTCCGTATTCCTGTTGATACTCGCATTATATATATGGCGAAGGATGAAAAGCAACAAGCCGATAATAAGCAGAGTAAAAGTCGTAAAATATATTCCTCCACATCAGAAAGCCTTAAACGGCATAGAAAAGCTGAAGAGCGACAGGGCAACAGTTTCGGAAAATCAGAAAGAGTATTATACGAAGTTAACGACAATACTTCGTCAGTACATAGCCGAACGATTTGGCTTTGATGCGATGGAGATGACAAGTTCAGAGATAATAGACCGTTTGCGCAATGAGGATACAGAGGCGTTAAATGAGATAACCAGTCTGTTCCGCACGGCAGACCTTGTGAAGTTTGCCAAGCATTCAGCCCTAATCAATGAGAACGATGCAAACCTCATGAGTGCCTTGTCATTTATAAACGATACGAAATTAGAGGAAAAGCCACAGATACAGGTTGTTACAGCCGAAGAAAAGAAAGAAGAACAAGAACGACAGCAATGGATAGTCAAGAAAATAGTATTGGCATTCATCATAGTAATTGCCGTAGTCTTGCTTATTCTGACTGTATACAACGTTTACGTTTTAATTTAAGTCCATTATGGAATTTGCAAATAAAGAATATTTATTTCTTCTGCTGCTCATAATACCATATATATTATGGTGTATGTTATACAGAAAGAAAAATGAACCGACAGTAAATGTTGCAGATTCATTTGCCTATCTGCATGCTCATAAGAGCTGGCGCACAAGATTGATAATGTTGCCAGATGTGTTGAGAGTAGTGGTCTATATCTTGATAGTCATAATCCTCGCCCGTCCGCAGGGACACAACAGTTGGGGCGTTAAAGAGACAGAAGGCATCGATATCATGCTCGCCATGGATGTGTCGACGAGTATGCTGGCACAGGACTTGAAGCCAAACCGTATAGAGGCAGCCAAGAATGTGGCGGCAGAATTTATTTCAGGAAGAGAAGACGATAACATCGGACTGACAATCTTTGCGGGAGAGGCATTCACGCAATGTCCGATGACCACCGACCACCAGTCGTTACTTAACATGCTCATGTCAGTACGTACGGATCTTGCCGAGAGAGGACTAATTCAGGACGGAACGGCAATCGGTATGGGACTGGCAAATGCCGTAGCACGCTTAAAAGACAGTAAGACAAAGAGTAAGGTAGTAATACTGTTGACCGACGGCAGTAACAATATGGGCGACATATCCCCATTGACCGCCGCACAGATAGCAAAAAGTTATGGTATAAGAGTATATACGATAGCAATAGGCAGTAAGTCGCTGGCACCATATCCGGTGCAAGTGGCAGGAACCGTAAGGTATGTCAATCTTCGTGCCGACATCGATACAGGGACATTGAAGCAAATAGCTCAGACCGCCGACGGAAACTTCTACCGGGCTACCAATACAGCAGAGTTGAAGAAAATCTATAAAGACATCGACAAGTTGGAGAAAACCCGATTGAGTTCGAAGAATTTCTCCAAACTGTCGGAAAACTATTATCCGTTTGCCCTTGCGGCAGTATTGTTGTTGCTGCTGGATATAATCCTGAGGCTGACAGTCTTTAGACGTTTGCCATAAAAGTTTTTGTTAATCAAAAATATAAAAGAGATGCTAAGATTTGCAGAACCTACATATTTATATTTGTTATTTGTCATACCAGTATTGCTGATAATATGGCTAATACATTTAAGGAGGACGAGAACACTAATCAACAGAGCCTTTGACAAAAGACTGCAAGAGAGTCTGATGCCAAATCGGTCAAAGATAAGGCCCCTGTTGAAATACGTGTTGTCGCTTATCGTATATGCACTACTCGTAATAGTACTTGCGCGTCCTCAGGCAGGAACAAAGATAAGTAATGAGAAGCGAAACGGAATAGAGGCGATGGTGGCATTGGATATCAGTAACTCCATGCTTGCAGAAGACGTTGCCCCGTCGAGGTTAGACAAGAGTAAGATGCTGATAGAGAACATGATAGACGGATTTAAGAACGATAAAGTCGGACTTGTAGTATTTGCAGGCAGTTCATTTGTTCAACTGCCCATCACAACAGATTTCGTATCAGCAAAGATGTTCCTTCAGAGTTTAAATCCGTCGCTAATAGCCTCACAAGGAACCGATATCGGAGGAGCCATAAATACCTGCATCAACTGTTTCACGAAAAAAGAGAATGTAGGAAGAGCGATAGTCGTCATTACCGACGGAGAAGACCATGAAGGAGGAGCAATAGAGGCAGCAAAGGCAGCAAAGAAAAAAGGCATAAATGTATTTGTGCTCGGCATCGGAATGCCCAAGGGAGGACTCATCCCCGACGGTCATGGCGGTTATATGAAAGACAACCATGGCAACGAGGTGTTGTCCGTTCTTAACGAAGACATGTGTAAGCAGATAGCCCAGGCAGGCGGAGGAGCATATATCCATGTAGACAATACGAACAGTGCCCAAGATGCACTTGATTCAGAACTTGGCAAGTTGCAAAAAGGCGACATGTTGAATGCCGTATACAGTGAATACGACGAGCAGTTCCAGACCTTCGCTTTCCTTGCGCTTGTAGTACTAATCATAGAGATGTTGATATTAGAGGCAAAGAATCCGTTATTTAAAAACGTCAGACTTTTTAAGAGAAAGGGAGAATAATGGAAAAGATAATAAAATATGCAGTTTTGCTCCTCATGTCTGTGCTTCCTTTTGTAGCATCGGCACAGACCGACAGAGACCATATAAGAAGCGGAAACAAACTTTACCGACAGAAGAAATACCCTGCAGCAGAGGTAGAGTACCGCAAGGCAGTCTCTTTGAATGCCAACAATCCACAGGCACTGTATAATCTCGGTTGTGTGATGATGATGCAGAATAAAGGATCCGAGGCAATAAAGCTTTATGAGAAGGCGAGCAAGATAGAGACGAACAAGATGAGAAGAGCAAAGATATTCCATAATATAGGAATAATCTGTCAGTCGAGCAAGATGTATGGCGAAGCCATAAAGGCATACAGCGAGTCTCTTCGGAACAATCCTTCGGACAACGAGACAAGGTATAATCTTGCCCTCTGCAAGAAATTGCAGAAAAACGACAAGAACAAGGACAAGAACAAAAATCAGAACAAGAATAACGACAAGCAAAAAGGAAAAGACAAGCAGAAAGAGCAGAAAAGCGATACAGGAAAGAACAACGACAAGAAAGATCAGCAGCGCAACAGTCAGAAAGACCAGCCGCAGATGAGCAAAGACAATGCGGAGCAGCTCTTGAATGCCGCCATGCAGCAGGAGCAGCAGACGCAAGAACGCTTGAATAAAAGTCGGCAGCAACAGCAGTCGCGTCATTTCGAGAAAAATTGGTGATAACATTAGATATCTTTGTTTGGACAGCAGTATAGAACATTATATAAAATATGAAGAGATATTTGTTAAATATATTATTTGCGATACTTGGATTGGTAAGTAATGCACAGGGACTAAGAGTCAGTGCACCGTCCCATGTGGCAACGGGAGAGAACTTCCGTCTTGTATATGTCATCGGCACCCAGGATGCTTCAGACATACACATGGGAAATATCCCCGAAGCATTAGAGCTGATAACCGGTCCGTTCCGTTCCTCGCAGTCAAGCTACCAGGTAATAAACGGACATGCGAGCAGTTCATCGTCAACGACATATACCTTCATCCTATGTGCCACAAAAAGTGGAACATACAATATTCCGGCAGCTACAGTAGTAGCCAACGGACATCGGTATACATCACATGCCGTAAAGATAAATGTGTCAGGAAAGAATGTATCAGCCAGTGGTTCTCCTAAGATGCATGACAGTTCGCCTGGAGAGCCGAGACTGCGTTCAGCAGGCAGTGCCATCTCAGGTAAGGACTTATTTATCAAGGTAACGGCAAGCAAGAATAAAGTATATGAGCAAGAGCCGGTAGTGCTCACATATAAGGTATACACCCTTGTAGACCTAAACGAATTAAAGGGCGACATGCCAGATCTGACAGGATTCCACACCCTTGAAGTGCCACTGCCACAGCAGAAGTCGTTCCATATAGAAAATTATAACGGACGACCATACCGTTGTGTCACCTGGAGTCAGTATATAATGTATCCTCAGATGCATGGAGCCTTGAAAATACCGAGTATCGTTTTCAAGGGATCCATAGTACAGCAAAACAAGAATGTAGATCCGGTGGAAGCCTTTTTCAACGGCGGTTCGGCATACGTAGAAGTCAAGAAAGACATTGTAGCTCCAGGACTGACCCTCAATGTGTTGCCATTGCCGACAAAGCCATCGAACTTCTCAGGTGGAGTAGGAACGTTTAATATCAGTGCACAGCTAAACAAAACGGATATCCGCTCAAATGATCCGTTCACGCTTCGAGTTGTGATAAGCGGAAGAGGAAACCTGAAACTGATAAAGCAGCCGACAGTAAAGTTCCCAAAGGACTTTGACAAGTATGACCCGAAAGTAACCGACAAGACCAAGATAACAGGAAATGGCTTGGAGGGCAATATGATATACGACTTTATCGCTGTACCGCGAAATCAAGGTACGTATACGATACCTTCGGTAGAGTTCGTGTATTTTGATACAAACACCAGCAGCTACAAGACAATAAAGACCCAGCCGTTTACAATAGATGTAAAGAAAGGTTCCGGAGAATCATCATCCGTAGATGATTACTCAGAGGATATGAAGAACAAAGATATCCGTCAGATAAAAGATGGAGAGATGACCATAACCGACATGGATCATCCATTCTTCAACTCAGCGGCATATTGGGCTGTCGTACTGTCAGTTATAGTTCTGTCGATCATCATAGCCTATCTGCTGAACAAGTTTGTGGCATCCATGAACGATACGACCCGTAGGGTAAAGGGAGCAAACCGTGTAGCCCTCAAGCGACTGCGCAAGGCAGACGAGCTGATGTTGCATGGCGACAAGGCAACATTCTATGAGGAAGTTTTGAAAGCCCTCATGGGATACGTAGAAGAAAAATTCAGTCTGACGGCAGAAGAACGTTCGCGAGAGAATATCGAAAAAGTACTTGCAGTAAAGAATATAGACAAGAAGTTGGTGGAAGACTTTATAAGCATAATAGACACATGTGAAATGGAGCATTATTCACCGTCTTCAACCGTAAACAATATGAATGATATATTCGAAAAAGCGATGAATACGATAACCTCAATCGAGGAGTCGCTAAAATCAAAGAAGAAGCATCTTCCTCATACAGCAATATTGCTTGTCATAGCACTGTTCATGACAGCACCGGTATATTCCGTGACAAAGGAAAATGCAGATACAGAATATAGAAAAGGCAATTATCAGCAGGCAATAAAGGATTATAATGAATTATTGAAGAGTGGAAAAAGTGCAGAATTGTATTACAATTTAGGTAATGCGTATTACCGGACCGACAATATCACGCAGGCAATACTCAGTTATGAGCGCGCATCATTATTGTCGCCGGGAGACGACGATATCCAGTACAACCTGAAACTTGCCCAGTCAAAGACAATAGACAAGATATCCTCAGAGCCGCAGATGATACTTGTACAGTGGGCCAACAGTGTTGTAGACATGATGAAAATGGATTCATGGGGAACAATGTCTGTCGTTACATTAGTAATAGCAATTGTTGCCCTCCTCGTATATCTGTTTACAAGAAAGATATTCATGCGCAAGATAGGATTCTATACAAGTGTAGTAATGCTGTTGACAGCAATTATATCATATAGTTGCGCATACAGTCAGCAGAAACGCTATCAGGAGCGACGCGGTGCAATCGTCGTATCACCTTCAGTGCAGTTGAAGAAGACACCAGACGAAAAAGGAGGAAACGCCGCCGTTGTACATGAAGGAACAAAAGTAGAGATAATAGATGATTCGATGAAGGAATGGAAACACGTTCGTCTCGGTGACGACCGTGACGGATGGCTTCACGTATCGCAAATAGAAAGAATATGACAGATAGTATAGATATCAGTATATTAGAACTTGTTAACGGAAGCACTTCCTCATTCTGGGATGCTTTCATGCTGACACTGACGTCCGGCTATACATGGATTCCATTGTATATAGCCTTGTTGTATCTTGTAATCTACAACAGTGAGACAATGTCTCAAATAATGCTTGTCGTAGGATGTGCGTTGTTGTGTGTAGTCTTTTCAGGAGGTTTGAGCGACTATGTAGTAAAGCCGCTTGTTTGCAGGGTACGTCCGATAAACGATCCGATGTTAGGCGATATAATTGTTTCGGCATGCAAGGCAGTACCAAAAGACTTCAGTTTCTTCTCGTCGCATGCAGCAAACACAATAAGTTTAGCAGTATTCTTTTCGCTTTTGGTTAGGAACATGAAACTATTTGTAGCTTTGCTGATATGGTCGTTGACAAACTGTTATACAAGGCTGTATTTAGGACTGCACTATCCGTCAGACATACTTGTAGGATTATTATGGGGAGCATTCATCGGTGTCTTGGTATACAGCTTGTATGTAAGACTATATTCAAAAGTTTTCAGTCCCGGTGAATTCATTTCCACGCAATACACCTCAAAAGGTTATACTATATCAACAGTAGATATAGTATTATGTGTTATCGTGTTGATATATATCGTATCAATGATAATATCGTTTATAATGGCATAAAATAAAATCAAAGAAATGGAACAAGTAAAACATATAAAGATAAAGGATTACAATTATCCGCTTACAGAAGAAAGAATAGCCAAATTTCCCCTTCAGGAACGAGACCACAGCAAACTGCTGATATATGACAAGGGGGAAATAAAAGAAGACAAGTTCTTCAATATCACCTCATATCTGCCATCAGATGCCCTGATGATTTTCAACAATACAAAAGTAATACAGGCACGTCTGCATTTCAGAAAAGAAACAGGAGCACTGATAGAAGTCTTTTTGCTCGAACCATACCGCCCTGCAGATTATGAACAGATGTTTCAGACAACATCAGAATGCACTTGGCTTTGTCTTATCGGCAATCTGAAGAAATGGAAAGGTCAGCAATTGAGTAGAGATATAGAAGTAAAGGGACAGCCAGTAACAATAAAGGTAGACTATATCGGTGAATGTCATACATCCCATGAGGTGAAATTCTCATGGAACAATACAGATATTACTTTTGCCGATATCCTTGATGCAGCAGGAGAGTTACCGATACCCCCATATCTAAACCGCGACACACAGGAAAGCGACAAGACGACCTATCAGACGGTGTATTCAAAAATCAAGGGCAGTGTGGCGGCACCGACCGCAGGACTGCATTTCACCGACAAAGTACTGACGTCGATAGACGCTCATGGCATAGACCGCGAAGAGATAACACTACATGTAGGAGCAGGAACCTTCAAGCCAGTGAAGAGCGATGAAATAGGAGGTCATGACATGCATTCAGAATTCATCTGCGTGCATCGTTCCACTATCGAGAAACTTATCCGCCACGACGGAAAGGCGATAGCAGTAGGAACGACAAGTGTGCGAACACTCGAAAGTCTTTATTATGTAGGATTAAAACTGGCTGCAAAACCAGATTCTACAGAAGAAGAGCTTCATGTAGAACAATGGGAGCCGTATGACGAAAATGCAAGAAAGATATCATCTGTCGAGTCGATGAAACATATCTTGAAGTATATGGACAGTCATGAAGTAAACACCATACATTTCTCAACACAGATAATAATCGTGCCGGGATACGACTACAAGATAGTAAAGATGCTGGTAACAAATTTCCACCAGCCACAAAGTACACTATTGCTACTTGTAAGTGCATTCCTGCATGGCGACTGGAGAAGAATATACGATTATGCCCTTGCCCATGAATTCAGATTCTTGAGCTATGGAGACAGTTCACTCTTGATTCCAGAGTAAAGGGAAAAAGAGTAGACAGAAGAGACAAAATTAACAGAGAAAAAATAAAAAGCAATATGAAAATAGGAGATAAAGTAAGATTTCTGAGTACCACAGGAGGAGGCGTCATAGCAGGTTTTCAGAGTAGCAGCATAGCCCTTGTAGAAGATGAAGACGGTTTTCAGATTCCTACGATGGTAAACGACCTTGTTGTTGTAAACGACGATAAGCAGGCAACAACAGTTCAGAAAATGATACCGGCTCAGGACAATGATTACAACAAGCGTCAGATAAAGAAAGAAAATGCCATTCATAATGACGAGATACTTGATAAAGTGAACAGCGATACACATATCCATGTTGTAGAGCGTTCAGGAGCAGAGACAGTAAACATGTATTTGGGCTTTGTTCCTCAAGACAAGAAACAAATCAGCAATACGAAGTTTCATCTATATGCAATAAACGACAGTAATTATTTCCTGTCGTACACCTATTCATTATTCGACGGCAAGGAGTGGACCCTCTTGTCGCATAACGAGTTAGAGCCAAACACAAAGCTACTGATATCAGAGGTGAGTATAGAAGACATTGCAGATTTCAAAAACGGAGCGATACAGCTCACCTCCTATAAAGTAGGAAAGCCATATCAGTTGCAGCCAACACTTGACGTAAGACTTCGTATAGATCCAGTAAAATTCTATAAGCTCCATACGTTCCGTGAGAATGATTTCTTCGATGAAGACGCCCTCGTCATTCCAGTAGTAGAGAATGGAGTAGCAGTAAAGGAGCTGGCAATCGACAGTAATCAGTTAAAAGAAAAGATGCTTGAAAAGCAAAAGATTGACGTTACAGCACCGGCACGTAAGGAAAGCAGTAAGAAGCACGACAAGAACGAACCCCTCGTTATAGATCTCCATGCTTCAGAACTGCTCGATACAACAGCAGGAATGTCAAATGCCGACATACTGAATTATCAGCTCGACGTGTTCCGTAAGACGATAGAAGAATTCAAGAAAAACAAGGGTATGAAAATCATTTTCATACACGGAAAAGGCAACGGTGTTTTACGCAATGCCGTTATCCACGAGTTGAAGTACAGGTACAAGAGCTTTACTTATCAAGATGCTTCATTCCAGGAATATGGATATGGAGCGACACAGGTAACAATCCACTAAACACCATTTATGCAGAACGGATTTATAAAGATAGCCTCGGCTATTCCGGCAGTAAAGGTAGCAAACTGTCAATATAACATAGAGCAGATAGAGTCGATGGTAAAGAGCGCCGACAAGGAAGGGGTAGAGATAATAGTCTTCCCGGAACTGTCGGTTACGGGATATTCATGTCAGGATCTTTTCCGTCAGAGATTGCTACTCGAAGAAGCAGAACATGTCGTTGGAGATTTGCTTGAAAAAACTTGCAATTTAGATATCATAACGATTATAGGCATACCTGTCGTAGCAGGTGATTTGTTGTTGAACTGTGCTGCAGTAATCCAAAAAGGAGAAATACTTGGCATCGTTCCGAAAACATATCTACCCAATTATTGCGAGTTTTACGAAAAACGCTGGTTTGCTTCATCTCAAGACCTAAAGTCGACCGACATTCATTATGCCGGCAAGGAAATTACCGTTGATTCAAATCCCAAGATATTCCGTACAGCAGACGGTGTATGTTTCGGAATAGAAATCTGTGAAGATGTATGGGCACCAGTACCACCGAGCAACAAACTCGCTCTTGCAGGAGCAGAATTGATATGCAACCTGTCGGCAAGCGATGAGTTAATCGGTAAACATGCCTATCTCGAAACGTTGATAAGACAGCAGAGCGCCAGAACGATAACAGGATATATCTACAGTAGCTGCGGTTTTGGTGAAAGTACACAAGATGTAGTGTATGGTGGAAATGCCTTTATCTGTGAGAACGGTCAGATGTTAGAAAAAGCAGAGAGATTCTCACTAAATCCGCAGACAATAGTAACACAAATCGATGTAGAGAAGTTGCGTAACGAGCGTAGGGCAAACAGTACATACATGAGTGCACAGAAAGACTGTGCGGCAGACTATATCGATACCATCCCGGTGAAGAAGCGCGACTTCAAACTTGAAAGAACCTACAATCCGCTGCCGTTCATCCCGACAACAGAAGATATGAATTCAAGTTGCGGCGAGATATTCTCCATACAGATGATGGGACTTGCAAAACGACTTGTACATACAAACTGTAAGACAGTGGTTGTAGGCATTAGCGGTGGATTAGACAGTACATTAGCATTGCTCGTATGTGTAAAGACATTCGACAAGTTATCACTTCCGCGCAAAGGAATCGTCGGAGTTACCATGCCAGGTTTTGGTACAACAGACAGAACACATGACAATGCCGTGGCACTAATGGAGAGTCTTGGCGTGTCACAGATGGAGATAAATATCTCATCATCCGTGATGCAACATTTCATAGACATCCAGCATGATGCCAATGTACATGACGTAACTTATGAAAATTCACAAGCAAGAGAGCGTACACAAATACTTATGGATTTGAGCAATAAGTTAGGAGGACTTGTGATAGGAACAGGAGACCTGTCGGAACTCGCGCTCGGATGGGCAACATATAACGGAGACCACATGAGCATGTATGGCGTAAACTGCAGTATCCCCAAGACCCTCATAAAACATATGGTACGCCATGTCGCCGTAAACGAAGTGGAAGGAAAGGCAAGGGAAACACTTCTCGACATCATAGACACCCCGATAAGTCCAGAATTGATTCCGGCAGACGAAAAAGGCAATATCTCGCAGAAGACAGAAGATCTCGTAGGACCATACGAGCTTCATGATTTCTTCCTATATCATTTCCTACGTTTTGGCTTCCGTCCGTCGAAACTGTTCATGCTCGCAAAAAAAGCATTTGACGGTACAGACGATAGAGTAGGAGTGTATGACGAAAAAGTTATAAAGCATTGGCTAAGAGAGTTTACCCGTAGATTCTTCAATCAACAGTTTAAGCGCTCTTGTCTGCCGGACGGACCGAAAGTAGGAAGCGTTAGTTTAAGTCCACGCGGAGATTGGCGTATGCCGTCGGATGCCGACAGTACGATATGGCTAAAAGAGATAGACAAATTATAAAACGAACTCGTTTTGTGAATGAAATACAATATAAACGGTAAATCTGCGTTATATATCTGATGAAATATATAAAGACATTTTTTTTTGTAGCGGTAGTAATATTGCTCGCGGCAAGTTGCAGCGATGACGACTCGTTTTCGAACTCGCCAAATAATTTGCTTACATTCTCTTCGGATACCATAAAGATGGATACCGTTTTCTCAAAAGTCCCTACAAGTCGAAAGTCGCTGTGGGTATACAACAAGTCCGGTGACGGTATTCGTTGTACCAATGTGCGTCTTGAAAATGGCGAACGTTCCGGTTTTCGCATCAATGTAGACGGAACATACCTAAGTAAAGAATCAGGTTCCCAGACAACAGATGTAGAGATAAGAAACAAGGACAGCATATTTGTAAACATAGAGCTGACTTCACCACGTAACAACAAGATAGGTCCAGTGTTCATGGAAGACAATCTTGTGTTTACTCTCGAAAGCGGTGTGGAGCAGAAAATAAATCTCAATGCCTATTCCTGGGATGCAGATATCGTAAAAAATCTCAGGATAAAAGGCGATACTGTTATTTCCTCCGACAGACCTATCGTGATTTACGGAGATATGAGAATTGACAGTTCTGCAACGGCACGTATAGTGCCCGGAACAACATTATATTTCCATTCTGGAGCAAAACTTGATGTATACGGTAGACTGTTGGCAGAAGGCACAGCAGACAAAAACATTACTTTCAGAGGAGACCGTACGGACAGAATGTTTGACTATCTTCCGTATGATATGGTAAGCGGACAATGGAACGGAATACATTTCCATAGTTCATCGTATGAGAATATAATGTCGTATACCGATACCCACAGTACGTTTAACGGAATAGTATGCGACTCTTCAGACGTGAGCAAACTGAAGCTTGCTTTATACAACAGTACTGTGCACAACTGTCAGGGTTACGGACTAAAGACCGTGAACAGCGTGGTGGATGTAAGAAACAGTCAACTTACCAATACCCTCAATGACTGTGTTGCAATATACGGCGGTGGTGCGATGCTGCTCAATTGTACAATAGCACAGTTTTATCCATTCGATTCAAATCGCGGTGCAGCCTTGCGTTTCAGTAATGGTATCACAGACGAGAGTGGCAAGCATGACTATCCGTTGTATCAGATGGATTGTATAAATTCAATTGTAACGGGATATGCCGATGATGTAGTGATGGGAGTCGTTCAGGATTCGACAGTGGCATACTCATACAAATTCGTAAACTCGATATTGAGGACAGACTCCCTTGACGACAGCGAAAAAATAAAAAATGTAATATGGGAAAATGCAGACTCCGTGCAGATAGATACCGTATCGGGAGGTGAGAAGAACTTCCGCCTTGTTGATGCGTCAAAGCAACATTACGACTTTCATTTAAGTAAGAAGTCAAGGGCAATTGGTGCGGCATCAAAGGAAGGAGGCTATTCAGAGCCATTAGACCGTGACGGGCGGAAACGCGATGATGAACCGGATATGGGCTGTTATGAGTATGTAGAAGAAGCAAAAGAATGATTGTTAAACCTTAATATAATAAAGTTATGGAAAAAGTAAACGTTTCCTCAGACATCAGGCTCTGTCAGATAGAGGAGCTCGTTGATGAAGACAAAGAATTGGTGCAAACCGCCATACAGGCAACAGACAACTCGTATTCGCCATATTCCAAATTTCGTGTCGGAGCAGCCGTTAGACTTGCAGGAGGAAAGGTGATAAAAGGAGCCAATCAGGAGAATGCGGCATTTCCGGTTACAATATGTGCAGAGCGTTCCGCCATCTTTGCAGCTCAGGCAAATTATCCAGACAAAGCGATATTAAGTATAGCGATAGCTGCAAGAAACGAAGAAGGCTTTACGCAAGAGCCAGTATCGCCATGTGGTTCATGTCGTCAGGTGATGGTAGAGATAGAGCAGAAATATTCGCAGCCACTGCATATCCTGCTTTACGGCAAGAAGGGCGTTTATGTGATGGATTCAATCCGTAACCTTATGCCTTTGTCGTTTACAGACCTGAAATGATGTTAGATAACACATTAATAATATTGAGAGATTAAAAAATTGAAATATTGAAAAGAAAGAAAAAGATAAAGAATAAATGAAAGCAGTACGTCCGAAGAAAAATTTAGGTCAGCATTTTCTTACAGACCTTAACGTAGCAAAGGGTATTGCCGATACAGTAGATGCGTGCCCAGAGATACCGATACTTGAAGTGGGACCAGGAATGGGCGTGCTTACGCAATACCTGACAGCAAAGAACCGTATTGTGAAGGTCGTCGAGATTGACCGTGAATCAGTAGCCTATCTAAACGAGGCATACCCAATGCTTCGTGATAATATAATAGGTGAGGATTTTCTGCGTATGGATTTAAATAAAGTATTTGACGGTAAACAGTTTGTCCTTACCGGTAATTATCCGTATGACATTTCGTCGCAAATATTCTTCAAGATGCTCGACAATCGCGATCTCATACCTTGTTGTACAGGAATGATACAGCGTGAAGTGGCGCAGCGTATGGCATCAAAGCCAGGCAACAAGCAATATGGAATCTTGAGTGTACTGACACAAGCCTGGTATGATGTGGAATATCTCTTTACCGTAGACGAGAACGTATTCAATCCACCGCCAAAGGTAAAGAGTGCAGTTATTCGTATGACGCGTAATAATGTCAGCAAACTTGGTTGTGATGAAACATTGTTTAAGCGCGTCGTAAAGACAGTCTTTAACCAGCGCCGGAAAATGCTCAGAGTTTCACTTCGACAGATACTCAACGGCCTGGAGACATCAGACGAATTCTTTACCCATGAGCTGATGACAAAGCGTCCGGAACAACTATCGATAGAACAGTTTGTAGAACTTACGAATCTCGTTTCAGCCAAACTGAATCAACAAAGTTAAATACCCAAAAAGAAGAAAAGTATAACTCAAATGCCTATCTTTTGCAATATCAGTTTTACATTTGGTTGTATTTCGTGTCAAAATTCGTAAAATATTAAATATTAAGCTTCAAAAAGACGAACATTTTTTGTACTTTTGCAATATAAGATGTAATAAATACAACTTATAAATCTTAGAAAAGGAAAAAATAAGTTTTATAAAACATAAAGAACAAAGAATTATGAAAATCGAAGATTTCAACTTTGCCGGTAAAAAGGCAATCGTACGCGTTGACTTCAACGTGCCTTTGGACGAAAATGGACATGTAACAGACGACACCCGTATACGCGGCGCTCTTCCCACACTGAAGAAAGTACTCGCTGATGGTGGTGCACTCATCATGATGTCTCACATGGGCAAGCCTAAAGGCAAGGTAAACATGAAGCTTTCCTTGAGCCAGATTGTTCCGAACGTATCTGCCGCTCTCGGCGTAGACGTGAAGTTCGCAAAGGATTGTGGCAACGCTTCTGAGGAGGCAGCTGCCTTGAAGCCGGGCGAGGCTCTTCTTCTCGAGAACCTCCGCTTCTATCCTGAGGAGGAAGGCAAGCCCGTAGGCGTTGAGAAAGGTACACCTGAATATGATGCTGCCAAGAAAGAAATGAAGACTCGCCAGCAGGAATTCGCAAAGAAGCTCGCTTCTTACGCTGATTGTTATGTTATGGATGCCTTTGGCACAGCTCACCGCAAGCACGCTTCCACAGCCGTTATCGACGAGTACTTCGACAAGAACAACAAGATGCTAGGCTACCTCATGGAGAAGGAAGTTAAGGCTGTTGATGCTGTTCTCGGAAACATCAAACGTCCGTTCACTGCCATCATGGGTGGCTCTAAGGTATCCACCAAGATTGGTATCATAGAAAACCTCCTCACAAAGGTTGACAACCTCATCCTCTGTGGCGGTATGACATACACGTTCGCCAAGGCACAAGGTGGCAAAATCGGCAAGTCAATTTGCGAGGACGACAAACTCGACGTGGCTCTCGACGTAATTAAGAAGGCAAAAGAGAATGGTGTGAACCTAGTTCTCGGCACTGACTCTATCTGCGGTGACGACTTCAAGAACGACTGCAACACACAGGTTTGCCCGTCCAACAATATTCCTGACGGATGGGAAGGCATGGATGCAGGCCCTGACACACGCAAGGCTTTTGCAGCTGCCATCAAGGGCGCAAAGACAATCCTTTGGAATGGTCCTGCAGGCGTATTCGAGTTCGACAACTTCGCAGGCGGCTCTAAAGCTATCGCTGAGGCTATCGCTGAGGCAACTAAAGAGGGCGCATTCTCACTCATCGGTGGTGGTGATTCTGTAGCATGCATCAACAAGTTCGGATTGGCAGACCAGGTTTCTTACATCTCCACTGGTGGCGGTGCACTGCTTGAGGCTATCGAAGGCAAGGTGCTCCCGGGCGTAGCTGCCATCGAAGCATAAGTGTTTATCCTTTTTAAACATAAAATTTAAGAACGGTAAACTTATCTGTCTACGACCGGTAAGTTTACCGTTTTCGTATTTACAGGAGTCCACATTATTGTGACAAAGCCAAACCAAAATTAAAAAATAGTTAAAACATCAAACAACAGAGTGGAAACTATTGCCCATATAAATAAAAAAGCGTACCTTTGCAGCCGCAATTTTGCAATAATTAATTATTTAATTTTTCAAAACAAATGAATCAATACGAAACCGTTTTCATTTTGACTCCCGTTTTGTCTGATGAACAGATGAAGGAAACGGTCGCTAAGTTCAAGCAGCTCCTCACCGATAATGGTGCTGAGATTGTGAACGAAGAGGCCTGGGGACTCAAGAAGATGGCTTATGCTATTCAGAAGAAGTCAACAGGATTCTATTGCCTGCTCGAGTTCAAGGCTGAGCCTACAATTATCAAGACTCTCGAAACCGGCTACCGCCGCGACGAGAAAGTAATCCGTTACATGACAGTGAAGCTCGACAAGTATGCTGCACAGTATGCTGAGAAGAGACGTAACAAATTCGCAAACAAGGAGGCTTAAATTATGGCAGCAGTAGAATCAGAAATTCGCTATTTGACTCCACCTTCAGTGGACACTCGCAAGAAGAAGTATTGCCGTTTCA
>DCBP01000109.1:26715-27498 GCA_002314055.1 Prevotella sp. UBA1104
TATTGCCGTTTCAAGAAGAGCGGCATCAAGTACATCGACTACAAGGATCCTGAGTTCCTCAAGAAGTTCTTAAACGAGCAGGGCAAGATTCTTCCCCGTCGTATCACAGGTACATCTCTGAAGTATCAGCGTCGCGTGGCACAGGCTGTTAAGCGTGCACGTCAGATTGCTTTGCTTCCTTACGTAACTGATTTGATGAAATAATTATTAAGGAGGAACAGCAATGGAAATCATACTTAAAGAAGATATCATCGGTCTTGGCTACAAGAACGACATCGTTAATGTAAAGAGTGGTTACGGTCGTAACTACCTTATCCCTCAGGGCAAGGGCGTTATCGCTTCCGAGTCAGCAAAGAAGGTTCTCGCTGAGAATTTGAAGCAGCAGGCTCATAAACTCGCAGCTCTCAAGGCAGAGGCTGAGAAGAAGGCAGAGGCGTTAAACGGCGTAGAGCTCGTTATCGAGGCTAAAGTAAGTGCTACTGGTGCTACTTATGGTTCAGTCAACGCCAACATCGTTGCTGAGGAGCTCAAGAAGAAGGGCTTCGAGATTGATCGCAAGATTATCACTATGCACGACATTAAGAAGGTTGGTAACTACGAGGCCACAATCCACTTCCACAAGGAAGTTGAGGTTAAGGTGCCAGTTAAGGTAGTTGCTGAGAATGCTCAGGTAGAGACTCCTGTAGAGGAGGCTCCAAAGGCAGAGGAAACTGTTGCAACAACTGAGGCTGCAGAATAATTAGAACTTTAACAAGAAGAAATAAGAAACAAAAAAGGTTGGAC
>DCBP01000109.1:27567-30579 GCA_002314055.1 Prevotella sp. UBA1104
GTCCAACCTTTTTTGTTTCTTAATATTGCCTCAACGCGGAAAGCAATTCATTGTTCTCAATCTTCGAGCCGACCGTAATGCGCAGACAGTTACCACACAATGCTTCGCCACAACAATTGTCTACGACAATACCTTTCTCAAGCAGATAGTTATAGATAGCCTGCGAGTCGACAAACTCAACTAGAACAAAGTTTGCATCAGATGGATAAGCACGCACACATATCTGCAAGTCGCGGAAAGCCGCCACCATGCGCTGCCGCTCAACTACAATCGTACGCGTCCACTTCTCAGCCTCAAATGGATCGCGAAGTTGCTGCAATGCCACCTTCTGCGTCAGGGAATTAACAATATACGGAATTCTGATCTTTTCCAACACTTCTACAATGGCGGCACTTGCAAATGCCATTGACAAACCTATTGCGGCACATCCCCAAGAGTTGTCCATAGAGCCAAGCACAACTAAATTAGGATACTGGCGTAAGCGCAAACGCCACGATGGTTGTCTGGTAAAGTCAGAATACGACTCGTCAACAACGACAATACCATCAAACATGTCGAGCACAAGCCCTACCTCTGAGGCACTTATCACATTACCCGAAGGAACATTTGGAGAACACAGCCATACAATTTTCGTGTTTGAGTCGCAAGCGTCAAGAAGACGCTCGCCACTTATCTGAAAATTCTCGTCAAGAAGCACTCGACGATATTCGATGCCATTCAGCTCGGCAAGCCTTCCATAGGACTTACGTGTAGGCTCTATGGCGACCACATTATCTACACCAGAACGACAAAAGCATCGGTATAACAAATCTACAGAAGCACCATGTCCATCGATGATGTAAATATTGTCGAACGCAACGCCCTTTACCTTTGAAAGAGCAATCTTGAGATCGGTCATAGCTTGGTCGGGATAGCGGTTGTATGGCGAATTATAAGGATTCTCATCAGCATCGAGAAAAACGCAGTTTTCATGCATGCCAACGCTTCCGCGCACACTCCACTCTGGATTCATCCTAAGGATGTTTGGACACACAAGCTCATTAAGTGGTTTCATAAAATACGAATTGTTCTAACAAATTTTAATTAGCATTATTGCATAAGTACAGCAAAAGTAGCTTATTTTTAGGGATTATGCAAGAATTGTTGTAATTTTGTAACCACAAAAGCAACCATCGTCATGCAAACAACTTACATATATCCATTGTTGGCGTTCGCGCTCCTAAGCCTGTCCGGATGCTCCAAACAAAAGCAGACAGGACTAACACCATGGGGAGAATCAATCACCGTAAAGTCGGCAAATGGAACTTTCTCACTAGGCGACATCCAAGAAAGTGGCGAGATGATAATGCTCACCATGAGTGGTCCTGATACCTATTTCGAGTATCACGGCAAAAGTCTCGGTACACAATTTCTCATTTGTGAGAAATTTGCACAGGAGCTCGGCGTCTCGCTGCGTGTTGAAACATGCAAGAGTACCGACGAGATGATAAAGAGGCTCAACGACGGCGACGCAGACATAATTGCCTACCAAATACCAAAATCCCAAAAAGGCGTACTCCACTGCGGATACTCCGAGAGCAAGGACAACTCATGGGTGGTAAAAGAAGGAAATTCGGAGCTTGCCGATACACTAAACAGATGGTTCAAACCAGATATAGCTGAAAAGGTAAGAAAGGAAGAACGTTATCTTTTCTCTGCACAGAGCATTCACCGCCACGTCTACGCCCCGATGTTAAACACCAAGACCGGCACCATCTCGCAATATGACCACCTTTTTATGCGCTACGCACAGGTGGCTCGATGGGACTGGCGTCTGCTCGCCGCTCAATGCTATCAGGAGTCTTGCTTTGATCCCAAAGCCTACTCATGGGCCGGTGCACGCGGGCTAATGCAGATAATGCCGTCAACAGCCGCTCATCTCGGATTGCCAGAAGAAAAAATGTATGACCCTGAAGAAAACATCTACGCTGCCACACGTTACATTGCAGAACTTGGCTCACACTTCACAGACATACGTAACCCTATAGAACGGCAAATGTTTGTATTAGCAAGCTATAACGGAGGTTTTTTCCACATACGCGATGCCATGTCTCTCGCCAAGAAAAACGGCAAAGACCCGCAGCGTTGGAATGATGTGGCGGAATACGTTCTCAAGCTAAGCACCCCGCAATACTACAACGACCCTGTAGTAAAGCACGGCTATATGCGCGGGCAAGAAACGGTTGCCTACGTAGAACGCATAAGTAGTCGTTGGCGACAATATCGCGGTATGGCACGTGGCGTGGCACCGATAGGTCCGTCATTCAACTTCTCGCCAGAAAGCGATACACCACATCGGGCAAGCCACAAGCACAGATTTAGACTTTAAAAAGTTAAATTTATTTAACGCCACAACATTTAGCCATATTAAAGACTGTGGTATATAATAAAAAATATGTAACTTTGCAACTCGATTTATAATTCACATAAAGTCTAACTTTATTAATTACATTAAACTTTTAATTTTTATGTCAGATTTAAAGAACGTACAGCCGTTGGCAGACTTCAATTGGGACGAGTTTGAGAATGGCGGCAGCTCAGAGGCAAGCAAGCAGGAGCTTGAGAAGGCTTACGACGAGACCCTCAACAAGGTGTCTGAGCACCAGGTTGTTGAAGGCACAGTAATCTCTATTGACAAGAAAGAGGTTATCGTAAACATCGGCTACAAGAGCGATGGCATCATCCCCGCTTCTGAATTCCGTTACAACCCGGACCTCAAAGTAGGTGACAAGGTTGAGGTTTACGTAGAGAACCAGGAAGACAAGAAGGGTCAGCTTGTTCTCTCTCACAAGAAGGCTCGCTTGAGCAAGAGCTGGGAGCGCGTCAACGCTGCTCTTGAGAACGAAGAAGTTATCCAGGGCTACATCAAGTGCCGCACTAAGGGTGGCATGATTGTTGATGTGTTCGGTATCGAGGCCTTCCTCCCGGGAAGCCAGATTGACGTTCACCCTATACGCGACTACGACGTATTCG
>DCBP01000102.1:0-20789 GCA_002314055.1 Prevotella sp. UBA1104
ATCTAACTGGACACCCTATAAAGTAAATTATTCTCACTCGTGCGAATGAGAATAATATCTCCAAACGAATACTTTCGACGTATTGCCCACATTGTGGGCATCGAAGTCTCACAGCGTGGGCACCGATGCCCTAAGCTGTGGGCAATGAATGCCCAAACGATGGGCAGTAATTTGGGCAACGTTGTATGCTTTAACTAATAAGTATCAAAAGAATAGCGGAAAAAGACTTTATGATACTTCTATGATACTTTTATGATACTTTATATAAAGCCAAAGAGAGAAAAATATAATATAAGTAAATGACTAACAACAAGTTACATTCTTAATACAAAAAGAGAATGAGACTATGATACTTTTTTCGAAAAAAATATATAAGAGAAAAGAAAACTTGTAGCGTTGGTTTCTTAATTACTTCACTGAAGTTTCGGATTTATAATCAGAAAGTTGAATTACTTTATAGGAATGCTAAGTCATAAAAAACTGAAGAAAAAAAACGAATAATTCTGGATTGACCAGAGTTATTCGTTTTTATCTACATGCACTCATAACATGCATAATGAATGCTCAACGAACAAACTATTTTTTTATGTTTGGCTCCTCAAGTCCATAACCACCTTTTTTATCTATTGCTTTCAGATAGATGCCCAGTAACAAAGCAGCAACACCAAGCATTGCAAAAACAACCATAGGAATGGTATAGTTATACTTCAAAGGGTCGCTGACGCCAGGATTACTTGCCTTCAATACACTACCAATAATCATAGGGAAAGCATAGAGGCCAATATTCTGAATCCAGAAAATCAAAGCATAAGCAGAACCAAGAAGTTTACCATCGATAAGTTTTGGAACAGAAGGCCAAAGTGCTGCCGGTACAAGCGAGAAGGAAATACCAAGAACAATAATTGCAGCAAGCGTTATAACAACACTCTGCGTAGCCGGTACGACAAAGGCGAAAACCAAATGACAGACAATCATAAGCACTGCACCAAGGATAAGCATCGTCGCACCCTTACCTTTACGGTCAAGGAAATTACCAAGGAACGGAGTAACTGCAGCTGCACCAAGAGGGAAGACAAAGAATACATAACCAGCTTGTTCTGCCGTGAAGTTAAGATTACACTGAAGCATATTGATGGCATACTTCTGGAATGGGAAGATTGCACTATAATATAGCACACAAAGTAGAGCAACAACCCAGAACATGCGCAAAGACAAAATCTTACCAATATCTGAAACCTTGAAGGGATCATCCTTTTCTTCCTCAGCTCCTTGTTGGTCAAGTTTCTTATCCATGAAGCCATAAGCGATGAAGCTAATCAAACCAATGCAAACCAATAGCAACGAAGCTGCAACAGGACGACTGACACTAACTGGAGAAATAGAAGCAAGCGCCGGTGAACCAATCATAACGACAGCAACTCCAACACGAGCAATAGCCATTTCAATACCCATAGCAAGAGCCATTTCATGTCCGGTAAACCATTTTACAATACCACGACTTACAGTAATACCTGCCATCTCAGCACCACAGCCGAAAATCATAAATCCTATTGCCGAAAGTTTTGCAGATGCCGGCATTCCATCATACCAAGGAGTTACATTCCACCATGCTTCCGGAAGATTCAATGCGCCATCCATGAAAGTTTTAAGAGATGACGTTTCAAAAGCGTCAGTTACAGCATACCAGTTAATGGCAGCACCAGCAACCATCACAGCACCAGAAAGGATAGCCGTGAAACGGACTCCCATCTTATCAAGAATAATTCCTGCAAAAATCAGGAAGAACACGAACACATTAAGGAATGGTTCTGATCCAGCAAAATGTCCGTAAGCCTGTGGATCCCAACCACGCTGAGTCTGGAGTATTTCCTGTAAAGGAGAAAGAATGTCCACAAAGATGTAGGCAAAAAACATTGCACCGGCAAGCAGCACAAGGGCTGTCCAACGCATAGCTGGAGAGTCGCTTAATTTTTTTTGAATTGTTTGGTTCATATTATTTTGTTTTTGTTATTCTAATTAAGGAAGAGGACACATATTTACACAAATTGTTAAAGTCCCCATTCTACGCTAAAACTCTATTTCTTTAGCCAGCGATCAAGCCAATTAAAGTATGTTCTCTGCCACAGGATTCCATTCTGAGGTTTCAATACCCAATGGTTTTCATCCGGGAAAATAAGAAGTTCGGCAGGAATGCCACGCATACGAGCTGCATTAAAAGCTCCAAAACCCTGATTCGCGTTAATACGATAATCTTTTTCCCCATGAATACATAGAATTGGAGTATCCCATTTATCAACAAAGCGATGTGGCGAATTGTCATACGTACGTTTTGCATTATCCGTAAGGTCCTTATTCCAATAAGCATCATCATATTCCCAATTGCTAAACCAGGCTTCCTCGGTATCTGTGTACATAGACTCAAGGTTAAAAGCTCCATCATGAGCAATAAAGCACTTAAACCTCCCTTCGTGATGTCCGGCAAGATAATACACGCTAAATCCTCCGAAACTTGCACCGACAGCACCCAAACGGTTTTTGTCTACAAAAGGCAGATTTTCTGCTGCATCATCTATGGCAGAAAGATAGTCTTTCATACACTGACCAGTCCAGTCACCACTAATCTCCTCGTTCCATTCCGAGCCAAAGCCAGGAAGTCCACGTCGGTTAGGAGCAACGACAACATATCCGTTTGCTGCCATAATTTGCATATTCCATCTATAGCTCCAGAACTGCGAAACTGGGCTTTGAGGTCCGCCTTCACAGAAAAGCAAAGTAGGATATTTCTTGTTCGGATCAAAATCAGCAGGCAAAACAATCCAAACAAGCATGTCCTTGCCGTCAGAAGTTTTAACCCAACGCTGCTGTATTTTACCAAGATGCAGTTGGTCAAGAATCTGTTTATTTTCAGTTGTAATCTGTGCCACTTTTGTTTTGGCAGCAGTTTTTCCTGGCGTAACGACATAAATATCGCTCGGCGCAGCCATACTTTGGCGGAGAGCAAGTATTTTACCGCTATTTCCCATTGGCGAAAGAGAAACGTAGTCAGCCCAATCGTTTGTTATCTGTTCTACCTTTCCAGATAGATTCGTGCGATAAAGGTTAATTGTACCATGCCATACGCCAGTAAAAGCAATAGTTTTTGAATCAGGCATCCAGCAAAAGTCCTCAGCATTAGAATCAAAAGATTCCGTAACATAAGACTTTTCACCAGTCTTTAGATTATACACACAAATACGGTTACGGTCACTCTCATATCCGTCATGCTCCATACTTAGCCATGCAACATAATTACCATCAGGCGAGAATTTTGGATTTTGATCATACCCCACATTGTTTTTAATATTCTCAGGAGCATTAACCTTCTGGAATTTCATAGACTTGGTCGGGTCTATTTGAGGCTCTACATAACCTTCCGGCTTACATATATTAATAGTCTTCTTTGTTGTAACATCATAGAGGAAAATGTCAGAGTCAGTAGAAATAGCATAAGCCACACCGGATTTTTTCCGACATGTATAAGCAATAGCCTTAGAATCACTACTCCATGCAAGCTGTTCAACTCCGCCAAATGGTTTCATCGGACACTCAAAAGGTTCGCCATCGAGGATGTCTACAGGATTCTTAACTCCGTCGGCAGAAACCTCAGCCACATAAGGATGAGGTATAGACTCAACATATTCATCCCAGTGCCTATAGTTTAGATCCGTTACAAGGCGACCTGTTGCCTTTGGCAGATCCGACGGGTTTTTCTTTATACTCTCATGGAACGGAATTTGTTTAATCAAGATTACCTTATTCCCGTCGGGAGAGAATTTAAAGCCCTCGATGCCATCCTTGTCGTCAGACAGTTGCTTCCTGGAAGTACCGTCAGCATTCATTGTCCAAAGTTGCCCTCCAGAGATAAATGCAATCTTTTTACCGCCGTCTATCCATACAGGATCAGTTTCGCTGGCAGTACCGGAAGTCAGCATTTTATTGTTTTTTCCGTCAGAATCAACGACAAACAATACTTGCCTACCCTTATTTTGCTTTACGCTATAATATCCCACTTGATAAACGACATGCTTACCGTCAGGTGATGCTTCAGCAGCGACGACACGTCCCATCGCCCACAGAGCTTCAGGAGTCATTTTATCACTGTTAAGCTGGATGTTGTTTTTACCAATATTTGCCACAGAGTTTTGAGCTTTTGTGCTGCCACATGCCAAGGCAAGTGCCGCAGCAATAATGATAGATTTGTTCATAATATTATAAGAAAAAAGGAGTCATGGGAAAGACGGTCAGGATCAGAACCATTTACCCTACCGGCAAATACAAAATCCTTAAATCTCTTCCAAGACTCCAGTCAATTAGATACCTTTATTTCTTTTCTCCATTTGCTCACGTTGCTTGCGCAACTCTTCAGCCTGTTTCTGCATAGCTTCAAGTCTTGCAGCAAGTCCGCTTGTCTTTTTCGGATTCTTTTTATTCTCTTCGTATTTTGCTTCAAGAATTGAAAGCAATTTTTCGTCGTTGGTTGTCTTGCGAAGTGTCCACATGATAGCGGCACTAAAGAACAACGATACGAAATAATAGAAATTAAGACCTGCCGAATAGTCGTTGAACATAAAGAAGAACATGACAGGCATGAGATACATCATCCACTGCATAGCTTTCATCTGTTCTGCCTGTTGTCCAACCATTTGGTCACGTTGCTGACGCATTGTCATCATTGAATAGAGCACATTGGCAACACAGAAGAGCACACAAGTAAGCGACAAGTGGTCTCCAATAAGCCATATATTGTTGTGCCACTCTATAATAGGGTCATAAGTAGAGAGGTCATTTATCCACAAGAAACTCTCTCCTCGCAGTTGGATAGCATTAGGAACGAAGTTAAACATAGCAATCCAGATAGGCATCTGTATAAGCATCGGAAGACATCCGCTGAGAGGACTAACGCCATATTTAGAATATTCCGCCATCATTGCCTGCTGTTTCATCATCTGATCCTCAGGCTTGTCGTATTTCTTTGTTACGGCGTCAAGTTTCGGCTTCAACACGCGCATCTTAGCTGAAGACATATAACTTTTCTTTACGAGAGGGAAAGTGATGAGTTTCAGCAAGAGAGTGATAAGGATAAGAACGATACCCATATTAATGTTTAGAGCCGTCAGCCAATCAAACACATAGATAGTAAACCATCTGTTAATGATACGGAACAAAGGCCATCCCAAATAAACAAGTCTCTGCATTTCAAGATCCTTACCGAAAGTGCTCTCTTCCTCTACACTTTGCAGCAAGCGGAAATCATTAGGACCGAAGTAGAAGTCAATTTTCGTAGGTTGCTTTCCTGAAGGGTCAAAGAAAGTCTTCATCTTAGCGCCATACTGTTTCAGATATCCAGAGCCTTTCTCCTGAGGTACACTTGTCATCTTAGCATCCTTTCCAAAATCCTTACCAGCAATCATAACAGCTGAGAAGAACTGGTTTTTGAACGCCACCCAATCAATATTTTCCTCAACGTTCTCGTCAGAAAGCTCTTTCGTTTCGCTAAGATAGTCAGTACCGCCATCCACCTTGTGATAAGTAAGAGTAGCATATCTGTTCTCAAAAGTAAAGCCTTTTTCTTGCTGACGACATTTATCTTGCCATTCAACCCCCATGGAGTTGCAATCAGGTGCAAAGAGTCCGCTCATGCCTGAAGCCTTAATAGAAGCATGGAGCATATAATCCTTACCAAGTACATAAGAAATTGCGAGCGACTTACCGTCAGCCGTAGTGGCTTTAAACACTACAGAAGAATCAGTTTTTTCTGTAGGCGTAAAATACATGTCACCCGTTATAAAGTTGTTCTCTTTACCCGCGAGCATAAAATTCAGCGACTGATCCTTGCCGTCGAAAAGAGTCACATCAGCATTACCTCTATAATCCTTAAAGCCCTTGACAACAGCCTTCTCTACAGTAGCCCCTTTAGTATTAAAAGTAAGCTTAAGTTTTTGGTTCTCCAAGACCAGCTCCTTCGCTTGTCCGGCAAGAGCCTCATGAAACGCCGCCGTTGTGTCAACAGAAGTTGCTGTAGCTTTTGCAGCTGCAGCCTTAGCCTTCAAGTCAGCCTCGGCTTTCTTTTTTTGCACCGTAGCTATAGAGTCTTGAATGCGCTGCGCAGCAATCTCTTCATCAGAAGGTTTATTATACCAACTGAATCCAATCAGCAAAGCTGCAATAAGCACAAAGCCGGTGATTGTGTTCTTGTCCATTATATATTAATCTGTTTTTGTTAGTAAAGGAAGAAAACGTTAAGTAATAGTTGAGTAGTAAGTCAGCATCCGAAAGACCAATTCAGAAAAATCTTCCGTTAACAGACGCAACCCTTACGTAACAATTCCCTTCTATAATACTCATTTCTTTTTCTCTATTGCAGTTTTTATAAAGTCAAGGAAAAGAGGGTGCGGATGCAATACCGTACTTGAATATTCCGGATGGAACTGTGTTCCTATGTACCAACGTAGCCCTGGGATTTCCACAATCTCAACAAGATCACTCTCAGGGTTGCGCCCTACGCACTTCATTCCCGCACGTTCATATTCCTGTTCAAAATCATTATTGAATTCATAACGATGGCGGTGACGCTCTTGAATATGCTCTTTTTTATATATATCGAACACGCGCGAACCTTGTTTTAAGACACATTCGTATGCGCCGAGACGCATTGTTCCACCCATATTCGTAATATCCTTTTGGTCTTCCATTATGTCAATTACGTTATGAGGCGTCTTTTCATCAAGTTCACGACTGTTAGCATCCTCATACCCAAGGACATTACGTGCAAATTCAATAACCATCATCTGCATACCGAGACAGATACCAAAAGTAGGAATGTCATGCGTACGGGTATAATGAGCTGCAACAATCTTACCTTCAGTGCCGCGCTGTCCGAATCCAGGACAAATCACTACACCGTCAAGTCCTTCAAGTTTCTCGGCAACGTTCTCTTCAGTAATTTTCTCACTGTTCACAAACGAGATTACAGTTTTGTGGTCATTGTATGTTCCAGCCTGCGAAAGGCTCTCGCGAATACTCTTATATGCATCCTGCAAATCATATTTACCTACAAGACCGATATGAACCTCTTCTGTAGCCTTAGCCCGACGTTCAAGGAAGCTCTTCCAAGGTCCGAGTGCCGGAGTCTCACCAGGCTCGATACCCATTTTTTTAAGGATAGCCGAATCAAGTCCCTGGTTCTGCATATTAACAGGAACCTCATATATAGAGGGAAGGTCCTCACTCTGTACGACGCAGTTAAAATCTACATTGCAGAAAGAAGCGACCTTTTTCAATATTCCGTCGCCAAGATGCTTTTCCGTTCGAAGAACAAGAATATCCGGTTGAATACCTACGCTCTGCAGTTCTTTAACAGAATGCTGTGTAGGCTTAGTTTTAAGCTCCCCGGCAGCCTTTAGATAAGGCACGTAAGTAAGATGCACGCATACGGCATTCTTTCCAAGTTCCCATTTCATCTGTCGTATAGCCTCAAGATAAGGAGCACTCTCAATGTCGCCAATAGTTCCACCGATTTCAGTAATAACGAAATCATAATGGTTTTTCTCTCCGAGCAGCTTAATGTTGCGCTTAATCTCGTTGGTAATATGCGGCACGACCTGAATGGTCTTTCCCAAATAATCTCCCCTTCTCTCCTTATCGATAACAGCCTTATAAATACGTCCTGTAGTCAAAGAGTTCGCCTTAGTGGTCTGAATACCAGTAAAGCGCTCATAGTGACCAAGGTCAAGGTCGGTTTCCATACCGTCCACGGTAACATAACACTCACCATGTTCATAAGGGTTAAGAGTTCCAGGGTCGATGTTGATGTAGGGGTCGAACTTCTGAATGGTAATGTTGTACCCCCTTGCCTGCAACAATTTACCAATTGACGAAGAAATGATTCCTTTGCCAAGCGATGAAACTACACCGCCAGTGACGAAGATGTACTTAGTTTCTGCCACAATCTTTTGTTTTTATAATTTGTTTTTATATTCAGAATATAATGTCATATTTCAATAAAGTGCAAAGGTAGCAATTAATTTTACATACTACAAATATTTTTGCAACATTTACCCTTTACCCCACAACATTTTGTCTCTCTTAAATAGCCTGCCCCTTCTTCCAAATAGCCAAGCCACTCTTCTACCGCCCTACACTTTCTCGTCGAGCAGTTTCTGCATACGTACAATTTCATCGCGGTATTGTGCCGCCTGAACAAAATCGAGTGCCTTAGCAGCTTTCTTCATAAGTTCCGTTGTATCTGCGATGCTCGTTTTCAAGTCTTCTGCACTCATTTTCATTGTAATAGGATCAGCCGCAAAAGCCATTTCATCCTTTTCAATATAAGGTACATACTTCTTTTCTTCCTTACGCATAGCAGCAGTACACCCCCTCTCCGCCGTAGCACTCTGTACTCCAAGAGCGTCCATCTTAATTTCCTTTTCTATTTTCTTTGGTGTAAGATGATGCGCCTTGTTGTAAGCAATCTGTTTTTGTCTCCGTCGCTCAGTCTCGTCAATAGTCATCTGCATACTTTCCGTTATAGAGTTAGCATACATGATAACCTTGCCGTTAACATTACGCGCAGCACGGCCAGCAGTCTGCGTTAGCGACCTGTGCGACCTCAAGAAGCCCTCTTTGTCAGCATCGAGAATGGCAACGAGCGAAACCTCCGGCAAGTCAAGTCCCTCACGCAGAAGATTAACACCTACGAGCACATCAAAAAGGCCTGCCCGTAAGTCGTTCATTATCTTCACCCTATCGAGTGTCGCCACATCGCTGTGTATATAATTAGCATTAATGTCATGGTTTAACAGATACTCCGTAAGTTCCTCAGCCATACGCTTTGTAAGAGTAGTGATAAGCACTCGTTCATCCTTCTCTTTTCTGATAAGGATCTCGTTCATAAGGTCGTCAATCTGATTCTCGCTCGGCCGCACTTCAATCTCGGGATCGAGCAGCCCCGTAGGACGAATTACTTGTTCAACGACAACGCCCTCCGCCTCTTCAAGTTCAAAATCTGCCGGTGTTGCCGAGACATAAATCACTTGATTCGTCATTTCCTGAAACTCCTCAAATTTCAAAGGTCTGTTGTCGAATGCAGCAGGCAAGCGAAAACCAAATTCAACAAGATTCTGTTTTCTTGCTCTATCACCTCCGTACATAGCCCGAATCTGCGGAACGCTCACATGACTTTCATCAATAACCATAAGATAATCCTTCGGAAAGAAATCAAGCAAGCAATAAGGTCTTTGACCAGCATCACGCCCGTCAAAATACCTCGAATAGTTCTCAATTCCGGAGCAATGCCCCAGTTCCTTAATCATCTCCATGTCATACTCCACGCGTTCCTTAATACGCTGAGCCTTAATGCCATCGCCAATTCCTTTAAAGAAATCAATCTGTTCATCAAGATCACGGGAGATTTGCTCCAGAGCTTGTTGTGTCTGCTCTTTCGACGTAACAAAAAGATTAGCCGGATAAATCTGATATTCATCAAACGAGGCAAGACGATGAAACGTAGCACTGTCAACCTCTTCTATAGAGTCTATTTCATTATCCCAAAACGACACACGAAGTACATTATCACTGTACGCCATGAAAATGTCCACAGTTTCCCCCTTTACCCGGAAATTGCCGCGCTGCAACTCTATATCATTCCTCACGTAAAGCGAATCAACGAGGCGCCTAAGAAACATGTTGCGATCAATAATCATTCCCTTCTTTATGGAAATAACGCTCTGCGCCATTGCCGTTGGTCCCCCCATACCATAAATACAAGACACAGAGGACACGACAATGACATCCTTCCTTCCGGAAAGCAAAGCCGAAACAGCAGAAAGCCGCAACTTGTCTATCTCCTCATTAATGGCAAGGTCCTTTTCGATATAAGTATCCGTTTGAGGCAGATAAGCCTCCGGCTGATAATAGTCGTAATAAGAAACATAATACTCCACGGCATTTTCGGGGAAAAATCCCTTCATCTCGGAATACAGCTGTGCTGCGAGAGTCTTATTATGACTGAGCACGAGCGTCGGACGGTTTATATTGGCAATGACATTGGCAACAGTGAAAGTCTTTCCCGATCCCGTAACTCCAAGAAGAACCTGGGCCTTGTCGCCGCGTTCCACACCAGCCGTAAGTTCATTTATAGCTTCAGGCTGATCGCCCGTAGGCTTATATTTAGATGTAAGTAAAAACTTGTCCATATCTAAAAAACTGTCATAAAATCAAATTATTCTGCAAAAATAAGCATAAACTGCCTAATAATGGCAATAATAAGACCGAAAAATGGTCAAAAAAGTTTTTTATATTTTGAAGTATTGAATATTATGTGTAATTTTGCATCTCAAACCATTAAATTCATTTATGAGCAAGAAAATAATTATTGTAATGGCAGGTTCTCTGATTTTACTTTCAGGATGCGTCAACCAGTTTAATCAGGTATATAAATCCGCCGACAATGATATAAAATATGAATACGCAAAAGAGTGCTACGCCAAGGGAAAATTTGTAAAAGCCACAACACTTCTTCAAGAAATTGTTACCATACAGAAAGGTACGGACAATGGAGAAGAGTGCCTCTTCATGCTTGCCATGGCGGAGTTTAAGAGTAAAGACTACGAGACGGCAGCAGAGTATTTCAAGAAATACTACAAGTCGTACCCCAAAGGCGTTTATGCAGAAATGGCAGCCTACTACATTGGCGAGAGTCTATATATGAGCACTCCGGAGCCAAGACTTGACCAGACGGAAACAGTCAACGCCATATCTGCTTTTCAGGACTATCTTGACGTCTTTCAAGACGCAAAGATGAAGAAGCAGGCTCAGGACAGGCTGTTCGCCCTACAGGACAAGCTCGTGAAGAAAGAACTGTATTCAGCGCAACTATACTACAATTTGGGTACATACTTCGGCAACTGCACCAATGGCGGAAGCAATTATGAAGCCTGCATCATTACCGCACAGAACGCATTAAAGGATTATCCTTACAGTAGTATGAGAGAGGATTTTGCGAAGCTCGTAATGAAGAGCAAGTTTGAACTTGCGCAGCAGAGTGTTGAATCCAAGAGACTCGACCGCTACCGCGATGCAGAGGACGAGTGTTACGGTTTCATAAATGAATATCCAGATTCAAAAGACAGAGCCCTTGCAGAGAAGTACATTGCCACATGCAAGAAATATGTAAAGGATTAGAATTTATAATTTAGACAAACAACAATAAATAATTAAACAATAATGGATTACAAAAAGTCAAAAGCACCGGTAAACACCGTAACACGTAATATTATGGATCTCTGCGACGAGACCGGAAATATTTATGAGAGTGTTGCAATCATTGGCAAGCGCGCAAATCAGATTTCCATTGAGATCAAACAGGATCTGAGCAAGAAACTCGCAGAGTTCGCCTCTTACAATGACAGCCTTGATGAAGTATTCGAGAACCGCGAGCAGATTGAAATCTCGCGTTATTACGAAAAGCTTCCAAAACCAACCTTGCTTGCAACTCAGGAGTTCGTTGACGGAAATATCTACTGGAGAGATCCGTCGGCAGACAACAATAAGGACAAAGAGCTATGATCCAGCGTAAGCAGTCGTTGTTCTTGTTAATCGACGCCATACTGTGCATCATCTGTCTGATGCTCCCCCTGGGAATCTTCAGGCCGCAGCAAATTGGAGTTGACACTACATTGTATAATCTGTGGATCAGACTTGGCGACGGGTCGACAAATTGGCAGTCCGCCCCATTGTTTGCCATTCTGCTTATACATGTAGCTATTTCTATATACACCATATTTATATATAGTAAAAGGAAACTGCAAATTAAGCTGTGCACATGGAACATTGCAATTCTTGTTTTATGGTACGTTGTAGGAGCCATAGTAGTCTTCACAACAGGCAAGGAACTTGAAGCAGATTTTAAAGCGGGCTTTTCTGCCATTTTGCCAATAGTCTCACTTATTCTTGTCGTCATGGCAAGAAAGGGCGTTAAGGCTGATGAAGCTCTGATAAGAGCTGCAGACAGAATAAGATAAGCCTATACTTAAATACAAGAGCTACACTAACCGGTGTGGCTCTTTTTTTTTAATAAAAATTCGTCAGTCTCAACAAGAATAAGTAACTTTGCATACTAAAATAAGAAAACTAAAAAAAACAACAATATGGCAAAAGAACTGAAACAACTAACAAAAAGGGCAGACAACTACAGTCAATGGTACAATGATCTTGTAACCAAAGCAGACTTGGCAGAGCAGTCGCCAGTAAGAGGATGCATGATAATCAAACCCTACGGATATGCTATCTGGGAGAAAATGCAGCACCAGCTTGACAAGATGTTCAAGGAAACAGGCGCACAGAACGCATACTTCCCACTACTGATTCCAAAATCCTTCCTCTCAAAGGAGGCAGAGCATGTAGAAGGTTTTGCCAAGGAGTGTGCCGTTGTCACCCACTACCGCTTGAGAGCAAAAGAAGACAAGAGCGGAGTTGAAGTAGACCCGAACGCAAAACTCGACGAAGAACTTATTATACGTCCTACATCAGAGACCATCATCTGGAACACCTATAAAAACTGGATCCACTCATGGCGAGACCTGCCACTGATGTGCAACCAGTGGTGCAACGTAATGCGCTGGGAGATGAGAACCCGTCCGTTCCTTCGCACATCAGAGTTTCTCTGGCAGGAAGGACATACAGCACACGCCACACGCGAAGAGGCAGAAGCAGAAGCACAGAAGATGCTGCATGTCTATGCCGACTTTGCAGAGAAGTTCATGGCAGTACCTGTAGTCCGCGGAGTGAAGAGCGAGACAGAACGTTTTGCCGGAGCACTCGACACTTACACTATAGAGGCAATGATGCAAGACGGAAAGGCTCTGCAGAGCGGTACGAGCCACTTCCTCGGACAGAACTTTGCAAAAGCGTTCGACGTAACCTATCTCAACAAGGACAACAAGCCGGAATACGTATGGGCAACATCATGGGGCGTATCAACACGACTCATCGGAGCGCTCATCATGACCCACTCCGACGACAACGGACTTGTCCTTCCGCCTATGCTCGCACCAATCCAGGTAGTTATCGTTCCTATCACCAAGGGTAAGGAGCAGCTCGACGCAATTACAGAAAAGCTGACACCGGTAATCGACGCCCTGCGCAAAGCCGGCATAAGCGTGAAATACGACGATGCAGACAACAAGCGCCCTGGCTTCAAGTTTGCCGACTACGAATTGAAGGGCGTACCGGTACGCCTTGTAATGGGAGGCAAGGATTTGGAGAACGGCACCATCGAGGTTATGCGCCGCGACACCCTCGAGAAAGAGACCATGCCGTTCGACGGAATCGTGGAACACGTAGAGAAGCTCCTCGAAGACATCCAGAGCAACATGTTCGAAAAGGCAAAGGCTTACCGCGACGCACGCATCTACGAATGCGACAACTATGAGGAATTCAAGGAAAAAGTAAAAGACGGCGGATTCTTCATCTGTCCTTGGGACGGCACAGCCGAAACTGAAGCCAAGATAAAAGAAGACACACAGGCAACAATACGCTGCATCCCGTTCAATGTGGAGCAGACCCCAGGTGTCGACATGGTTTCAGGCAAGCCTTCTACAAAACGAGTAATTATCGCAAGAAGCTACTAAGCAAAAGGGGGAACAAAACACGATAAGTAGCCTTCTGCAGTATGAGCTACAGAAGTAAAAAATACAAATCTGTGTCATTCTGTAAAATCTGTGGAGAAGAGAAAACACGGATAGCGCAGAATGACACAGTTTTTTTTAAATAAATAAGGTAAAGGCAATGTTCAAGGAAAATGTAGCAGAATATCTCTCAAAAACTGGATTTAAAGAATTCCATCCAAAAGCAGTAATGTTCGACATGGACGGAGTAATCTACAACAGCATGCCCAACCACGCCCGCAGCTGGCACCTTGCCATGCACGGAATAGGCATCAAGATGTCTCCAGAAGAAGCATACACCTATGAAGGCATGCGCGGTGTGGAAACCATTCAGCTGCTCTTCAAAAATCAACGCAACACAATACTCCCGGAGGAAAAGGCAGCAGAATACTATAAGATAAAATCAGACGAGTTCAACAAATGTCCCAAGGCAGGACTCATGCCCGGCATAAAGGAGCTGATGCAAAAGATAAAAGACTCGGGGTTGAAAATTCTCGTGGTGACAGGCAGCGCACAACACTCGCTGATAGGGAAACTCGACCATGACCTCCACGGATTTATCGATAAAGACCTCATAGTAACGGCACTCGATGTAGAACACGGCAAACCCGCCCCCGAACCATACCTGAAGGGACTTCAGAAAGCAGGAGTGGAACCCTGGGAGGCAATGGTAGTAGAGAACGCCCCTCTCGGTGTAAGGGCCGGCGTGGCGGCAAAGGTGTTTACCGTTGCTGTAAACACCGGGCCGCTGCCCGACAGCGCATTGACCGGCGAGGGAGCCAATCTGCTCTATCATTCGATAAAGGATTTTGCAGAAGATTGGAACAATCTGGAAGTCAGAGCGTGATTTTTCAATAAACATTTTTTGAATTTAACAAAAAACAATTATCTTTGCATAAGATAAGCTGCATCTCGGCAATAAATCCAAACAAGTTTGGCTTATATTGCTCTCGATTTGCATTATCTTTGCAAAGATAATAATGCAAATTCGAGAAAAGAGAATTTTCGAAAAACAAAAAACAATATATTCAGACTATGGCAAATACTGAAAACAACAAAAGCGAAGAGACAAAAAAAGGTCTCAGCTTTGTAGAACAGATAGTGGAAAAAGACCTCGAGGAGGGAAAGAACGCCAAAAGAATCCAAACCCGTTTCCCACCAGAGCCAAACGGATACTTACACATCGGACACGCCAAGGCCATTTGCATGGACTTCGGAGTGGCTGAAAAGTACAACGGCGTCTGCAACCTGAGATTTGACGACACCAACCCGAGCAAGGAGGATACGGAATACGTTGACTCTATCCTCAACGACATAAAATGGCTCGGCTTCCATTGGGGCAACGTTTACTACGCCTCAGACTACTTCCAGAAGCTTTGGGACTTTGCCGTATGGATGATAAAACAGGGAAAGGCGTACATCGACGAACAGACGAGCGAACAGATTGCAGAACAGAAGGGCACCCCTACACAACCGGGCGTCGCTTCCCCATACAGAGACCGCCCCATTAAGGAAAGTCTCGAACTGTTCAACAAGATGAACACTCCGGATGCTGCAGAAGGATCAATGGTCTTGCGTGCAAAACTCGACATGGCAAATCCTAACATGCACTTCCGCGACCCTATAATGTACCGCATCATACACACGCCGCACCACCGTACAGGAACGAAATGGCACGCTTACCCGATGTACGACTTCGCCCACGGACAGAGCGACTTCTTTGAGGGCGTTACCCATTCCATCTGTACACTGGAGTTCGTTCCCCACCGTCCGCTCTACGACAAATTCATCGATGAGCTGAAAGTGTACGAAGGACAGGAAGACAACCTTCACGACTTCCGTCCGAGACAGATAGAGTTCAACAGACTGAACCTCACCTACACCGTGATGAGCAAGCGAAAGCTCCACGCCCTTGTCGACGAGCACCTCGTTGACGGATGGGACGACCCGCGCATGCCTACACTTTGCGGAATGCGCCGCCGCGGCTATTCGCCAGAGAGCATCCGTAAGTTTATCGACAGCATCGGATACACCAAGTTCGACGCCCTCAACGACATGGCTCTACTTGAAGCAGCCGTAAGAGAAGACCTCAACTCTAAGGCTACCCGCGTATCGGCAGTACTCGACCCCGTAAAGCTCGTCATTACAAACTACCCCGACGACATGACAGAGGAGATGGAGGCAGTGAACAACCCGGAGAATGAAGCCGACGGAACCCACACCATCACTTTCAGCAAGAACCTGTGGATAGAGCGCGGCGACTTCATGGAAGACGCTCCAAAGAAATTCTTCCGCATGACTCCAGGAAAGGAAGTAAGACTGAAGAATGCCTACATCGTGAAATGTACCGGATGCACAAAAGACGAGAACGGCAACATCATTGAAATCCAGGCTGAATACGACCCTACGAGCAAGAGCGGAATGGAAGGGGCAAACCGCAAAGTGAAGGGAACACTCCACTGGGTAAGCCAAGACCACTGCAAGAAAGCTGAGGTAAGAGAATACGACAGACTCTTTAATGTTGAAAACCCATCTGCCGACGAGCACGACTTCCGCGAACTTATAAATCCGGACTCGCTGAAGGTGAGAACAGAATGCTACGTTGAAGACTTTGCTGCCGGAATGAAACCGGGACAATATCTGCAGTTCCAGAGAATCGGTTACTTCATGGCTGACAAGAACTCCACTCCAGAGCATCTCGTGTTCAACAAGACTGTTGGTTTAAAGGATACATGGGCAAAGATGACAGACAAGAAATAATGAACAAAGACTATTTTGACAAATACTACGAATCTTCGGAATTCAAGGCAATGTTCTTGAATTTCGAAGAATCAAGGAAAAAGGGGGAAGACTGCCTGTTGTCCTCCGACGAACTTACCGACATCGCCGAGTTCTACTATACGAAGGGAGACATGCGCCACGCCAAGGAAACGGCAGAATATGCCGTGTCCATCTACGACGACGCCACAGCTCCCCTACTCTTTCTGGCAAAGATAGAAATACAGTTGAACAAAAACGCTGAAAAGGGTAAGGAATTTCTCGACAGGGTACAGGAAAAAGACAATATCGACTACCTCCTCTGTCGCCTGGAACTGGAACTGATGGAAAAGGGACACGAGGAAAATGCCCTGAAAATAGTCTGCGACGGCTTCAACACTGTAGATGACGAAGAGAAAGCTCCCTTCATAGGCGAATCCGTACACCTGGCCCTCGACTACAAAAAGTCGGAACTGGCACACGAGATAATGAAAGCCCATGCCGACGCCCTCGACCCCAGCAACAGAAGTCTCATCGAGGCACGCTTTGCATTGTGGGAGGGGAAGCCGGAACTCGGACTGTCTATTCTCGAGAAGCTCATCGACAAAGACACCTTCAACGTGCAGTACTGGCTTATCCTGTCTACCGCCCAACTGCAATGCGGAAAATTCGACGAAGCAATAAGCAGCGCCGAATACGCCATTGCAATAGAGCCCGATGCCTACGAGGCTTATATGAATATGGGCAACGCCTATATAAGAATATGCAACTACGAAAAGGCTATCGAAGCATTCAAGAGATACTCTCAGATAAGAGACGACGAAGTAGGCTACATGATGATCGGCAGATGCCTCTTCTATATGCACAAGGACGAGGAAGCCATAAAGATGCTCCACCTTGCAGAGAAGAAATGCACCGTCAACAAAGCCAACTTGCTCGACATCAATAAAGACCTGACCATGGTTTATGCAGCGACGAAGGATTATGACGCATCTATTGCATACCTGGAAAAAGTTAAAGAAGAGACACGCGGAAAGTACGACAGGGAGAGAGTGTCAATACAAATCAGCATATTGATGGGCTTGGGGTGCAACAAGGAAGCCATGGAAATGCTCAATCTCGTGCTGAATGATCTGGAAGAAAGAAATGAGAAGGAAGAGCAGATCCAGCTCATGTTCCAGACGGCAATCGTGTTCTACGAGAGCAAGGATGACGCCGAAGCCTACACTCTATTCAAGAAGGTTTACAGTCTCGACCCGGAATGCACCGTAGCAATGCCCTATTTCGCCTTCTGCTGCTATACTCAGCAGAAATGGGACGATTATCTCCATGCGCTGAAAACCTCCGTCGAACTCTACCCCGAAGAGGCGAAAGCCGTTCTTGCAGAACTCTTCCCTGAAGGAATGGAGCCCTACGACTTCGTGAAATATGCCGAGGAGCATCATATTAAATGAATGTAGAATTTAGAATGTAGAGTGTAGAATTATTCTCGCTTCGCTGCGATTAAAACCTATAAAAAAATTAAAGCGGTGGCCTTCACAGGTTACCGCTTTTTACTTCAATAGGTATTAGTCCTTTTTAAGGTAAAAAGATTGTTTTCAGGATAACGTTTGCAAAGATACGTACATTTTTTTTATTTACAAAACATTTCATAAAATTATTTAGAACTTTTTTAATGTGCGCCTACACAATACACAAGTGACCATCATTTTAACATCCCGCAGATTGTTTAATACCTAAAATCCGGAAACAATGAGCCGGAAAACAGAACAAAAAAATGCAAATACCTATTTCTTGTTACCCAGAATAAAGGAAGCCCACCCAACCTACACAATAATTAAACAGATATTTCATAAATTTTGAGTATTGCCACATTTTTTGAAACTTTATAATTTTGCAGCCGTATTCGAGAAGCTTGATTTTAAAGGAAATTAATCAAACAAAATATAAAACATGAACAAAACATTATTTGCATCATGCCTGTGCGCTTCGGCACTTTCCGTCAGTCCGGCAATGGGACAGAGTGTCGCTGCCGACAGCGTCATGCAGCACGTCAAGGGAAACCGCCTGAGCGTAGGTGGTTACGGCGAAGTGGCTTACAGCCGGAATTTCTACAGCGACAGCGGCAACAGATACAGTAACCCGTCGTCTCACAAGAATGACCCGAGCCACGGAAGGTTCGACATTCCGCACGCAGTAATCTACTTGGGCTACGACTTCGGCAAAGGATGGACAATGGGTTCGGAAATCGAGTTTGAACATGGCGGCAGCGGCTCGGCAATAGAATACGAGGCTGAGGAATCCATCGAGTTCGAACAGGAGCAGGAACGCGGCGGCGAAGTGGAACTGGAGCAGTTCTGGCTGCAGAAATCCTTCGGCGACTTCCTTAACATCCGTGCCGGACACATCGTGGTGCCTGTGGGACTGACCAACGCCTACCACGAACCGCTGAACTTCTTCACCGTCTACCGTCCTGAAGGCGAGAACACCATCCTGCCTTGTACTTGGCACCAGACAGGAATTTCGTTCTGGGGACGCTCCGGCGACTTCAGATATGAGGCTCAGATGATTGCCGGACTCGACGCCTGGCAGTTCTCCCGCGACAACTGGATCCAGCCGGGAACTACAAAACCGTTCGAGTTTGAGGTGGCTAACAAATATGGTTTCAGCGCACGCGTTGACAACTACACCATCCCCGGACTGAGAATCGGACTGAGCGGATACTACGGACAGTCTATGCACAATGCCGTGCCTCACGACATGGAAAAGGGCGACAACAAGAAGATTAAGGGCAACATATATCTCGGTGCGCTCGACTTCACCTACAATGCCCACAACTGGATTGCACGCGGTAACGTGGACTATGGCTACGTGAGCGACTCTAAGAAAATCAGCTCCATGAAAAAGCCTAACACCCAGTATGTTAAGCCATACGCGTCAAACCAGACATTTGGTGGACACGCCATCGCTGCAAACATCGAGGTGGGCTACGACATCTTCTCGCAAATCGAGAAGCTGAGAGCCGACAACCAGAAGCTCTACGTCTTCGCCCACTACGAGTACTACGACTCTTACGTACACAGTCTTACACAGTTCACACGCAAGAAAATCTACGCTGCCGGCATCAACTACTACCCGATACCGCAGATCTGCGTAAAGGCAGAATACAACTACCGCAAGATGCGCTCGAAGTACAACGACGAACCGGCTCTCAACATCGGCGTTGCCTATCAGGGATTCTTCCTGTAAAGAGAAGATTCTTGCTCTAAAAAGAGAACTTTATTTTATAACTTAATATAAAAAAACAAAAATGAAAAAACTTCAAACACTTGCCTTGGCTTTCTGCCTCGGCACAATGACATTGGGTTTCACTTCATGTAGTGACGATGACAACAACGAAGAGTTCAATCTGCCAGAAGTAGGACAGGCTGAAACAGCAATCAGCTCTACCGACCTCGAGATGCAGAAGGTAACAAAGACGTACGTAAAGGACGTCATCTATCCTACATATACTACTCTCGCATCAAACGCACGCGACCTCTACAGCAAGGCCCAGACCCTGTATAAGGCTGCCGAGGCAGGCACGATGACTCAGGAGCAGATCGACGCTACCTGCGAGGCCTTCAAGAACACGCGCCGCGAGTGGGAGCGCAGCGAGGCATTCCTCTACGGTTCTGCTTCCGACAACGAGCTCGACCCTCACATCGACTCATGGCCTCTCGACCACGACGGTATCGTGAGCGCACTGAACAACGCCACTCTCGTTGCCGGCTTCAAGGGATCAGACCCTGCAAAGTTCGTTTCCGAGAACCAGAGCTCTGACGCTCTTCAGTCGGCTCTCGGTTTCCACGGTATGGAGTTCATCATCTTCCGCAATGGAAAGAACCGTACTGTAGAGGCTCTCAAGGCTAACGAGACCGAAACCGGAATGACTTCTGTCAAGGGCATCGACGAACTTGCCTTCCTGGCTGCCGTTGCAGGCGACGTCAGAAACATCACAGCCCTTCTGGAGTACACATGGCTCGGAAGCGCAGCAAGCAACGAAACCAAGTCGCTGCTTGCCAACGACGCAAGCTACGTGTTCAACGGTCTGCGCAACAACGGTTTCGCTGCAAACGGAACGATGTGCTACGGACAGTGGGTGCTCACTCCTTCTGCAACAACCGGCTACAACTCATGGCCTGGAACTATCAACCAGATCTTCATCGGCGGTTGCGACAACATCTGCTCTGAGGTTGCCGACCAGAAGCTCGGACAGGCTTACCGTACTGCTACAGGAAGCGGCAACGCAGACGACTCCAAGGACTACATCGAGTCGCCTTACAGCCA
>DCBP01000102.1:20908-28132 GCA_002314055.1 Prevotella sp. UBA1104
CGCGACGTTACCGCTACAGCTCCTGTTGAGCACTCTATCATGAACCTCCTGAAGAGCATGAACTACTCTCGCTACAACGACCTCTCTAACGCTCTCAACAATGCCATCCAGGCTCTCGAGACTGCAAAGAACAGCGGAAAGTCGTTTGTTGAGGAGCCGGGCGCACAGCGCGTAAAGGACTGCATCGACGCTGTCGACAACCTCAGCTCTGAGCTGAACGAGGCTGCCAAGTGGATAAACCTGCAGGACGCCAAGTAAAAATCCCGACTAAAAGCGGCTTTGAATAATATAATGAGATAAATCTTTCCACGTGACTCCGTCGTACGCATGAGACGACAGAGCCACGTTTCAACACGTTTTACCACAAATAAGACATTAAATTTGTACAGCATTATGAATAAAAGAATTTATCTGTTCGGTTCTGTCGCCATGGCTTTGGCCCTTTCGCTGAACTCATGTTCCGACGACAACAACACCCCCGACGGCGGTGACCTTACTCCGATGGAGTCTGACGCCAAATACGTAGGTGAGGCTGTGGGAAACTTCTCTAAAGAGGAATGGTACCCTGGCGGAGAACTGGGAACTACAGACAATGTGGCTACCGGATGCTACGAAGACGAGACTCCTGCCGTCACACAGCAGGGACTGCTCGACGAGTTCAACGCCGGAGAGAAGTTCTTCGAGCGCCAGTTCACGGCAAGCCTAACAAGCGGATTCGGCGGACTGGGCCCTGCTTCCGTGCGCCGCTCCTGTCTCGACTGCCACCCTAACTACGGCCACGGCAAGCGCATGGATTCCTACAAGACGGTTTACGGCAACGGCAACGGCTACCTGCTCGTTGTCTACCATCCCGAAGACGGTGCAAACAGCAACGACGGCGCCTACGTGAGCGAAGTTACCGGAATGCCGCAGACACAGGCTCAGGCTCCGTTCAAGGCTCCTATCGACGAGAACCAGATTAACATGCAGTGGAAAACCGTTACGGCAATGGAGAGCGGACTGCCTATGCAGTTCCCCGACGGCGAGAAATTCTCGCTCATCTACCCGGAAGTCAGCATTCCGCAGAGCGCATTCCGCACGAGTCCTACTCCTTATGAAACAGGCAACAAGGCTGTTGCCTGCCGTCTGGAATCCACTATCGGCATAATCGGTTCAGGTCTGCTCGACGCGATTCCGGAATCTGAAATCAAGGCACAGTACGCTTCCGAAGCAAACTACTACAAGAACATTGCAAAGGTAGCCGACGTTACAGAATACATCAACCCGAGCTTCTGGGACGCAAATACGGACGACTTTTCAGAAAAGGCATATTACACGGCAACAGTAGGCACCGGTGTCTATGCCGACGGAACTCCGGGAAAGAAGATGGTGAAGCGTTTCACTTATGCCATGACCCGCGCCACGCTGCAGGACGGTCCTGGTGCCAACGCCATCTGGAACATCACGAACGTTACACGTCCTGACCGCGCAAAGCTCTACACTACCGACGCCTGGGCTACGGCAATGGCCCGCGACAAGGAGGTTATCGAGAACATCAAGAAAGACCCGACCTCTCCGTTCTGGGCTTCCACCGACGAGGAAATCAGCGAGAAGGTACAGGGACTGCTCTCGCCAAACACCAACCAGTTCGACAACAAATGGCACAACTTCCAGCCGGAGATGTCGGCAGAACACTTCTATGAGTTCATGGTTTGGCACAGAGGTCTCTCTATCCCGCGCGCCCGCAACCTGAACGACAGCCGCGTGCAGCAGGGCAAGAAGGTCTTCACTGAGATAGGATGCGCCAACTGCCACCGCCCGTCGTGGAAGACCGGCGACGACAACTACTGGACCCCTAACATGATTGCCGACAAGAAACTGCCGCGCTACGCCAACCAGACCATCTATCCTTACTCGGACATGATGCAGCACAAGCTCTACATGATTAACGACATCCACGGCTCATGGTGCCGCACAACCCCTCTCTGGGGACGCGGACTGGCAAGTGTAAACGGTAGCGGCGTGGAGCGCATGCACGACTGCCGCGCACGCAACGAAATCGAGGCCATCATGTGGCACGCATACAGCAAGAAGTCGCACGCCTACTCCGCTGCCCTCAAGTTCTACAACTTGAGCAAGGCCGACCGCGACGCTGTGGTAATGTTCCTCAGGTCAATCTAATCCATCCGTAGATTTATCTTGAAAATTACAAGGACAAAGCGGGATTTCCCTGCTCTGTCCTTTTATATGTATAAAAGAAACAACCGGTAAAACAAAACGAAAAATTATGAACAAGAAACTTTTCATCCCTGCAGCAGTCTTCCTGTCTGCCTGCATGCTCGGCTCATGTTCCGACGACAACAACACCCCCGACGGCGGCGGACTGACCCCGACAGAGTCTGACGCCAAATACGTAGGACAGGCGGTGGGCAATTTCTCAAAAGAGGAATGGTACCCCGGCGGCGAACTGGGAACTACGGAAAACATCTCGTCCAACTGCTACGAGGACGAGACACCTGCCGTGGACCAGCAGGGGCTGCTCGACAAGTTCAACGACGGCGACCACATGGCGAGCACACGCTACACCATAAGCACGGGAATGTTCAAGGGCTGGGGACCGGTAGCATCGCGCAAGTCATGCTCCGACTGCCATTCGGGCAACTACTCCCACGGACACAGCCGCAACGACTTCACTCCCGAAACCGGCAACGGATACATCGTTTCCGTTTACACCCCCGACGCTCCGGGCAGCAACGACGGACCGCTCGTAGACCAGCTCACCACCTTCACCATGACAATGGGAATGTCGCCGTTCAAGCCGCAGCTCGAACCGTCGAAGGTCAACATACAGTGGCACGACGTGGAGGCTATGGAGAGCGGACTGAAGATGCAGTTCCCCGACGGCGAGAAATTCTCGCTCCGCTACCCTACCGTCTCTATCCCCGCAGACGCCTTCAACTCTGACCCGCGTCCGGCTGAAGGCAGCTACGACGTGCGACTTATCGTATCGTGCAACTTCCAGGGACTCGGTCTTATCGACGCCCTCTCCAACGAGGATCTGGAGGCACAGTACAGGCACGAAGACCAGTATGGTGCCGAACTGAACCCTGATTTCTGGGACGCTTCGGCAAAGAAACTGAAAGATGATGCGTATGCCGAAGACTACTTCGGGAAGAAATTCGTAAAGCGCTTCAACTACGACCTGCTGGAGGGCTGTCTGCAGAACGACGTGGCTCTATGGGACGAGCTGAACGTGCTGCGCTCCGACATCAAGCACATCTGCACTACTACGCCATGGGCTAAAGCCATGTCGGAAGACGAGGAGATTATCAGCTACATCATGAAGAACGGAAAGGACGAGACTTCGCCCGTACACCCCTACTACTACGACGGCACACACGACGGCATAAAGGAGGCCCTTGCCTATCTGCTCTCGCCTGAAGATGATGTTGACCTCTACAACAACAAATACTACAACTTCAAGCCGGAGATGACCGACGACCAGTATCATTCCTTCATGACCTGGCACAGAGGTCTCGCCATTCCGCGTGCCCGCAACCTTAACGACAAGGATGTGCAGCAGGGCAAGAAGCTCTTCACCGAGATGGGATGCGTAAACTGCCACAAGCCGTCGTGGAAGACCGGCGACGACAACTACGGACGCTCCAAGATTCTCGAGGGGAGAAACCTGCCGAAGTATGCGCACCAGACCATCTACCCGTACTCCGACTTCATCCAGCACAAGCTCTGCATGAAGCAGGACATCCACGGTTCATGGTGCCGCACGACCCCTCTCTGGGGGCGCGGACTGTCGAGAATCAACAGCGGTAAGGAAGACCGCCTGCACGACGCACGCGCACGCAACGAGGTGGAAGCCATCATGTGGCACGCCTACAGCAAGAATTCGCAGGCTTACAGCTCTGCACTGAAATTCTACAACCTGAAAAAGTCTGACCGCGACGCTGTCGTGAAGTTCATTCAGTCTATATAAAATACAACCCCGGAAACCCCACAGCCCCTCCAACTACAGCCCCCCTTGGGAAGTTGGAGGGGGCTGGTTTTTTTCTCTTTATATGAAACGCTATTTACTCATTATATATATTCTTGTAATCATTGCGATGGCAGTAGCCACGATAGTGGAGAAATACTGCGGCACGGACTTCGCACATTCCCATTTCTACGGCTCCTGGTGGTTCTCGCTCCTCTGGGCTGTGCTCACCGCCGGGGCAATCCTGTATTTCATCAGGCGTAAGGTGAAGAGATTCTCTATCATAGCTCTCCACCTCTCGTTTGTCGTCATCCTCGCCGGAGCCCTGCTCACGCATCTCTTCTCCAGAAACGGCATCGTGCACCTGCGGCTGGCAACGCCTACGAACACTCTCGTCGTCAATAACGACGACAACTCCACCGCCGAGGAGAAACTGCCGTTCAGCATCACGCTCAACAGCTTCAACATCGACTACCACGACGGCACGAGGGCTGAATCCGACTACGTCTCCTCGTTTACCGTCAGCGACGGAAACCGCAACGTGGCGGCTCGCGTCTCGATGAACAAAATCTTCGAATACCGCTCCTTCCGCTTCTACCAGTCGTCGTACGACGAGGACATGCAGGGCAGCATCCTCTCCGTCAGCTCCGACCCCTACGGCATTCCCGTAACCTACACCGGCTACGCCATGCTCTTCTTCTCGCTCCTGTGGATGCTCGCGGCAAAGAGGGGACCTTACAGGACTGTGCTGCACCGGGCTGCACTGTCCAGGGTAGCCATGTCTGCCGCCATTGCCGTTGCCGCACTGTGCAGCCTGCCCGGAAAGACACGGGCAGCAACCGTCCTGCCCAGGGAAACGGCAGAGAAATTCGGGGAGCTGTATATCCTCTACAACAACAGAGTCTGTCCGCTGCAGACCTTTGCCATTGACTTCACGAAGAAGCTCTACGGCAAGCCGTCCTACAAGGGACTAACGGCTGAACAGGTGCTCACGGGATTTATCTTCTGGGGCGACGAATGGTGCAGCGAACCGATTCTGAAAATTAAAAGCGGACCCGTGAAGGAGACGCTGCAGCTGCCCGACTATTGCTCGGTTAATACTTTTTTCAATTCTGATATGGGCGGATACATCATCGGTCCGTATGTGGAGGAGTTCTACAACGGCAACTCCGACAAATTCCACAAGCAGGTTGCCGACATCGACGGGAGGATTCAGCTCGTCATGGAACTGCGCCACGGCTCGTCGCTCAAGATTTTCCCAACCACGGACCACGCCACAACGACATGGAACTCGCCCGTAGACAAGCTTCCCTCTTATGTCGGCACCCGCGAGGCTGTGTTCATACAGAACGTTTTCCCGCTTCTCTATAAGGACGCCAGGGAGGCTAACTCATGGAACATGAACGAGACGCTCGGCAACCTGCTGAAATACCAGAGGAAGAACGCCGGAACTTCGCTGCCCACAGACACTCAGGTCAGGGCAGAGAGGATGTACAACGCCTTCCCCTTTGCCACAGTGCTCTTCATGCTCAACCTCACGATGGGCTTACTCTCGCTCATGGTAACCATCTACAGGCTCAACTCGAGCATGGGCAGCAGAAAGAAGCAGAGCGGTAAGCCGGCGCTCCTGAAAAGGACTGTCAGCGGACCGTGGTGGAACCGCAGCGCACTGGCGGTAATGCTGCTGTCCTTCGCCTCGCTCACCCTTTGCGAAGCCCTGCGCTGGATTATCCGCGGCAAGGTTCCTATGGGCAACGGCTACGAGACGATGCTCTTCGTGGCATGGCTCGTAATGCTGCTCTCACTGGTAGCCTATCGCCGTTTTCATATCATCCTCACCTTCGCCTTTCTCATGTCGGGCTTCTTCCTGCTCGTGTCCCACATCAATCTGATGGATCCGGAAATCAGTCACCTGATGCCCGTATTGAACTCTCCGCTGCTCAGCATCCACGTGTCTATCATCATGATGGGCTTTGCCATGCTGTCGATTACGTTTATCTGTGGCGTTACGGCACTGCTGAGCGATTTCCTTTCAGGATTTGGCGGCAGAAGCGACAGGAGCGTCATCGACGGACAGATGGACGGCTTGCGCCTTCTCTCGCTCCTCTTTCTATACCCTGCCCTCGCGATGCTCGGCATCGGAATTTTTGTAGGGGCGATATGGGCGAACGTCAGTTGGGGAACTTACTGGAGCTGGGACGCCAAGGAGACGTGGGCTCTCATCACGTTTATGCTCTACGCCATTGCCGTTCACTCGGCGTCGCTGCCATGGTTCCGCAAGCCCAAATTCTTCCATATCTTCATGGTTCTCGCCTTCCTCTCTATCCTCATGACGTATTTCGGAGTTAATTATTTCCTCTCGGGAATGCACTCGTATGCGTAATGAATTAGAAATTAGAAATTAGGAATTAGGAATTAGGAATGAAGTTTTTATTATCGGAAGTGACAAATATTTTTTGTAGCTTGCAATTCTAAAAACTGTATAAAGCATTATTTCGCACCATATTTTTAACGACAATAGAGACAATAGACGACAATTCTTCACTATATAGTTGATTGTCAAAATTGTCTTTCATTGTCGTTAATATTTATATTCTTTTGAAAGACAAGATAGATGGTTTTATTTGTTAGTCTTTTTTGTAGGCTAAATGTTTTTATGTTTATCGCCCGATGTCGCTTTTTTTTATTTTATTTGTCTAAAAATACAGTAATATTATCTTCCGACAATAAATACTATCTCTTGTAGGTTGAATCACTGCTCTCACTGATGTTTTGATACTTTTGTAACGAATCATAGTTGTTTAGTTTTTTTGTTGGTTAATAATTTTCATTTCACTATCTGAATAACGACAAAACTCCTCACTCTTAACATTTGCAAAGGTATGCAACAATCGGCGTATTTCCAAAAAACAGCATCTTGTAACATGCAAAAATCTGTTAACAAACCAACGTTTTCGTGTTAACAAAACTAACCGCATCATTTACACTCCTTAACAGAAACGGATGTGCTCAGTAAGTATGTCGGTTAAGGGAGCGAAGTGAGGGGGATGTCTGCATGCCCCGTTTGCCTGCTTTGATGACAGTTGACAGTTGACAGTAGGAAATCCGCACCATCGGGTGAAGAGCAAAAGAGATGTAAGTATTTTTTATTTATATATATATTATATATAATATATATATAAATAACTTTTCTCTTTACAATTTTTCTCACCCTCCACCATAAAGTTTTCTTACTGTCAACTGTCAACTGTCAACAG
>DCBP01000032.1 GCA_002314055.1 Prevotella sp. UBA1104
GCAAACTGCTCCTCCCCTGGAAGGGGAGGCGGGGGAGGGGAAGATTATACCATAGAAAATTTCAATTCTTTTTTTTGAGGTAATCACTCCCCTCCCCTTGGGGAGGGGGAAGCGGCTCTTAGAGCCGCGCGGGGAAGAGGCTGTTGGGGAGAGGTTGTTACAGGCTCCTATAATACTCACACGCCGCAAGCAGAAAAGCTCCCACTCCGAAGTTAGCCTGAGAGTTTGCATCAACCGTCTGTCCCGGGATGGCGCGGTCGCCTATAGGCTGCACATAGCCGATTTTGCCGTCGGGCTGCATAGCTGTTTCCGTGAGGTAAGTCCATGCGCGGTCGATAGTTTTCTTGTATTCCTTCTTCGGCAGATAACCGTTGTTTACACCCCACAGCAGTCCGTAGGTGAAGAAAGCCGTTCCGCTTGTCTCCGGTCCCGGAGCATGGTTAGGATCCATGATGGAGCGAGTCCAGTAGCCCTCCTTCTGTTGCGTCTTTGCCACGATAGAGGCAAGCTTCTTGAATTTATCCACGAAGAACTGATAGTGCTCATAGTCCTTCGGCATATCCTGAAGCACCTTGGCAAGTCCGGCGAGCACCCATCCGTCGCCGCGAGCCCAGAAGTCCTTCTTTCCGTTCACACTCTTGTGTTTAGGATAAACGTAGCGAGCGTCGCGGAAGTAGAAGCCCGTTTCCTTGTCGAGCATAATCTCGTCGGAATGACAGAGGTTCTCGTATAGCTTGTCGAGATACTGCTTGTCGCCCGTCAGCTTATACATCTTCGTCATCACCGGCATGACCATATACAGGGCATCGCTCCACCACCAGTAGTCGCAGGCCTTAGAGTAAGCCTCGTAGTGCATCACCTCCTTGGCGCGCTTCACCATGAAGTAGTTCTCGTCTGCCGTTCCGCCCTGTGCGAGGGCAAGGTTATAGAGGTCGATGTAGGTTTGGAAGCACACCTGCCAGTCGCCGAAGAGCACATAGTCTTTACCCTCGCCGTATGTCTTGTATTTCCATTTTGCCGGGTTCGCCTCCGTCGCACCGCTCCAGTCGTTGTGGTCAGCCCAGCGCTTGGTGTAGTCGAGCTGCTTCTCGTTCTTCAAGAGCTTGTAAGCCTCCATGTTTCCAGTGTGGTAGGCGGCATTGTCCCAGAAGGAGCGCACCTCCGCCTTGTTGTTCGTCTGCCAGTAGTTGTTCACTTTTGTGATAGTCTCGGCAACCTGTTCTTTTGTCCAGGTCTTTGCCTGCATCGCCATATTGAAGGATGCAAGCAGTAATGCAAATATAATGTTCTTTTTCATATCGTTAAAGCCCCACCCCCGCACCGCTCTTCGAGCGGCTTCCCCCTCCCCATGAGGAGAGGGGAGCATTTAGTCTTGTAAATGAAAAAACTGATGGTATTCATTTTCAATGAAAAACAATTGTTTTCAGAAAAAGAGACGAATCATATTTTCAGATGAAATACTAATTACTTGTTTTAACGAAGGTCTTTTTACAGGTCTGATTTTAAATTGTTTGTATAAGCTTATTATAAAAATATCATATATTCCCCCTTATCGTAATCAAAACTAATCACGCCCCTCTCCCGCGGAGAGGGGGAAGCCGCTCGAAGAGCGGCGCGGGGGAGAGGCTGTTTTTTTACCACTTATCCCAAGTCTTTATCTCGTCCTTCCAGTGATGATCCTTCGGGAAAGGTTTACCGTTCCATGCCTTCTCCTGTGTTGTCGGCTGCGTCGGGTCGGTCCAGAAAGGATGGTTAGCCGGCAGTCCGAGGGGCATGAAGGCGAGGGTGGTCATATAGAGCGAACCGTTGTTGGTGTACCAGTCGGCTACGTTTGGCTGACTGCCACAGAAGCCTATTGTAAGGTATCCGCCCTTGTTGAAGTTCTGCTGATGGTCGAACATGCGGTGCATCACCTTTGTCAGGGCATTGCGCACCTGTCCGTTTGTTAGGTCCTCGGGCAGAGTCTGATACCATGCCATGAGGGCGAGCGGCTGCATCGCTGCCATGCGATAAGGGATACTTCTGCCGAACACGGGGAATGTTCCTTCAGGCGAAACAAAACGCTCAAGAATGATACTGTATTTCTGACAGCGTTTTAGTTCGCGGTCGTAATATTTCTGATAGTCGAGCCTTGTGTTAGCCTTGGCATCCACCATAGCCTGGAGAGTTTCAAGATACATAGGGTGGAAGACATACGAACTGTAGTAGTCGAAGGCAAACGACGGGCCGTCGGCATACCATCCGTCGCCTACATACCATTCCTCCACCTTGCGGCAAGCCGAATTTACGCGATATTCGTCATACTCGCCACCTGCCTTTGCCATGAAGCTCTCAATGGTAGAAGAGAAGAGTAGCCAGTTGGTGTATGGCGGGTCAATCTTGCGCAGTTTGCGGAATTCGGCAAGGTAACGCTGCTTCGTTGTCTCGTCGAGCGGTTTCCACAATGTGTCGTAGGCACGCAGGAAACTCTCTGCCACGTATGCCGCATCCACAAGGTTCTGGCCGCCGATGCCCCAGCACAGATAGTCGGGACTCTGCGGGTCTACGGCGTTCTTGTATGAGGCAAGTGCCCATTGCCGCAGGTTCTTGCGCTGTATGCCCTCCGGCGTATTGTCGTCGGGCAGCGTGAGCCATGGCGCGATGCCGGCCATCAGTCTGCCGAAACACTCCATATACAATACCTTCTTGTTGCGGTTGTCGAAACTCGGACTGAACTCTGTCTGCATGTTCTTTTGCAGTTCGCCCTTTGCCATGTTCTCAAGCACAGGCTGCGCCATCTTGTAAGCAAGTGAGCACCAGTATTCGCGGTCGTTCTGCTGCTGTGCCTTTTTCTTTGCCGAGGTGGCAAGCGGTACCAATGCCATCAGTGCCACCACAACAATATTCATTACCTTTAATCTCATAATCAGGTCAATTATTTATAGTCAATATTTTATAGTCAATTATTATTTAACTCTTGCCTCTCATCTCTTGCCATTATATGATATTGCCCTTCGCATTTTCCTATTTTCTTTTTATTCTTTTTGTCAATCATAGTTCTTGCAACTAGAAAAGCATATCACTCCCCTCCCTTCGGGGAGGGGAAAGCCGCTTTAGCGGCTGGGGGAGAGGCTTAATATCGGTTGGCCGTTCTCAAAAGTAATTGGTATCCACAGATGGCGACTGTCGCTAAGCTTGCTCGGGTTCCACATGTCTGCCATGAAAACAAAGTCGGCTCCATGGAACATCTTTTTCTGTGCCTCTGTTTCTACCTTATATATATATGTGCCTTGAGCACCGAAGGTCTTGTCGGCTCCCTCGCCTCGACAAGGGTTCGGCAGTTCCTCCCACGGACCGAAGATGTTTTTTGCCTTAAACATTCGGGCGGCATTAGGAGCCCAGCCCGTGCATCCGCTCGTAATCATCCAGTAGGTGCCGTCTTTCTTGAATATAGTAGGTGCCTCGTTCTGTCCGCCGGCTGCCACACGCACAAAGCATCCGTTGTGGTAGAGATAGTCGTCGGTGAGCTGGGCTATCTGTAGGGTAAGGTTGTCTTCTGATGAGAAGATATGATAAGCCTTACCGTCGTCGTCAACAAACACGGTCATGTCGCGCGCCATCTGTCCGCCTTGCAGGTCGCGCATGAAGAACATTCCACGTTCTATCTGTTTCTTCCATTCCGGTGTCCACCATGTTTTCATCTCGGGGAAGAGAAGCTGGTGTTTCAAGTCGGTTGTGTCGGGCTTGCTAAAGCCTATAGGGTAGAGTCCTGCGTTCACTCTGCCGGAGCGCAGGAACTTGAACGGACCGAACGGTTTGTCGCTCACTGCTACGGCTGCCCTTGCTGCCTTGTATCCTTGACCTTTCAGTTCGAGGTGGAACCACATCACGAACTTTCCCGTTTTCTTGTTGAACAGCACCTTAGGACGCTCTATTATGCAGCCGCCTTCGATGTCGCTGCCCGGTTCCTGGCTAACCTTCAGTACGAGTCCGTGGTTGGTCCAGTTTTTCAGATCCTTGGATGTAAAACAGCTCACGCCGAGCGAACTGTATGGCTTGCCGTTGTCGGAGCGGCTCTCGCCATACCAGTAGTAAGTGCCTTTGTAGTTGAAAATGCTGCCTCCGTGGGCATTGATGTGCTTGCCGGTGTTGTCTTTCCACACGCCGCCGTTCATAGGAGCCTGTGCATACGACAGGCAAACAGCCAGTGCAAGTAATAGTGTTGAAAACAATCTTTTCATTAGTCGAATAGTTATAAGTTAGAGATAATTATCATACTTTATTCATAATGTTTATTCTTCCCCTCCCCCGCCTCCCCTTTCAGGGGCGGAGCGATTTCCCTTATTGCTCATAAGAAAAATTCAATCAAGGGTAACTAATCCTCTTTTGGTTATCAATAGTAATTGCTTCTCTTTCAGCAATCAAAGGTAACTAATCCCCTTTTGTTTATCAATAGTAATTGCTTTTCTTTCAGTAATCAAGGGTAACTAATCCTCTTTTTGTTATCAATAGTAATTGCTTCTCTTTCAGCAATCAAAGGTAACTAATTCTCTTTTGGTTATCAATAGTAATTGCTTCTCTTTCAGCAATCAAAGGTAACTGCTTCTCCCCTGGAAGGGGAGACGGGAGAGGGGAAGACAACTAAAATCTTATAGGAAAAATGGACTGCTCCATACCTTGTATGATGTGGGGCAGTCCATTCTTTTATCTCAGTTATCTCAATCCGAAATGTTACTCACAAGCACTGCCGGCTGTCATTGGCCATCCTGGGTTCTGATAGATAGGCGACTCGGAGGTCGTCTTGCCGTCAGAAGCAGTGTTCATGAAGTTTTGTATTGCTATAGGATACAGATAGTGTGCCTGATAGAAGAAGAAACCATTATAGTAACTGTTGGCTTTCGTCTTCTGGTTCGGGCGTAGGTAGAGACTCAGCGACGGAGAAGATACGTTGTTCTTAGATTCGTCAGCCTGATCGTAAACGAGATTGTCGCCAAACAGAGTCTTCATCGGACCGAATATCTTGCAGCCTTCAAGCTGATAGCCGTTCAACTGGTCGAGAGAACGCCAGCGGTAGAGGTCGTCCAGACGGAAACCTTCGCCGATGAACTCGCAACGACGCTCGCGGCGGATGTTGTAGAGAGTCTTGTCGATAATCTGTCCGTGAGAGTAAGCACCCCAGTCGTTCTCTGCCTCCTTCTGCATATCGGTAGCAGCGATAGTCTTGTTGTAGTCAGGGTCAACACCGGCACGTGTTCTCAACTCTCTCCAATATTTGTCAGCCTTAGAGTCGATATTGCCGTTAAGCTCGTAAGAAGCCTCGATGTAGTTCAGGTAAGCCTCGGCAGCACGGTAAACAACGAATGCTGTCTGGTCGCGACCCAAAATCTGATCGCTGTAGTCCATAGAGTGTCCCTTGCCCTGGATGTAACCGGTAGAAGTGGCATTCTTGCTGTCTGCCTTGTACACCTGAGGAGCATCAGGGAAGTATTCGATAGTGGAGATATTCTCTACTGCCTTAGCCTGACCAGGAGCATACATGAAGAGCTGCCAACGCTCGTCGCGGTCTTTCTTTGTGTCGGCGATGTAGTCATCACCAGCATAACCGCTGCCTGCTGCATAGATAGGCAGACCGTTCTTCATGAGGAATGTCTTCTCAAACTGTCTTGTGTAACCAGTGTTACCGCCACTGTACATATAGTGGTTGAAGTGGTGAGTGCTTACACCATCCTTGAACAGACGGCACATGATAACCTCGCTGTAGCTGCGTGGGTCGTGAGAAGCAAACATGTCGTAGTATGGATTAACGGCATCAGCGGCAGTCTGGCGGATAGAACTGTTGTTTTCTGTCAGCTGTACGGCATCGGCTACCTGAGACGATGCGTCCATTGCCTGCTGCAGGAAGTAAGTAATCTCATTGTTTGCGTCATACTGATAGTTCTTCAGATAATCCTTAGTAGAACCGAGCCATCCCGGACCGTTAGGCACCATAGCCGTGCCGGCATGGTACTTCTCCCAAGTAGCCTCATAGAGGGCAACTCTTGATTTGAGCAACAGGGCAGCGTTCTTAGAGATACGTGTCTTGCCCATATCGTTCTTCAAGTAAGTGATAGCCGTATCAAGGTTTGCCACGATAAAGCGAGCCACCTCGTTGCGAGGGCGACGCTGAGAAGCTGCTGTCAGCACAGCCTGGTCATCTGGCAACGTTTCGGTTATAATTGGGAAGTCTCCGAGTGTTCTCAAGCGGAAGTAGTATTCAAGGGCACGCATGAAATAGCCCTCACCCATATAATGCTTGATGTCTGCATCTGCACCGGAGATACTGCCATTAGCATACTTCTCCTTTGCGGTGTTGATGAAGTAGTTCCAGATGCGGATATTGTCAAACTTCCATTTGCCGTCCTTCTGCGGAACAGTCCACTCATCCTTTATATAGCGGTTGTTCGTACCTTGGTTATTGTCAGTGGCATTGTCGTCGTAGTATGGCGAGCCATTCTGTGAACCGAAGTGGCTTGGCAGTTCGCCGCCGTGAGTATCGTCGGTACTATACCAGTTGTCGTAGTTGGCATAATACTTGTCAAGATACGTCTTCAGCTGGTCTGTATTGTTGAAATATCCCTCAGGAGATACCTTTGAAGGTGGAGTAATGTCAAGATAGTCGTCGCAGCTAACCATTCCAACGGCAGCGATACCGAGTACCAGTCCACCCAATATGTTTTTATTGAATATTGTTTTCATTGCTTTCTTGAATTAGAAGTTAACACTTAAACCGAAAGAATAAGTCTTTGACAGCGGGTAAGACATACCTCCCTGCCATCCGTAGCCTGCAAGTTCAGGGTCGATGAGTTTTGTAAGACTTGTAATGGTGAGCAGGTTCTCGCCAGATACGTAAACTCTCACGTTCTGCAAGCCAGCCTTTGCAACCCAAGACTTTGGCAAAGTGTAGCCAATCTGCAGGTTCTTAAGGCGCATGTATGCTGCGTTCTGCAAGTACTTGGTCTGTGTCTGGTGGTTCTTGTTGTTGAACAGCGGACGTGGATAGTATGCGTTCACGTTAGCACCGTATCTGTCTTCTGCCGTACCCTCAGCACGGAAGTAGTCCATGTGCTTTGCAAGAGCCGTTGACCACCACTGACCTGAACCGGTAGCTCCCCAGAACAGCATGTTGTTCTCGCCCGGATACCAGTCGCGCTTCAATACTCCCTGCCAGAACATGGAGAAGTCTATGCCCTTCCAAGATGCGTCGATGGTGATACCTGTACGGAAGCGAGGAGTAGTATTTCCTATCTTCTTCAAGTCGCCCATATCGCCGATGGTGCTTGAACCAGCGTCAACTTTACCGTCGCCGTTGATATCGGCATACATGATGTCGCCGGCTTCCCACTTGTTGCCGATAGCTGTCTGTCCTCCATGAGAGGCAAGGTGGTTGTCCATCTCCTCCTGAGTCTTGGCAATACCGATGGTAGTATATCCGTAGATGTCGCCGAGATAGATGCCTGAAACCTTGTTAGAAGAAGAGTTCTTGTCGATACTCTTTGTCGGGTTAGGATACTTGTCAATCTTTGTGCGCTCGTCAGAGATGTTCAGCTTAACGCCGTAGTTGACCTCTCCGATCCTGTCGCGCCAAGCGAGAGTGAGTTCCCATCCGGAAGTGGTAAGGTCGGTATTGTTGGTGCTTGGCACAGAAGTACCGAGAGTCTTCGGCAGTTCAACACCCGGACCAACCAAGCCCTGAGACTTTCTCCAGAAGTAGTCGAAGCTACCCGTCAAGCGGTTGTTGAAAGCTCCGAAGTCAAGACCTATATTGGTGTTCTTGATTTTTTCCCATGTAAGGGTAGTAGAAATCAAGCCAGGAATCTCTGATGTGTTAGGCAGAGAACCGTTCTGCAGCCACTTGCCGTTGACGGAACTTACGGTGATTGTCTGATATGTAGGATACCAAGAAGTTGTGTTCTGGTTAGCAAGCTCACCATAAGAAGCACGAATCTTCAGAGTGTTGACATACTTCTCAAGCGGTTTCCAGAAGTTCTCCCTTGCGATGTTCCAACCGAGAGAGAATGAGGGGCTCCATACCCAGCGTGAGTTCTTGCGGAAGCGGGAAGAACCGTCGTAACGGAGGTTAGCCTCTACAAGATATTTGCCGTCGAAGTCGTAGTTGATACGTCCGAAGAAGCCGGCGTTGCGCCATTTCTGGTATTCGCTTCCAATCTCAAAATTGTCTGTACTTGTAGTAAGGTCAAGTCGTGGCAAGTTATCCGAAATCATGTCGTAGCGTTTGCCGTCAACATCACGTGTGTCCATGCTTTCAATCTGCACACCGCCCATAACCTTGAAGTTGTGTTTATCTGCAAGTGAGAAGCTGTAGTCAGAATAAAGGGTAGGGTTGAGGTATGTACTTCTGTAAGCATACTCATATACATAGTCGCGGCTTACACCAGTCATGGCAACGTAAGTCTGCTCCGGATCTACCTTATGCGAATAAACCTTCTTTGCATCCTCGTGAGTCCAGTTGTAGTCGGTCTTCAGACTCAATACTCCGTAGATGTTCCAGTTCTTCAGAGGAGTGATAGTAACGTTCACCTGCTGTGAGAGCTGGTCGTTGCTCAGTTTGTAGCGACCTCCGTTCTCCAGAGCGTCAATATAGTTGATATCACTCATCAAATAGCCGTTAGGGTCATACATTGCACGAACCGGCCTTGCTCGACGCAAAACATGAGAATAGAAGTTATCACCTGTTACTGTAGTAGGACGAGAATAGTTCTTGCGAGTCCAGCGAGCGTTGTACCCAACAGTTACATATTTAGAAAGCTTCGCATTAATCTTACCTGTGAAGTTGAAACGCTCAGAGTTATCGGTTCCGTAGCGCAGGAAACCGCCCTGGCTCAGATAGTTGCCCGAAGCATAGAACGTAACCTTGTCGCTACCGCCGCTGATGCTTGCGTTGTGCTCCTGAGAGAAAGAGTTGTGCTTGAAATACTGGTTCAGCCAGTCGATGTTGGCATAAGTGTGGTCATAGTTCCACTTGCCGCCGGAACCCTCTTCCACGAAGACATCGCTTGCGCCAGTCATATAGTCCCAAATCTTTTTGCGTTCCTCGTCACCGTAGAGGTGGTTTCCGCTGCCGTTGAACTCAGCCTGGTCGAAGAATGTGGCATACTGGTGAGAGTTCATCATGTCCGGCATGTTTAGAGGTGTGTTCCAGCGCAGGTTTGTGTTGTAGTTCACCTGCACTCTTCCTGCCTTACCGCTCTTTGTGGTAACGAGGATAACGCCGAACGGAGCGCGCGAACCATAGATTGAACTTGCAGCAGCATCCTTCAATACGGAGATAGACTCAATGTCCTGTGGGTTGATGGCGTTTAGGTCGCCCTCCATACCGTCGATAAGAATCAGCGGGTCGCCCTTTGACTGGTTGCTGTCCAAAGTACCTGTACCACGAATGCTGATGCTCTTGCTTGCGTTCAAGTCGCCACCGTAGTTGCCGGTATCAATGTTCAAACCCGGAACAACACCCTGCAATGCTTGTACGGCGCTGCCGACAGGGCGTGATTCAATATCCTTGGAAGTGGCGAGACCTACAGAACCGGTCAGGTTAACCTTCTTCTGAGTACCGAAACCAACGACAACGACTTCGTTGAGGCTCTGCGAGTCGTCTTGCATCATCACCTTTATAGGAGACGAGCCAGCCTTTACAACTTGGTTCTTATATCCGATATAGGAAATCTCGATTTCCGTTCCCGGCTTAACGTTTAATGTGAAGTTTCCGTCAAGGTCGGTGATAGTTCCATTCTTTGCGTCACCCTTAACCTTGATAGTCGCACCGATGATTGGCTCGCCTTTGGAGTCAACGACAGTACCCTTAACGGCACCTGCCTGTTGCACGACATGAGTAATCTGTGAAGCCATTACTGCTTGAGGAGGCAGTGCAATGCCTGCGGCTATTGCAGCCAACGCCAAAATATGCTTTGACGAAGCAAATTGATTGACTTTTTTCATGTAGTTGAAATTTGGTTAGTATTAATATGTTATTTATTGTTTTCAGAATTACATGAATGATTAGTGTCGGCAGAAATCGGTATTCAACCGACACTTATCGTTAAATCCACGGCGCAAAATTATATGAATGTGGTTTAAATAATGTTCAAATATCGTGATTTGACTGTCGCAAATCGTGAAAAAGACTTTAAAAACGGGTTAAAAGCGATGTTGATACATGATTTGGCTGCTTAAAGGGATAAATAGGACTGATAAGACAAATAAGATTAATAGACCAGATAAGACAAATAAGATTAATCGGACTTTTATTAGCGCCTACCTTTCTTTACTGTAATCCCTTCAAAGCTATATTTCACTTCTTTCTTGGGATAGTTGTCGTTGAGGCGGAGCATTATGCGGTAGATGTTGTCGTTCCACTGTTTTTTCATTATACCGTCGGTCATGACAATTTTTTCTATTGAAGCTGCCAGCACGCTACTGTCGTATTTCAGAGCCACACTGCCACCTTGCAGCAGAATAGTTCCGGGCAACTTGACAATCGGTTTTCCGTAACACAGGAGTACAATCTGGTTGTCGAACACTTCGCCCTCCATGCGGTCCTTTTCTATCTGCATAGAGTCGAGCTTATAGTTTTCTGTAATCTCCACTCGGTTTTTCGTTCTGTTGAGGCTTACTGTGCGCAGCCAATAGTCGGCATAAGCCTCCTTTGTGTAGGCCTTTGCGAGATTCATGCTTATGGCGGATATTGAATCTGAAACTTGATGAGATACTTCCAATGCCTTGAAGCGTTTGCCCTGCGATTGCTCCAATCCGTTTATAATTGGCACGTTGTGATAAGCCGAACGATTGTTCATCAGTTCGTAGCGGCGGTTGCCGAAGGTCTGTGATGTGTAAGTGTCGCGCCCCAAGTCGATGATCACCGGAGTGTCGTTGTGGTATATGATAAAGTTGCCCACGTCGTTGTGGTTATGGCTCTCACCGTTGTTTCCGCCCTTTGCTGCCACAAACCATGAATGTTTAACGTTCTTACCAGGCATTGTCGATGCCACCATAATCTGCGAATTGGCAAGAAAATCGTCTATTGCCCTTGGCTCCGCACTCTTTGTTCCCTTCAAATCCTTAATCATAGAGAGCAGCAGCAGTTCTCTGCCGAGTGGGGGATAGTTGCCTGTGCGCTGAAAGAGATATGAAGGTTTCGAGAGATAATTGTGCTTCTTGGCAATGAATGCCGCAAACTCCATCATTGTGTTGTCTTTGAAATAAAGTCCGAATGGGAATAGGATGTTAATGTTAGGCAGACATTTTGATTTTGCGTCAGAGAAGTTCACGAACGAGAGATTTTTGATGTGCATGTTGGTTATAAAGCGTCCCATGTTGTGCACCTTGTCGCGCTGCTGCTCCGATAGCTTCAAAGGTTTGCCTATGGCATCAAGAAAATATATCGACTCAAAAAACGAGGCACCAGCCCTGTCCCAATAATCTACTCCCTCCTCGCATCCTCCGTCGTCGGGATATCCTTTAAGAAATACCCTGAGGTCGGCTTTCACTCCGTCGATAGCTTCGTTGTATTTCTTTTCATCCTTTTCGCAGAGCATCACACATTCCAGCCAGTTGCTCGTAATCCAAGTGTTCCAGTTGTTGACATTGTCTTTCCACCCCTGCTTATTATATAAGGTAGGATTAAGAAAGCGGCGTTCGATTTCGCTTCTTACACTGTCAGTCAGTCCGCTTTCCGCTTTGTCAATCTGTGAGCCGAGCATATATGTAGTCCATGCAAGCATACTTGCCGTTTCGGCATTGAACAGGTCAACCACCTGCACGTCCCTCTCCGGATGATCCTTAGGATAATGCGCCGGCAGTCCCCACCATTGTTCTTTTTCTATAAAATAATGCAGTCCTCGACAGATGTCTGGGATAAACTTCCCCTTCTGCTGCATGATTTCCGCCATGACAAGACAAGTCATCTGCTTTCTTTTTGCAAAGCTTTCAGCCTCGAAATTAGTTCGGTTACCGTTAGTTCGGAATTCTGCAAACAGTTCCGGTTTTATGGGAGTCCACGAATTCCCGATAAATGAAGCCCCGAGCCGTATATAGTCGTTTCGCATTGCCGAAGGCACAGATTTAATCCAATATTTGTTATTTGCATCTGGAAAGAGCTTGATGTCGCTATTTGCCGTTGCAGGCAAAAGCGACACCAGCCATGTTATGAAGAAAAGATAGATTCTTAGATTCAGTTTCATGAATAAGTTCTTTAAAGTTAGTTGTAATGTTATTATTTGAAAAAACGCAATTGCGACATACCGCATGCCGCAATGCGCTTCAACTAATGAATAGTTGGCTAATAGTTAGTTAAAATCAAATAACTTCTCCTTATCATCAATTACCATTTATCATTTACGTTGCAAAGATATTCAAGATAAGCAGATATGATGTGCATGAAACGTTATTCGATGTATAATTATCGTTTAACAATTGAAATATGAAAGATTTTTGTCATTGCATGATATAAAATCATGTTTCTATGTTTTGAATATCCATATAAAAATCTTCACCCTTCCCTTTCCCGTAAAGATATAGAGAAAGAGAAGGGTGAAGATACTGTTATAAAAGATTTCATGTTTCGTTTAAAACTGAAACATGAATAAAAGATTAATCTATCCGTTATTTGCTTTCAGCCGCCTTGTCCTGCACCAGATGTAGCGACAGACCGTAGATATTTCCTCCGCAGCTTACGTGTATGTATTTGTCGCGCGAATTTTGGGTGTCGGTGTTCTCCGTAACAGTAAATACAATTTTGTTTCCGTCGACTTTAGCCGAAAACCATCCGCCGTCCACATTCTTCGGGTCTTTAATCTTACCGTTGCTAACCGACTGCACGTCAGTGTCCGTCGACGTGTTATTAGCTCCTTTAGTCTTATTGTTTATTTGCGTGATGTTCAGTTCCTTTGCATTGCTGACGGTAAGAGTCTTCGAGCCACCCTTGGCTTCAACGCTGATATTAGTGTTGTTAGGTGATAGTTGTGGCATTTCCTTGTCGTTATCGTCATCATCACTACAAGCAGTGAACACTACGGCGCACAGCGCTAAAAGCATAAAAAGATATTTCTTCATACTATTCAAAAATTGTTTGTTACTATATTATATATGTATAACAGATAAAACAGAAAAATATTGCATCAGTGGCGAATCTTCAATAAATCAATTGTCTTTCCAGAAGCTTCTTGTGAAGATAACCACAACGCTGATAATCTCGAGTCTGCCCATCAGCATAAGAATGGAGCAAATCCATTTTCCCACATCTGGCAGAATGTTCCACGATGTAGTAGGTCCAATTTCCAGTCCAAGAGTAGGTCCCACGTTGCTGGCACAGCTCATGGCGATGGTAATGGAGTTTGTGCTGTCTACACCCATGCAAATCAGACAGAAATAAGCAAAGATGCATAGGGCGATATAGAGGGCAAAGAAGACAAGCAGCGTTACTTGGTTGGAAGAACTTACGATATGTCCGTTAATCTTCACTGGCAGCACTGCCTTTGGGTGAAGCACCCGTTTCAGCTCGTTGCGTATAAGTTTGAAGAGGATAACGCCGCGTACACTCTTGAAACCACCGCTCGTACTTCCTGCACATGCACCGATAAACATGCAAATAGACAGGATAACCCACGTTATATGGTGCCATTTGCCGGCATCGTCGTTAAACACACCAGTTGTGGTAATAAAAGACACAACTTGGAAAAGGGCATTGTGCAGAGCCTTCCAGAGCGGGTAGTCGTTGTACATCATAAGGAAATACATAATTCCGAGAGTAGACAAGCTGACAACAGTGATATACAACTTGAACTCAGAGTCGCGGAAAAGCGACATGAATTTCCGCTTGAAGATAGCCAAGTAAAGGAGCGTGAAGTTCGTTCCCGACAGGAACATGAACAGTATGCTCACATTGTCGATAGCTATCGAATGGAAATGCCCCGTACTGTCGTTGTAAGGAGCGAAACCTCCCGTAGCTGTCATGCTCATAGAATAGTTGGTGCTGTCAAAGAGAGACATTCCGCATGCCAAAAGACATGCAACACAGCCCACGGTGAGCATCAGATAAACCAGCCATATAGACTTTGCACTCGAAGAAATGCGGGGATGTACCTTGCTCTTTATCGGTCCAGTAGATTCAGCCGAGAATACCCTGACGCTTCCTCCCACAAGCGAAGGCAACACGGCGATAGTGAAGAAAGCGATGCCGAGACCGCCAATCCATTGTGTCATTGAACGCCAGAAAATCAGTCCGTGTGGAAGTGCTTCCACGTCGTCGATGATTGTCGCTCCTGTAGTAGTGAATCCCGACATGGTTTCAAAATATGCATTGGTAAAACTCGGGATATATCCGCTGATAGTAAACGGCAAAGCCCCGAACAAGCTGAACACCACCCATGTCAGCGTAACAAGCAGATAGGCATCCCGCCTGTTCATACTCATATTGTTAGTTCTGCCCTTAAACTTCAGCACCATCGACGATAGCACAACGACAACAATAGTCATGGCAAAAGCCATGGCATCGTCTTCGCCATAGCAAAGAGCCATAACGAGACAAATAGCCATCATGAATGCCTCTATAAAAAGAAGCGAGCCTAATACCTTATATATAAGTTTAAGATTTATCATTTAAAGAATTTCTCGAGTTTGTCCATCCTTTGGTTATAACAGAACACAACGACAATGTCGCCGGCTTCAATCTGGGTACCTCCCGAAACGAGGAATCCCTCACCGTTTCTTACCAGTCCACCGATTGTAGCCCCCTTAGGCAGTCCGAGTTCATAAACCTTCTTCCGTGTAACCTTCGATTGTGGCTGTGCCACGAATTCCGCAACGTGGGCATTTGCCGTCATCAGGAAGCTTACGTTGCTCACTTCCGTATCGAGCATCATCTGGTATATATGACTGGCGGCAATAGCCTTCTTGTTTATTATGGTTCCGATGTCGAGACTTACCGCCATGTTTACGTAGTCGAGGTTCTCCACAGCCGCAACAGTCTTTCTTACCCCCATTCTCTTTGCCGTCAGACAGGCGAGAATATTCGTCTCGGCATTACTCGTCAGAGCGACAAACGCCTGAGTGTTGTGTATTCCCTCTTCGTTAAGCAGCGAGAGATCACGTCCGTCGCCGTTGATTACCATAACATTACTGTTGTCAATCTGCTCGTTTAGCTGTTCACATCGTTCCTCGTCATGCTCGATAACCTTCACGTTCATATATTCCGGCATGTTCTCCAGAGCCCTGACAGCAGTATTGCCGGCTCCCATAATCATAACGTTCTTCACGTCTACATAATGTTCCTTGCCTACGATTTTCCTTACGTAAGGGATATATTGCTTTGTAGTCATGAAGTAAGCCATGTCGTATACTTTCAGCGAGTCGTCGCCTCGCGGAATAATCGTGTCGCCGTCGCGGCGTATAGCCACTATATAATAAGGAGAGTCTGGTTTACATAGTTCCTTTAGCGGTTGGTCGAGAATCTCGCAAGTCTCGCGTAGTTTCACTCCGAGCATTACGAGCGCACCGCCGTGTACGTCGAGCCTCTGTCTCACCCAGCTCATTTTCAGTCCGTTGACAATATCGTTTGCTGCAAGATTTTCCGGATAAATAAGTGAGTCGATGCCCAGTCCTTCGAAGAAATTAGACAGCTCTGGTTCCACGAACTCATAGTTGTCAACCTTAGCCACAGTTTTTTTCGTCCCTATAGCCTTAGCCATTACACAAGAGTTCATGTTTTTGCTCTCGTCGGGCGTAACGGCGATATAGAGGTCGGCACCTTCAGCACCAGCTTCTTTTAGAGCCTTCAAGCTTGATGGCGAGGCATGCATCGTGAGCAAGTCGTAGTCAGGACTTATTCTGTCAAGTCTGTCTTCGTCCTCGTCCATGAGTACGATATCGTGGTTGTTTTTTGAGAGGAGCTTTGCTAGATGCGAACCGATGTCGTGAGCTCCTGCTATAATGATTTTCATCCTTTTATATCCTTATTTAATGCAGTCGTTTATTGCTTTGGCAATTCCCTCAGGGTCAATGCCTACAATATGTTGCAGTTCGGCAACAGTGCCATGTTCTACGAAAGAGTCAGGAAGTCCCAGTCTTATTATTTCCGGGTAGAATCCTTTGTCTTCCATCCATTCAAGCACAGCCGATCCGAAGCCACCCTTTCTAACTCCGTCCTCTACCGTAATGATTTTCTTGAATTTCCGTCCCACTTCTTCAAGCAGATTCTCGTCAAGCGGCTTCACAAAGCGCATGTCGTAGTGGGCGATGGAGAGTGGGGAGTTTGGAGCGTTGGGTGTGGAGTTTACGAGTTCAATAGCTTTCTCCACGTTGTTCCCTATAGGACCAACCGACAAAACGGCAACGTCATCGCCGTCGCGTAGCTTTCTGCCCGTGCCAACCTTTATTTCCTCCAATGCGCAATGCCAATCCTTCAGGACTCCTCTTCCTCTTGGGTATCGGATAACGAACGTGCCCTTGTCCGGCAGTTGTGCCGTATACATTAGCCGTCTCAGTTCATGTTCGTTCATTGGCGAGGCGATGGTAAGGTTCGGAATCGGCCGGAGCGCCGCCATGTCGAAAGCTCCATGATGAGTAGCCCCGTCCTCGCCCACGAGTCCGGCTCTGTCGAGACAGATTACAACCGGTAGGTTTAGAATGGCCACATCATGAATGATATTGTCGTATGCCCTTTGTGCAAAGGCACTGTATATATTGCAGAAAGGCAGGAGCCCGTCCTTTGCCATACCTCCAGAGAACGTAACGGCATGTCCCTCGGCAATGCCTACATCAAAGGTGCGTTCCGGCATAGCCTTCATCATGATGTTCATAGAGCATCCAGTAGGCATTGCCGGTGTTACGCCAACGATACGTTTATTTTGTCGTGCGAGTTCGAGGAGTGTATTTCCGAACACGTCCTGATATTTAGCTGGTTCCGTACCGTCTTCCATTTTTATTCTCTTTCCTGTCGAAACGTCGAAGAGTCCCGGTGCATGCCATACGGTGGCAGCCTTTTCAGCCGGAGCGTATCCGTGCCCCTTTATAGTATGCAGATGCAGAAGTTTCGGACCTTTCATGTCTTTCAGCTGTTGCAGTGTGTGCACAAGTTCAATCACGTTATGCCCGTCGAACGGTCCGAAATACCTAATATTCATTCCCTCGAAGATATTCTGCTGATGACTGATAGCTGATTTCAGAGCGTTGCTCAGTCGGATGATGCCTTTGCGGCGGTTTTCGTCGAGCATGCCGTTAGAGCGCAGCCATGTAGCCACCTTATATCTCCATTTGTTGTAAGTCTCGTTGGTATTGAGCTTCAGCAGATAATGTTTCATTCCGCCCACACTGCGGTCGATGCTCATATTATTGTCATTCAGAATGATGAGCATGTCGTTAGGTGTAGTCGAAACATTGTTCAGTCCCTCAAAGGCAAGTCCGCCGCTCATAGCCCCGTCGCCAATAACGGCAACGATATGTCGGTCAGCGTGTCCTGTCTGCCTTGCCGCCACAGCCATGCCGAGGGCGGCAGATATAGAGTTCGATGCGTGTCCGCATACAAAAGTATCGTATTCGCTTTCCTGTGGCGATGGGAAAGGCCGTATGCCATGGAGCTTTCTGTTAGTGCAGAAATTGTCGCATCTTCCGGTAAGAATCTTGTGTCCGTAAGCCTGATGCCCCACGTCCCACACAATCCTGTCGTAAGGTGTGTTGAACACGTAGTGCATGGCTACGGTAATCTCCAGTGCTCCCAGACTTGAAGCGAGATGACCGGGGTTGACCGAGAGTTCCTTTAGAATATCCTCCCTCAGTTCGTTGCAAACCTGTGGCAGCATTTCCACTGGCAGCCGTCTCAGGTCTTGTGGATATTTAATGCTTTTTAGTATGTTCTTGTTTTCGTTTCCCATTATAATAGATTTGCGTCAGCGTCAACATTGTCGAGCAATTTTCTCAATCTGTCGTCGTCTTCACACAGTGTTTTCAGTTCCGTCATAAATCGATACAGCATATCGCGGTTCTTGGAGTAAGCATAAAACATGTCTGCCTCCGGGTCGAATTCTACAACCTCGTCGGCTTCTGGAATCTCCTCTTTTATAAATTCCTTAGCGAGAGCCTCCCATGTATATCCGTTTCCCAAGAGTTCCTTTTCTTCAAATATGTCAGTCTTGTATTCCTCCTCAGCATAGAGCACAACGGCATATTCTCCGTTTTCCTTTTCCCTCCAGCAGAAGGGATAATAAGGACTGTCCTCCACCACGCCGAGCGAGTCGTGTTCTTCCGACGCTTTGCTGCGTTTTGAGAAGATACGTTTGACGGACCCAATGATTTTTCCCATATTCCTATTATACCTTATTATATATAAACAGGATGCAAATGTAATAAATTTATTTTATCCTTATTATATAAAATACGAAAAAACGTTGTTTTCGCCTGTCTATCCTATAATTCTCTTCTTAGTTTCCTCAAACTCGCCAACCATTCTCTTGATAATCTCTCCGGCAGTCTGTATTTCCTTTATCCCCGAAGCTATCTGTCCGATTTCAAGTTCGCCGTCATTCAAGTCGCCCTCGAAAATACCTCGTTTCGATGCCGCTTTCCCGATGATAGTCCTAAGCTCATCAGCATTAGCCCCATTGTCTTCAGCATCCTTAATATTGTCGTAGAGTTGGTTTTTGATGAGGCGAGTTGGAGCTATCTTCTTAAGGCACAGCATAGTGTCGCCCTCCTGCAGTTCCGTGCATCGCTGTTTGAAAGCTTCAGAGGCAGAACTCTCCTTGCTCATTGCGAACACCGTTCCGCACTGTACCCCCTCTGCTCCGAGCGCCATAGCGGCAAGCATCGCCTCGCCAGATGCAATTCCGCCGGCAGCGATAAGTGGCAACGAAGTAGCCTTTCTCACTTGAGGGATAAGAGTCATCGTTGTCGTTTCCTCCCTTCCGTTGTGTCCTCCGGCTTCAAATCCTTCGGCAACGACAGCGTCAACGCCTGCTTCCTCACATTTCTTTGCGAATTTGCTGCTCGAAACAACATGAACAACGGTTATTCCGGCATCATGCAGCATTTGGGTGTATTTCTTTGGACTGCCAGCCGATGTGAATACAATCTTCACCCCATTGCTGACAATCATTTCCATCAGTTTGTCAATTTCCGGGTACATCAGCGGTACATTGATACCCCAAGGTTTCAGTGTTGCCTCCTTCATCTTGTTGATATGTTCGAGTAGGGTTTCGGGGTGCATAGAGCCAGCCCCCAGAAGCCCCAGTCCGCCGGCATTGCTCACGGCAGCTGCGAGTCTCCATCCGCTACACCAAACCATTCCCCCTTGTATGATAGGATATTGAATTCCGAAGAGTTTTGTTATTCTGTTGTCCATAATGATTTTGTCTTTTATTGTTTTATGTTTGCAAAGATAGTGCAAATCGAGAGCAATACAAAATGAACTCGTTCATTTTTATTGCCGAGATGCCGCCTATCTTATACAAAGATAGTGCAAATCGAGAGAAGAACGAAATGAATTTATTCATTTCTTATTCCGAGATGCCGCCTATCTTATACAAAGATAGTGCAAATCGAGAGCAATACAAGAATTACAAAGATAAGAATTGTAATTCTGAACTCGTTCATTTTTATTGCCGAGATACTTCTTATCCTGTATTATTCATTGGATATTATCTTTTGTAACATAAATTTAAAAAGGCGAAAAAAGTATCATTGTATCATAAATATAAGAAAAATAATATTTAATTGCTTGATATTCAGTGAGATGTAAAAATGATACTTTTCTTATTACTTTACAAAAAGTATCATAAAAAGTATCATTATAGCATCTAAAGTATCATTATAAAAGTAAGCAACTCTGTAAGCGGCTCCGTGCGTTTATACCTTATATAATAAAGAAAAGTAACTCTAAACAACTTGCCCAAGGTGTTGCCCACATAGATGGGCACGAAGTCTTTCAATCCGGGCATCGATGCCCTTGATAGTGGGCAATGATTGCCCAAACTTAGAGACTTAAATTGGGCAATGCCTTTAGCTTTCTCTTTTACGCCTTAACAGATGGCAAGATACGCAATTTTATGATACTTCTATGATACATTATGATACTTCTATGATACTTTTCTGTAAAATAATAAGAAAAGTATCATTCGCGTATGTTGTTGAGAGATAACGGTTTATCTGCGAAATTACATATAAAGATGATACTATGATACTTTTTTGCAGAAAAATAAAATATGTGATGCGAGAACATTCAAGCTTAGGATTTATTTACAGAGAGCTTCTCAAGCAGTATTTACAGTAGTTTCTCAAGCAGTATAAATGTCATGAAACCGAGCAGTAAAGCATAGGTGGCTTGCTTCTGATAGCCGTGGGCGTGAGTTTCGGGTATCATCTCGTCGCTTGTTACGTAGAGCATCGCACCGCCGGCAAATCCGAGCATGATGGGGAGCATGGATGCCGACACGTTGCCCATGGCAAATCCTGTCCACACGCCGATGACTTCCAGCAGACCGATGGTTATGGAAATAACGAATGTGCGCAGGCGCTTCACTCCGGCAAGCAGGAGCGGCGCTATTATCACCATACCTTCGGGGATGTTTTGCAGTGCGATACCGAAACTAACAGTCCACGACGCCTCCTCGCCCTCGCTCATGCTCACTCCTGCGGCAATGCCTTCAGGAAACTTATGGATGGCGATTGCCATGACAAAGAGCAGTATGTGGTTGAGGGTGGAGTTGTTGCGGTGCTCCTCGGCATCAAGTCCCGTGATGTGATGGAGGTGAGGCGTCACGAGGTCGAGCACGTTGAGGAACATAGCTCCTGCCATTACTCCCACGACGACAAGCCACCACGGCGTAGCCACCGACTCAAAGGCAGGGACAATCAGTCCCAATGTCGAGGCGGCGAGCATCACTCCGGCACAATAGCCAAGCACCGTGTCGTTCCACTTGTGTGGCAGTTCTTTGATTCCGAATCCGAGAATACTACCTATTATTGTTGCTCCGCAAAGTCCAGCGGCACTTATCCATACGTTTGTCATAAATTCAGGTTGTGATTGTTTTCGTAATGCTAAGTTACGAATAATATTGCTGACTGGCAAGGATATTCTTTAATTTACCTATAAACAGGTATAGGATGTATATGTATTTTTGAGTGAAAACTGTTTGAAAATTGCCGAGTATGGGCTTTTTAATTAAGAAAATGTTGGAAAAAGTATGGAAAAATGCGCATATACCACAAACATGGTATGCTAAATGATACATTTGTGGTATTTCGGGAACCGGAAAACCGCCGTACCTTTGCAACATCGAAAGTAATAAGAGAAATAAAACGTCTCTGCAAGCTTTCAAGAAAAGAAAATAAACAATAAAAATATACGACTATGAGCGAAAAGAAACTACACTTCGAGACATTACAGTTACATGTTGGTCAGGAACAGCCGGATCCGGCTACAGATGCACGTGCCGTACCAATATATCAGACAACATCATACGTATTCCGCAACTCGCAGCATGCTGCCGACCGTTTTGCGTTGCGCGATGCCGGAAATATCTACGGCAGACTGACTAACTCAACCCAGGGAGTGTTTGAAGACCGTGTGGCTGCTCTTGAGGGTGGCGTTGCCGGACTTGCTGTGGCTTCGGGAGCAGCAGCCGTTACTTATGCTCTGCAGAATATACTTGCTGCCGGCGACCATATCGTTGCTGCCGACAATATGTATGGCGGTTCGTTCAATCTTATAACCCATACCCTTCATACGCTTGGTATCACAAACACAATAGTAAATGTGAATGACCTCGATGCCCTTGAAGCCGCTATCCAGCCAAATACAAAGGTTGTGTATGCCGAGACCTTCGGAAATCCGAATTCCGACGTTACCAATCTCGATGCCGTGGCAGCCGTGGCACACAAGCATAATATCGTATTCATCGTAGACAATACTTTCGGCACTCCATATCTTATCCGTCCAATAGAACACGGTGCCGACGTGGTAGTACATTCGGCAACTAAATTCATCGGTGGTCACGGATCAAGTCTTGGTGGCGTAATCGTAGACGGAGGCACATTCGACTGGAAGGCGAATGCCGACAAATATCCATCGCTCGCAAAGCCAGACCCAAGCTATCATGGTGCCATCTTTGCTGATGTTGCCGGCAAGGCAGCATTCGTAACACGTATCCGTGCCGTAGTGCTCCGCGATACGGGAGCTACCATTTCTCCGTTCAACGCATTTATCCTCTTGCAGGGACTCGAGACGCTGTCGCTGCGTGTGGAGCGCCATGTAGAGAATGCGCTGAAAGTGGTGAAGTTCCTTGCCAACCATCCTAAGGTGGCAAAAGTAAACCATCCGTCATTGCCTTCTCATCCAGACCATGCCCTATACGAGAAATATTTCCCTAATGGTGGTGGCAGTATATTTACCTTCGAGATTAAGGGAGGAGAAAAGGAAGCATGGAAGTTTATCGACTCACTGAAGATTTTCTCTCTTCTTGCCAACGTTGCCGACGTGAAGAGTCTCGTTATCCATCCATACACCACAACTCACTCACAGATGACGCCAGAGGAGCTCGAACAGCAGCATATCACTCCATCGACTATCCGACTGAGTATCGGTACGGAGCATATCGACGATATTATCGATGACCTGAGCCAGGCGTTTGATAAGATTTAAAGATTTAAAAATAGAAAGACTGAAAGACTGAAAAATTAAAAGATTGAAAGATTAAAGATTGTGAGCTTTATTCTATAAATTATAGAAGTCTTCTACGTCTTAAATAAACAACATATTATGATAGCAAAGAAACTTACAGACCTGATTGGCAACACCCCGTTGCTCGAACTCGGAAAGTTCTCAGCGTCGAAAAATATAGAGACTCCTATTGTTGCCAAGGTGGAATATTTCAATCCCGGAGGCAGCGTGAAAGACCGTATTGCTCTGGCTATGATTGAGGATGCCGAAGAGAAGGGAATCCTGAAACCTGGAGCTACCATCATAGAGCCTACGAGCGGCAATACCGGTGTAGGACTGGCTCTCGTGTCTGCCGTAAAAGGCTATAAACTCATTCTTACCATGCCGGAGACGATGAGTGTGGAGCGTCGCAACCTTGTGAAGGCTTATGGCGCGGAAGTGAGACTGACACCTGGAAAGGACGGTATGGCGGGAGCTATCAAGGCTGCCAACGAACTGCGGGATTCTATCCCGGGAGCTGTAATACTTCAGCAGTTTGAAAACAAGGCTAATCCGAAGCGCCACTACGAAACTACGGGTGTTGAAATCTGGGAACAGACTGAAGGTAAGGTGGATATCTTTGTTGCTGGAGTGGGAACGGGCGGTACTGTCTCGGGTATCGGCAAAAGACTGAAGGAGAAGAATCCTGAAGTAAAGGTGATTGCCGTGGAACCATTGACTTCGCCTGTGCTCAACGGCGGTGCCAGCGGTCCGCATAAGATTCAGGGGATTGGAGCCGGCTTCGTGCCGAAGACATACGATGCCTCTGTCGTTGACGAGGTGTTTGATGTAGACAACGATGATGCTATCCGCACAGGACGTGAACTTGCCAAACAGGAAGGTTTACTTGTCGGTATATCATCAGGAGCGGCAGCCTTTGCAGCAGCAGAGATTGCCAAGCGCCCGGAGAACAAAGGCAAGCGTATCGTCGTTCTGCTGCCGGATACCGGAGAGCGTTATCTCTCTACAGTCCTCTATGCCTTCGAGGAATATCCGCTGTAAGGAGAGGGAGCCATAAAGTTTAATAAAATTGTTAATGGATAAAACCAAGCCGCATCAGGCATCCGGAGCTTAGCCATACTCCAGATACATGATGCGGCTTTTTTGTATGTTTACAGTTTCACTTTATGAGTCTCGATAATACCGTTAGTCAGTTCCACGCTGACGAGGTAAATGCCAGACGGCACACCGGCAACGCTGATAGTCTTCTGACACTCGTTTTCGCGAAGGAGTTTGCCCTGCAGGTCGCGCACCTCGATAGAAACCACGCCCTCTGTGCTCACAGCTGATAGTTTGCCGTCGGCGATATTGAAGCCTACGAACTGTTTCATCGGCTCAGCCTTAACCTCGTTGATACCGTCGAGCTGACCCTCGGTGAGTCCCTGGAAGTACATGGATACAGGGATGTCGCCCTGCTTGTCGGCAAATACGGCATCCGGCACGCTGATAGTAACCTTGTGCTTGCCAGCCTTCACACTACCGAGCAGGATGATGCGGTTGTCGATAACATCCCCCGGACACCAGTTGCTGAACGACTGCCATGATGCGTCGCTCCTCTTCCATATACCGTAGATACCGTTACTCTGTGTATTATATTTGCGGAACGGTTCGCACGATGTTCTGCCCGGCTTGTAGGTAAGTATCGGTTCCTCGCCACCGTCGTAATAAACGTAGTGCCAGCGGCGGTTATACTCCTCGCCGCCAGAGTTAGAACCATGGTTGGAAGTGATGAGCACGAGCATACCGCTCTGTACATCCTTCGGCACCTCAAACTCATAGGTTTTCACCGTCTTGCCCAGTGTGTCGGTGGCATTCTCGTTGTAATTGTTAAGGTTGTGGGCGATATATTCCGGATTCTTTATCACGATAGGCACGAGCACATCCTTGTCTGTCTCCACACCGCGGTTCTCTGGCTGCGAAGAGAACTTCAGTGTTCCGAGGAACACGTCGCTTCTGCCGGAACAGCCTGAAATCTGAGTGTTTGCTGCATACGGCACTCCGAACAACTCGTACTCCACCCAGATGTCATACTTCTCGCGCAACTCCTTGTCGCGGAAAATGTAGCTGAGGTAAGGCACGTCGTAAGTGTACGGCACCGTGTCCGGCTTCTTGTTCTTGTTCATAAACGGAGTGATGAAACGGCCGATCTCAATGCGCGGCACGTTGTTCTCCGGATTATTGTAGTCAATCTTGTAGCTCTCCTGTCCCTTCGGTACAAAGGCAAGGTTGATATTGCCGATGCGGTCGTAGTTGTCGCAGCAAGCCTGCACCCAAACGTTCATCTGCAGTTTGTCGCCCATTTTATTCAACTGCTCGTCGGTGAGCTTCACGGCATAGAGTGATGTGCGGTGACGCAGAATACCGTCGAGGGTAGGGTCGTCGGGGTTATTCTCCACGAGATAGCCGTCGTAGAACCTTACGCTGTTGAATACCGTCACCGTGTCTTCTTCTCCAGCCATGGCATTGCCGCCAATGGCAAGAAACGACAGAGTGAATACTGAATTCCTGATAAATCTTTTTACGTTCATAATACCTTTTGTTATAAAATTGCGCTGCAAAGTTAACATTTTATTATGTATATCGTAACTACTCAGCACCCTC
>DCBP01000066.1 GCA_002314055.1 Prevotella sp. UBA1104
ATCGAACTGAAATATGCCAAGAGCAAGGACCCGGAAACAAGGGTTGAAGAGCTAAGGAAACAGGCTACCGAACAGGTAAAGCGTTATGCTGAGACGGAAATGGTGAAGTCTGCCGTTAAGACAACCACTCTTCACCGTATAGTTGTTGTCTTCCACGGCACGGAGATGGCGGTATGTGAGGAAGTATAGACCCCCCCTAACCCTCCCGAAGGGAGGGATGAAATTACTTGGGTAAATCCATAACAGAACATTGCCACTTTAGAATCGCAGTTGCATCTTTGGTGCAACTATGCTGCACCTTTGGTGCAGCATGGAAATACCACCGGTAGGTGATAGCTTTGGCAGTCGTATCGATAATGTTACGGCTAAAAGAATCGTGTTTTCATACGAAAACATTACTCCCCGCGAAAAAAAAGTGTGAGGGGTGAGACCCTTACCCTCACACTATCCCTCACACCTTGAAACCCCGATATACAGGGAGTTTCAGAGCTGTTGGTGAGGGTGTGAGGGTAAAATGCCCGAAAAAACTTTTTCTGAATAATTCTTATGAACTATAAGGAAAAACACCTTCCCAAAAACAAAAAAATGCAAATTTATTACATTATATAAGGTATAATGAGAAACTTTTTCTTACTTTTGCCGCCAAAATAAGAGAAAGTCATCGCCATACGGTGCAAAAACCTAAAACAAAAAAGAGAAAATGCAAGAGAATCTGGTAATAGTAGAGAGTCCTGCAAAGGCAAAGACAATAGAGAAATTCCTTGGCAAGGACTATAAGGTGATGTCCAGCTACGGACACATCCGCGACCTGAAGAAAAAGGAAATAAGCATAAATCTTAAAACCCTTCAGCCCGATTACGAAATTCCGGACGAGAAGAAGAAACTTGTTTCAGAACTCAAGGCAAGTGCCAAGAAAGCCGACAAGGTATGGCTCGCATCCGATGAGGACCGCGAGGGAGAGGCAATATCATGGCATCTGTGTGAAGTGCTCGGACTCGACGAGCAGAATACCAACCGAATAGTGTTCCACGAGATTACCAAGCCGGCAATTCTCGAAGCAATAAAAAATCCGCGCCATCTGAACATGAACCTCGTGAATGCCCAGCAGGCACGCCGCGTGCTCGACCGCCTCGTGGGCTTCAAGCTCTCGCCGATACTCTGGCGCAAGGTGAAGCCGGCACTCTCTGCCGGTAGAGTGCAGAGCGTGGCCGTAAGACTCATCGTGGAGCGCGAGCGCGAGATACAGGCATTCAAGAGCGAACCGTATTACAGGGTGACCGCCGTGTTCTCCTTCCCGGGAGCCGACGGAAAGAAAACTGAGGTGAAGGCAGAGCTCGACACCCGCTTCAAGACACACGATGAGGCTCTCGCTTTCCTCGAGAAATGCAAGACGGCAGAATACGTAGTGTCTGATGTAAGCCAGAAACCGCTGAAGCGCACCCCGGCACCTCCATTCACAACATCAACCCTGCAGCAGGAGGCGGCCCGCAAACTCGGGTTCACCGTGTCGCAGACCATGATGCTCGCCCAGCACCTCTACGAGAACGGAAAGATAACATACATGCGTACCGACTCCGTAAACCTCTCTTCCTTGTGCCTTAACGCCAGCAAAGAGGAAATCGTGAATACCTGGGGCGAGGAATACCACAAGACACGTCAGTATCATACCCATTCAAAGGGAGCACAGGAGGCGCACGAGGCAATCCGCCCTACATATATGGAGAACAAGACCATTGAGGGAACGGCACAGGAGCGCCGACTCTATGAACTGATATGGAAGCGTACGGCTGCCTGCCAGATGGCAGACGCACAGATAGAGAAGACAACCGTGCAGATTAGTATGCAGAATGCCGACGGCAGCAGCTTGGCAGACGAAAAATTTGTTGTCAACGGTGAGGTGGTAACCTTCGACGGATTCCTGAAAGTATACCGCGAGTCGCAGGGCGACGAAGACGTGGCACAGGAGACAGACTCCAACCAGCTGCCCCCGATGAAAAACGGCGACAAGCTGCAGCGCATGGAGATGACCGCCACAGAGCGATTCAGTCAGGGACCGCTGAGATACACCGAGGCAAGTCTTGTACACAAGATGGAGGAACTCGGCATCGGCCGCCCGTCAACCTACGCCCCTACAATCAGTACCATACAGCAGAGGGGATACGTGCAGAAAGGCGACAAGAAAGGTGAAGACCGTGAATATACGATAGATACGCTCAAAGGCAACACCGTGGCAAGCGTTTCCAAGACAGAGACCGTGGGCAGCGACAAGGGAAAACTGTTGCCTACAGACATCGGACTGGTGGTTAACGATTTCCTCTTGGAGCATTTCCCTACGGAACTCGACTATAACTTCACGGCAAACGTGGAGCGGCAGTTCGACTCCATTGCCGAAGGCGACGAGCAATGGACGGATATGCTGAAGGAATTCTACAGCAAGTTTGAACCTACGGTAGAGAAGACAATGAACAGCCGACAGGAACACAAGGCTGGAGAGCGCGAACTCGGCACGGAGCCGAAGACCGGAAAACCGGTATACGTGAAAATCGGACGCTTCGGACCGGTAGTGCAAATCGGTTCGGCAGAAGATAAGGAAAAGCCGCGCTTCGCTCAGCTCCCTAAAGACAAGAGCATGGAGACGATAACCCTCGACGAGGCTCTCGAGCTCTTCAAACTGCCGCGTACTCTCGGCGACTTCGAAGGCTCACCGGTAGTTATCGGAGCAGGCCGCTTCGGGCCATACGTGTTGCACGAAAAGAAATACGTGTCAATCCCTAAGGAAGAAGATCCCCTCACGATAAAACTCTCTACGGCAATAGCACTGATAGAGCGCAAGAGGATAGAGGAAAGCATGCGCCATCTGAAGAAATTCGACGAGGAGCCGAAACTCGAAGTGATGAAAGGCAAATACGGACCATATCTCGTTTACGACGGCAAGAACTACCGTCTGCCGAAAGCCTTGCACGAGCGTGCTGCCGAACTTACACTCGAGGAGTGTATGAACGTGATAAACAACACCGTAAAGAAATAAGACATCAAAAGCCTATGCAGCGGATAATTCTGATAGGATATATGGGAGCCGGAAAGACAACCGTAGGCAGAGAACTCGCCAAGGAACTCGGACTCATGTTCTACGACCTCGACTGGTATATCACCAGCCGCATGCGCCGCACCGTGGCGCAGCTCTTCGAAGAACACGGCGAGGACGGCTTCCGGCAGATAGAACGCAATATGCTCCACGAAGTGGCTGAGTTCGAAAATATCGTGCTCAGCTGCGGTGGAGGCACCCCGTGCTTCTTCGACAATATGGACTATATGAACCAAAAGGGAGAAACCGTATATCTGAAGGCAACTCCCGAAGTGCTCTATGCCCACCTGAAGATGGGCAAGGGCGTAAGACCATTGCTGCTAAACAAGACACCGGAGCAAGTAGAGACATTCGTGAAGACACAGCTCAAGGAGCGCGAGCCTTTCTATACCAAGGCAAAGCATACCTTTGATGTAAGTCTTCTCGACAACAGCGAGAAGATTCATGTTTCTGTAAAGAACATAATCGGAATGCTTTAAAGCAACATGCAGTAATGTCTTATTGGTCTTATTAGTCTTATTGGTCATATTAGTCATATATGTCATATTAGTCTTATAACTCCTATAACTCCCAAAATCTCAAAAACAAATGAAAAAATGGACTGTTGAAGACTCCAAGGAGCTTTACAATATGGGCGGGTGGGGCACATCCTACTTCGGCATCAACGAGCGCGGCGACGTATATGTTACGCCATGCAAGGACAACACCCGGATAGATATTCGCGACGTGATGGACGAACTCGCACTGCGAGACATCACACCTCCCGTATTGCTGCGATTCCCCGATATCCTCGATAACCGTATCGAGAAGACGTCAAGCTGCTTCGAGAAAGCCGCCAAGGAATATGGCTACAAGGGCGAAAGCTTTATCATATACCCTATCAAGGTAAACCAGATGCAACCCGTCGTGGAAGAAATTATCAGCCACGGCAGAAAGTTCAATCTCGGACTTGAAGCCGGGTCGAAACCTGAGCTGCATGCCGTAATCGCCGTGCAGTGTCAGAGCGACTCGCTTATCATCTGCAACGGATATAAAGACCAGAACTATATAGAACTCGCTCTCCTGGCACAGAAGATGGGAAAGCGCATCTTTATAGTGGTGGAGAAACTCAACGAACTGGAGATTATCGCCCGGGCGGCAAAGAAACTCGGCGTAAAGCCTAATCTCGGCGTACGCATCAAACTCGCCTCTTCCGGAAGCGGAAAATGGGAAGAGAGTGGTGGAGATGCAAGTAAATTCGGACTGACAAGCTCTGAACTGCTTGCTGCTCTCGAAATTCTCGACAAAAAGGGAATGAAAGACTGTCTTAGACTGATTCATTTCCATATCGGAAGCCAAATCACAAAAATCCGACGAATACAGACGGCACTCCGCGAAGCTTCGCAATTCTATATCCAGCTTCATAAGATGGGGTATAACGTGGATTTCGTAGACTGCGGCGGCGGGCTCGGCGTTGACTACGACGGCACTCGCTCGTCTAACAGCGAGAGTAGTGTGAACTACTCCATTCAGGAGTATGTAAACGACTGTCTGTATACCTTTATCGAAGCCTCTGATGCCAACGGCATAAAGCATCCTAATATCATTACCGAGGGCGGACGCTCTCTTTCGGCACACCATTCCGTGCTCGTTATCGACGTGCTCGAAACGGCTTCTCTGCCGGAGATGAACGAGGATTACGAACCGGAGCCGGGAGCTCACAAACTGGTTAAGGACCTGTATGAAATATGGGATAACCTGAATCCGCGAACAATGATGGAGGACTGGCACGATGCGGAGCAGATACGCGAGGAGGCACTCGACCTGTTCAGTCATGGACTCGTTGACCTGCAGACGCGTGCCGAGATAGAACGTATGTACTGGAGTGTCTGCCGGGAGGTAAACAGTATGGCGAAGTCGATGAAACATCTGCCGGAGGAGTTGAAAGGACTCGACAAACTACTCGCCGACAAGTATTTCTGCAACTTCTCCCTGTTTCAGTCGCTGCCAGACAGCTGGGCTATCGACCAGCTCTTCCCGATAACACCGCTGCAACGCCTTAACGAACGCCCGACACGCAGCGCCACGATACAAGACATCACGTGCGACAGCGACGGAAAGATTGCCAATTTCGTAACCAACCGCCATCTCTCGCATATCCTGCCCGTACATACCGTAAGGAAGAACGAGCCGTATTATCTCGGCGTCTTCCTCGTAGGTGCATATCAGGAGATACTCGGCGACATGCACAATCTGTTCGGCGACACGAATGCCGTGCATATCTCGGTGAAGGACGGGAAATACAATATCGACCAGATCTTCGACGGAGAGACGGTGGAAGAGGTGTTGAGCTACGTGCAGTATAATCCAAAGAAACTCGTGCGCCAACTCGAGATTTGGGTTACTAAGAGTGTGAAGACCGGCAAGATTTCTCTTGAAGAGGGAAAGGAATTCCTGTCGAACTACAGGTCGGGACTCTATGGATATACTTATCTGGAATAAGTCGTTCTTTTCTGTCCTTGTAGTTCTCTCAGTCCTCCCAGTTCTCCCATAACTCCCAGTCCTCCCATAACCATATAATAAAAATGGAAAAAATAACAATAGTAAAAGTAGGCGGCGGTGTTGTAGAAGATGCAACGCGCCTTGATGCCCTCCTCGACAACTTCTGTCGGATAGAGGGCAAGAAAGTCCTTGTGCACGGCGGCGGACGCAGCGCTACCAAGATAGCTGCATCGCTCGGCATAGAGAGCAAGATGGTAGACGGGCGCCGCATAACCGACAGCGAGATGTTGAGGGTGGTGACGATGGTGTATGGCGGACTCGTAAACAAGAACATCGTGGCACACCTGCAGGCACGTGGCGAGAAGGCTGCCGGACTGACTGGTGCCGACATGAATGTTATCCTTTCGCATAAGCGTCCGTTGAAAAACGGCATAGACTACGGTTTCGTGGGGGATGTAGACAGGGTGGATGCAAGGGCATTATGCAATCTGCTGGCACAGGGCATAACGCCAGTTATGGCACCGCTGACTCACGACGGTAAGGGCAACATACTGAATACCAATGCCGACACAATAGCATCGGAGACGGCAAAGGCTCTTGCCCCTCACTTCGACGTAACACTCGTATACGCCTTTGAGAAAGCCGGTGTACTCGCAAATCCCGATGATGAGACTACCGTAATAAGAAATATAAATAAGGAAAACTTTGAGAGATATAAGTCGGAAGGCATTATTGCCGGAGGAATGTTGCCGAAACTCGACAATGCCTTTGCTGCCATAGCAGCGGGAGTAAAGAGGGTGGCTATTACAAAAGACAACGACCTGACGGTATCCCAAGGCACCGTAGTGGAGTAATTGAGCATTGGTCTTATAAGTCCTATTGGTCCTATTACTCTTATCCGTCCTATTTGTCCTATTACTCCTATTACTCTTATTTGTCTTATTGGTCCTATATGTCCTATTACTCCTATTAGTCCTATTTCTCCTATTATTTAAAATAAATGTTAAAAAGCATAGAAAATCCAGTTCTCTTGTAACTTCCGTAAACTTGAATCGTCTAACATAATAGAGGCAAATGAAAAAAATCAGTTTCCGAAACGATGTCTTGCCGTTGAAAAACGTGCTGTATCGGCTTGCCCTGCGTATAACAATGAACAGGGAAGAGGCCGAGGACGTGGTACAGGACACGCTGATGAAAGTATGGGACAAGCGGGATACGCTTGACAACATCGACTCGATAGAGGCTTACAGCCTCACAATATGCCGCAATATCGCTCTCGACACAACGAAGAGGGCTGCACGAAGCAACGAGTCGCTCGACCAGAACAATATTGAGCCTCAGGTCTCAAGTCTTGCCGCTCCTGACGAGCGGACTGAGCAGAAGGACATGCTGGATATGGTGAGACGCATCGTCGACTCGCTACCCGAAAAACAACGTGTCTGCATGCAGCTCCGGGATTTCGAGGGAAAGTCGTATAAAGACATTGCGGCGGTTCTCTCGATAACCGAAGAACAGGTTAAGGTGAATATCTATAGAGCAAGACTGACTGTAAAACTAAAGTTTAACGAAAATGCAAAATATGGATTATAAATACATCGAACAACTGTTGGAACGCTATTGGAATTGTCAGACTTCCCTCGAAGAAGAAGCAATACTGAAGGCATTCTTCAGCCAAAGCGACATACCGGCGGAACTTGCAAAATACAAGCCGCTGTTTGCTTATGCTGCCACTGAACCGGCAATCGACTCTTTGGGCAACAACTTCGATGAGCGCATGATGGAACTCGTGGACGAGCAGGAGCCGGTAAAGGCAAAAGTTATTCCATTCCGTCAGAAACTGGTGCCGCTCTTCAAGGCTGCAGCAGTAGTGGCTATAATCCTTACTCTCGGCAATGCATCGCAGATGGCGTTCGACGGCGAGCACAACAATGCTGCGGATGCTACGGCTCTTGCTCCGAAGGTTCAGAACGGACCGAAGGTGGCAATGGGAGACTCGGTGAAAGTAGATTCGCTGAAAAAAGCCGCTGTCATGCCGAACGTAATAAAGTAGACAAATTTTTCTATGCTTTCTCATAATAATCATGTTTAGTAAAACAAAAAATGAAGCTGTGAAGCTTCGTTCTCTCAAATTTTTCATAACATACTAACGTAAAGACCGCCTCTGACGATATGTTGTCAAGGCGGTCTCTCTTTTTTCTTCTCTTTATCACGCTTTTGTCATCATTAAATTTCCGCTGACACTTTTTTATTCTTAACTTTGCATGTCGGTTTTAAAGATGATTTTCTATTATGGAATATAATACTATAACACTCTCCAACGGATTGCGCGTGATTCACTTGCAGTCGCCGTCGCCTGTGGTATATTGCGGATATGAGGTCTGTGCAGGAACCCGCGATGAGCAGACTGGCGAGGAGGGCTTGGCGCATTTCTGTGAGCATGTTACATTCAAAGGAACCAGCAGACGCTCGTCAATTCAAGTTCTGAATTGTCTGGAGAGCGTTGGCGGTGAATTAAATGCTTATACTAATAAGGAAGAGACGGTATTCTATGCGGCTATATTGAAGGAACATTTTCCAAAGGCGGTAGACCTGCTTTCGGATATTGTTTTCAACAGCACTTATCCGCAAAATGAGATAAATAAGGAGGTGGAAGTGATTTGCGACGAGATAGAGAGCTATAACGATTCTCCCGCAGAACTTATATATGATGATTTCGAAAATGCAATATTCGTGGGACATCCACTCGGGCACAATATCCTGGGATGCGAGAAGTTGCTGAGAGGTTTTACTACAGATGATGCCTTGAGGTTTACCCGGCGCTTTTATAAGCCGGAGAATGCAGTGTTCTTCGTGAGTGGCGATGTTGACTTCAATAAGGTCGTGAAACTGTTGAAAAAGGCTACGGCAACATTCCCGGCGGCAAAACCGCTTGTAGATGTCGCTCCAAAGGTAAGTCTGCCGAAATATGAATCACGCCTGTTTGTAAACGACAAGGGCACTCATCAGGCACATGTGATGATCGGAAACCGTGCCTATAGCGTACACGACAAAAGGCGTATGCCGCTATATCTATTGAATAATATATTGGGCGGACCGGGGATGAATGCACGTCTTAACCTCTCGCTCAGAGAACGTCATGCCTTAGTATATACGGTGGAAAGTACTATGGTGTGTTATTCTGATACCGGATTATGGTGTGTGTATTTCGGTTGCGATCCGAAGGATATAAACAAGTGTATAAAACTCGTGAGACGAGAACTCGACAAGATAATTGAGAAGCCCTTGTCGGAGGGTCAACTGAAGGCTGCAAAAAGACAGATAAAGGGACAGATCGGAGTGGCGTGCGACAATAGGGAGAGCTTTGCTCTTGATTTCGGCAAGACTTTCTTGCATTACGGATGGAAGAAGGATATTACGAAACTCATGGACGACATCGAACGAATAACGGCTGAGGATATACAACTCGTGGCACAGGATATTATGACATCTGGGCACCTTACATCTCTTGTCTACGAGTAGGCATTTCGCTTTTGCAAAAATGATGATTTTTTCGGTATACATTTCTTTTGAGTAACAATAAAGAGAAAAAATGTTTAAAATAGTTCTTAATACTAAACTTTTCTTATAAAAAAGTGATGTATGTGAAAAAGTTATTTTATTTTTGCATAAAATAGATTGCATTTCCGTGGAAAAATACAAGAAAGCTTGTTTTTTCTGCATTCGATTTGCGCTGTTAGCAGAATAAAAATATTGCCGTAGAGATATGGAGGTAACGCAGAAAACAATAGATATCGACAAAATACTTAAGGACAAGATGGGCAGCAAGGCTAAATATGTGCCGCGGCTGCTCGTCGGATGGCTGAAGCATATCGTACATCAGAATCAGGTGAACGACTTTCTTTGGGAAAGTCGAGGGCATGTTGGAGTGGAATGGCTCGAGGATTGCGTGAAGTATCTCGACATGACGCTTGTTATCGAGGGGAAGGAGAATTTGCCCGACAAAAACGACGGGCGATTGTATACCTTCGTCAGCAACCATCCGCTCGGAGGTATTGACGGCGTGGCACTCGGTGCCGTTATCGGAAAACATTACGACGGGAAATTCCGATATCTCGTAAACGACTTACTGATGAACTTGCCTGGGCTTGCCCCACTTTGCATTCCGATTAACAAGACCGGGCGGCAGGGACGAAACTTCCCGGCAATGGTTGAGGCTGGATTCCAGAGCGACAACCACATGCTCATGTTCCCGGCAGGACTGTGCTCAAGGAGAATCGACGGCAAGATACATGATATCCCGTGGACGAAGACGTTTATATCGAAAAGTGTGGAGTATCACCGCGATATAGTGCCGATTCATTTCGGAGGGAAAAACTCTGATTTCTTTTATAATCTGGCAAATCTATGCAAACGGCTCGGCATTAAGTTTAATATCGCCATGCTCTTCCTAGTCGACGAGATGTACAAGAATGTGCATAAGAAATTTGTGGTAAAGATCGGGAAGCCAATACCTTGGCAGACTTTCGACAAGAGCCGCACGCCAAAGGAATGGGCACAGTGGGTAGAGGACAGAGTCTATGAACTGTAGCCTAAGGTAGAATACTGATTATACAGAATACTCAAGAACGTTAAAGAACAATACAATAATAGAAGATGGAACAAGAGATAATCCAGCCTGTTGACAAAGAGCTGCTGAAAAAAGAACTTACTCCTGAGCGCCAGCTGCGCATGACAAACAAGAGTAATAACGAGATCTATATCATTACGGCACATAATGCCCCGAACGTGATGAAGGAAATCGGAAGACTGCGCGAGATTGCTTTCCGTGAAGCTGGCGGCGGTACGGGCAAGAGTATGGATATCGACGAGTTTGACACTATGGACAACTGCTATAAACAGCTTATAGTGTGGAATCCTGAGGCTGAGGAGATTATCGGCGGCTATAGGTATATTCTCGGTACTGATGTGGATATCGACAGCAATGGGCAGCCGGTGCTCGCAACAAGCCACATGTTCCATTTCTCCGAGAAGTTCATGAAGGAATATATGCCGCAGACTATAGAACTCGGACGTTCTTTTGTTTCTCTGCCTTATCAAAGCTCAAGAATGGGAGCCAAGAGCCTGTTTGCTCTCGACAACCTGTGGGACGGACTGGGGGCATTGACGGTTATTATGCCTAACGTGAAATATTTCTTCGGCAAGATGACTATGTATCCTTCGTATATCCGCAAGGGTAGGGATATGATTCTTTATTTCCTGAAGAAGCATTTCGACGACAAGGAGAATCTTGTCATCCCGATGGAACCGCTGAAAATCGAAACTGACCCTAATGAGCTGAAGGCTCTCTTCTGTGAGGATGACTTCCGTGCCGATTACCGCATCCTTAACCGCGAGATACGCAAGATGGGATACAACATTCCACCGCTTGTCAATGCTTACATGAACCTCAGTCCTACGATGAAGCTCTTCGGCACGGCAATCAACGACGGCTTCGGGAATGTGGAGGAGACGGGCATTCTTATTGCCGTAGACGAGATTCTCGAGGAGAAGAGAATGAGACACATCGACTCGTATATCAAGGAACATCCTGAAGCTCTCGAGATTACGAGCGGAGCGAATCCTATTATCTACAAACAGAAATAAAAATCATGGGGCGTTTGGAAACGGTGCTGTTTCTACAGCTCCTTTTTCTTTATCTTTAAATATTAACCCGACAACCGCCTGGCTTATGAAACGTTTCCTTTATATTTCCATTTTCCCTTTGATATTAGTATGTGTGATGATGTTGGCTTCTTGTAGCAGCGATGAACCGGATGATATAAAGTTGACGGAACGCACCGTGGTTGTCTTTATGCCGTGGACGGGTAACAGTGGCAATCTTATTTCTTTCTTCAAAACTAATATTGCTGACATGAAAGCTGCACTGGAGCAGTATGGCAACAAACGGACTGACCGTATTGTTGTTTATATGGCGGAAAGTGCCACAAACTCCAGAATGTTTGAACTTGCTTTGGAAAACGGGAAATGTGAAGAGAAACCAATCAAGACTTATTCCGGAATAGATGTTACCACACCTGTCGGTATTACTTCCGTATTGGGGGATGTCGCAGACTATGCACCTGCCAAGAAATTTGCGATGATTGTCGGTGGACACGGCATGGGGTGGGTGAGAACTGCCACTTATGCCCGTAGCAGTGCCAAGCTGCATGCATTGATGCGCATGAAGGGCGAAGATTATGTTCCACTTACTCGTTTCTTTGGCGGATATAAAGATGGTACGATGATTGATATATCCGACTTTGCCCAGGGGATAAGGAATGCGGGGATAAAGATGGAATATATCCTGTTCGACGATTGCTATATGTCTAATGTTGAGGCTGCCTTCGACTTGAAGGATGCTACTGACTATCTCATTGCCTGTCCGGCGGAGATGATGAATTACGGTATGCCTTACCGCAATATCCTGAAATATCTCATGGGAACACTTGATTATTCTGCCGTGTGTTCGGAGTTGATATCTTTTTACAACTCTTATACTTATGGGGGGAAGAAATATCCGTATGCCACTATTGCCGTGACTGACTGCTCGCAGCTTGATGCCATTGCCTCCTTGATGCGGCAGATAAATGATGCGGCTGATGTTGAGGCTGATGCAGACGGCGTGCAGGTATTCGACGGCTACAGTCCGTCGCTCTTTTATGATCTCGGCGATTACGTGCGCCATATATGTCATGACGAGACTCTATTGGCTGCCTTCCGTCAGCAGATGGCAGCAGCAGTGCCGTATAAGGACAACACTCCGTATTATTTTACAAGTCTCGTCGGTGTTAATGGTGCAGTACGAAAGATAACTGAATTTTCCGGTCTTACCGTTTCAGACCCAAGTCTGAATCCTTATGCCAATGATAAACGTACAACAGCTTGGTGGAAAGCTACTCACAAGACTGAGCATAAGAATATGATAAATAGAAATTGAAGTTATGAACATATTACATAATCTGACAAGAAAACAAATTCTAATCTATTCGATAGCCGCTTCTGTGATTGTTGCGACATTGGCTGTTGTTATATTTTCCGTAAACTTCCATCACACCTATCCGAAAGAACTCGTCGCGATAGACTCGCTTTGCGATAGCAAGCCCGACAGTGTCCGTTTGTTGCTCAGAAAACTTTCAGCCAATGAATATCGTAGCGAGCCGGACCGGATGTATTATGACCTGTTGAAAATAAAAGTTGCCAACAACCTGTATGAACCCTAGAAAGACAGTACCATATTCCGTGTCTGTGATTTCTTTGAAGACAGCAGAGACAAGGAAAAATATAGAGAGTCATGCTACTATCTTGGTAAATATTACGTAGAGCATAGCGATGCCCCACAGGCGCTGAAATGTTTCCAGACAGCCTTGGATTTGTCCGACGACAAGACACCGTTGTCGTTTAAGAGCAAGGTGTACAGTCAGAGCGGAACGTTGTTTCTTGAACAGGATATGTTTGATGAGGCATTGACGATGTACCGAAAGTCATATACCTGTGATTCATTATTGAGAGATACCGTTAATATGCTTCATAGTATGCGCGATATAGCACAAACTTGTAAATATTTAAATAAAGTAGATGTCTCAGAATCCGTATTGAAAGATTCTTATAAATTGTCTATAAGCATTGATGATAAGCTATTGGAAGAGTCTATATTATTGTCTTTAGCATCTTTATATAAAAGTAAGGGCGAAATACAAAGGGCATATGAAATATACTCTGTACATTTAAGAAATGTAGATGATAGACTATTGTCTCCAACAAATTGTCTTGCATTAGATCTTTATAAGAAAATGGGCATTATAGATTCTGTTTATGTTTATAGCAACAGAATAATGGAAACCGGAACAATATATGCCAAAGAGCTTGCATTAAGTGAACTTGTTAACTATTATTCTTTAAAGAAAGATTTGCTTAAAGTTTCTAAATATTTAAGTCTATATAGAAAAATGTCAGATTCTGTACGTGTAGCTTCAGCTACCGAATCAGTCTCAAGAATACATATGCTCTATAATTATAGTTTGCGTGAAAAGAAAATTCATGAAATTGAACGAAATGAACAAAAAAGGAGTATTATATATTTGTCAATATTTCTAATCTCTCTTTCTATATTTTCTTTTGTGTGTTATCTGTATGAAAGAAACAAGAAGAAGATTTATGAATATAAAAGTTTAGTGAGTCATTTGGAAGCTTTGTATGAACTGTCTGTATCAGATAATCTGAAATGTAAGGCATCTTATGAAAAGCATATAGCCGAGTTGAATGAGGAACTTTCAAGTATTCAATCTTCTCTTGAGACTTATGAATATGAGGTAGGGTCTGAGAAAATACATGTATATGAATTGATTAGAAGAAGCATAAAATATCACAAAAATCTTTCTTCGACAGACTGGAATTGCATAAATAAATCCATGGAAATCATTTCTCCAAGATTTAACCCACATTGCAGCTAT